>QHBY01000035.1 GCA_003244245.1 Pseudonocardiales bacterium
GCGCGAGGCTGCAGGCTTCAATTGGCGCGAGGTCGAGCCCCAGATCTTTGGGGCACTATTGGAGGGCACGCTCGGCCACGACAAGCAGTGGGAGCTCGGCGCGCACTACACGCACGCCGCCGAGATGCAGAAGCTCGTCGAGCCCACGATCGTCCGGCCGTGGCGTGAGCGCATCGAGAACCTCACCAGTCACCGGGAGGCCGAGCGCGCCCAGGCCGACCTCATGCGCTACGTGGTGCTCGATCCCGCGTGCGGCTCGGGAAACTTCCTCTATCTCGCCTACCGCGAGCTGCGACGGATCGAGCGCAGGCTGCACGAGCGCGAGGCGGTCCTCCGGCGGGCGGCGGGGCTCTCCGAGGCGGCGCGGCTGAACGTCTTCTTCCCGCTCCAGAACATCCGCGGTATCGAGATCGACACCTTCGCGGTGGCGCTCGCCCGCGTGACCCTGTGGATGGGCCACCGGCTCGCGGTCGAGGAACTGCATCTCGAGGAGCGCACGCTTCCCCTCGCCGACCTCTCGGGCGTCGTCAACGGCGACGCCCTCCGCGAGCAGTGGCCGGTGGCCGACGCCATCATCGGCAACCCGCCCTACCACGGGTCCCAGAACCTCCGCAAGGTGCTGGGCGATGAGCGCGTGCGATGGCTCTCGCAGCGCTTCGGGAGCGTTCAGGACCTCGTCGTCTACTGGTTCCGCCGGGCCGCCGAGCAGATGGAGCCGGGAGCCCGGGCGGGACTGGTCGGGACCAACTCGATCAGCCAGGGGCGCGCACGCGCGAGCAGCCTCAACTACATGGTCGAGCAGGGAGGGGTCATCACCGACGCCATTTCCCGCCAGAAGTGGCCGGGGGAGGCGGTCGTCAACGTCTCGATCGTCAACTGTGTGCATAAGCCGACCCGACCCCCCGACCGCTTCGAGCTCGATGGCCGTGAGGTCGTGGGCATCAGTACGCGGCTCCAGGAATCGCTGCTCGCCGTGGAGGAGTACGAGACTCTCGAGGCCAACCTCGGCCGCTCGTTCCAGGGGCCGATCCCCGCAGGCAACTTCTACCTCTCGCTGGAGGAGGGGTCCGAGCTGCGCGCACACTCTGACGCCGACTACACGCAGGTCGTCCGCCCCTATCTCATCGGCGACGACATCACCGAAGAGCCGGCTCAGGCATCGCGGCGCTTCGTCATCGACTTCGCTTTCCGAACGCTCGAGGAGGCCGAGCGCTGGCCTGCGGCGATGGCGCTCGTGCGCGAGCGGGTCAAGCCCGAGCGGGATCGCAATCGCGACCGTGGCTTCCGCGAGCAGTGGTGGCGATTTGGGCGTCCGCGCGGTGAGATGCGCCGAGCGCTCGCGCCGCTGGGCCGCTACATAGCGGGCAACGCCCAAGGCAAGCGCTTCCTCTTCGCCTGGCAGTCGCCCGAGGTCTGTCCGAGCAACCTGACCAACGTCTTCGCCTTCGGGGACGACTACGCGATGGGTGTCCTGACCGCCGCGCCGCATCAGGCCTGGGCGCACGCGGAGAAGTCCACGCTCGAAGAGCGGCCCCGCTACACGCCCACGTCGTGCTTCGAGACGTACCCTTGGCCCGCGCCGACTCCCGCGTACCGCGACCGGATCGCGGACCTCGCCGCTCGCCTGGTATCGGAGCGCCAGACGATCACCGTTCGGGAAGGTATCGGCCTGACCGATCTCTACAACGCGATCGACGATGGCGCTTGGCGACCGGTCGCCGAGCTGCACCGCCGCCTCGACGAGGCGGTCCTCGACGCCTACGGCTGGCCGCACCAGCTGCGCGACGCTCCGCTCGAGCTCAAGGCGCGCCTCGCCGAGCGCCACGCTGAGGTGCTCGGCGGCGAGCGCCCCTACTCGCCCTTCGAGGCCTGATTGTGCGCCGCCGCTGCGCTCGCCAGTGTCGCGGGCGCCGCAGGCGGTCTGCGCGGAGACTCCCGGTCAGATTCTTGCAGGAGGGTCTGGCGAGACGACTAGTGCGTACCGGGTTCGCTCCATCCGGGTCGTTTCGTAGCTTGGTTGGGTGTCGCGCCCGAGCTTTCCG
>QHBY01000036.1 GCA_003244245.1 Pseudonocardiales bacterium
CGCGCCATCCGATCCACTTCACCGCCAGGCACCGCGTGGTGGTGGCCCGACCCAGCCTGCACCGGCACCGCTGAGCCCCAGTCAGCGAACACACCCGCACAACAAGGAGCTCCCCATGCCAAGTTCTGAACGCCCCAACCCGCTGGCCGACGCCGCGAGCAAGGGCGGCGTCGCGGTGGCCGCCGCGTCCGGAGTGGTCTCAGCGCTCGTCGCGTTCGGATTACTCACGTCAATCCAGGGCGAAGCCGTGCAGACCTTCGGGAATGCCGCCCCGGACACGATCACCGCGCTGGGCACCGTCATCGCCGGGATCTTCCCGCTGATCTCCGCTGTGATCGCTTCGTTCCGCACCGCCGCCGCCGCCCGCGACCACGTCACGCCGAGCTTGGACCCAAGGGGCCTCGACGCGGCGGGCAACCTGGTGCCGCTTGTACCGGTCACCGCTACCTCGCGCCATCCGATCCACTTCACCGCTACCTCTATGAGCCCGCCCAGCGACCAGAAATACATGAGCTGACAGGATCGTTAGCTAACACTCTCATCAGCGGAAACGATAGAATGTAGGTAGACCCCGGCGACCGCGTCAACGGCCCCGGGGCGTGATCAAACCTGATGAAAGCAGGCTGATGTGCCGAATCGTAGACGTATCGCTAGCTGCGGTAAGTGCGATGAGCCTCGTTCGATAGTTGCTAGGGGCCTCTGCAGCCGCTGCTACCAGCAGGCAGCGCATCACGGGACACTGGAGCAGTACGTCCGGCAACGGCTGACCGTTGCGGCCATGTTCGGTGACCCCGCGTACGGCATGACGGCGGACCAGTTCAGGGTCTCGAACGACACGGTGCAGCGGGAACTCCGCGACCTTGAGTCTGAGATCGGGCGGCGCTCTAGCGGAGGCGCGCTAGTGGGTATCGCGGACGCAACGGACCCCGTCGCCGTGTTCCGCGCGGCGGACATCGACCGTCAGCGCGCGTTGATCGACCTACTGATCAAGGTCACGGTCAAACGAGGCAGGCAGGGACGTGGACGTGGCGGGCGCTACTTCGACCCTGAAACCGTGGTGATCGAGGCACAGGACGACTACCGCTGAGCGGTCTGCTCCCCAGAGCGTCCCCGTATGGCCGGGCCGAGGAGCCCCTCCTTTCGTGCACGGGAAACGAGCCTAGCCGCGTAGCTGCGGCCAATACCCAGCTTGCGGGCCACAGCGGCGGTCGGCGCGCGGTAGACAGCCGGGTCAGCGCTGGCCCGTGCTCGTCGATACAACTCCGCGACGTCAGAGGCCTTTACCGGGCCAGTGCGACGCTGTGATTGGTCGAACTGCGCCCACTCGGTGGAGGTAACTCCCCGGGATGCCACTGTCGTCGAGGTTCGCTCGGTCACCTTCCTGACCAAGATCGCCCCCTTGTGCTCTCCCAGCTGCTCTCGCACCCGCGAGAGGTAGCTGTCGATCACCAACGATCTGAGCACGGTCCCGATTACTGCGGGACCGTTGGGGACCTGGTCGACGGTGAGTGACTCGCACGCCAGCCGGCCGCCAGATACCGCCACGGTCATGGTCAGTTCATACGGGATTTCGGGATCAAACACCTTCGCTTCGAAGCGGTTCGCCAGGAATAGACCTCCACCGAGCGGGCCTCCACCCTCAGCTGCGAGGCCCGAGCCCGCCTGATCTGAGGTGATCACGATCTGTACCTCGCTCATGTCACGCGTAGATCGGCCGGGCACGAGGGAAGCGTAGCGATATGTCATCTCATCCGTCATGGGTGGCGCCTCCCCGTGTCACAGATAGGGTACAGCTATCTGACGAACTAGCGTACATATAGACTGATAATGCTGTACCCTCCGTTCCATGGCTCACGACGCCGAGCACGACATCCACCCCGACCGTCACGGCCTCGCCGACGCGGTCGCGCTGTCCTGGGTGCGGGAGGAGACGGTCACCGGCCGGGCACGAAGGACCCGTGAGCGGGCACGGTTGAGCCAACGCGAGTTGGCCCGAGGTGTCGGGGTCGCTGTGGCCACTCTGCAGTCCTGGGAGCAGAGCCGCCGAGCACCGCGCGGCGCACCAGCGTTGCGCTACGCCGCGTTGCTCCGTGCGCTCGCCCGGGTCAGCGCCGAGATGGAGCTAACCGCGTGAGACCAGAGCCGGACGCGCGCCACCCGCCGGCCCATGTTGAGGACTACATCCGCAACGTGGTGGAGGCACTCCCGCCGATCACCCAACCGCAGCGAAGTCGGATGGCCGACATCCTCCGCGCACCATCCGCGGCCGCGAACAAGAGGAAGGACCCAGCCGCATGAGAGCCCCGCCAGCGCGAAACGGCGGGCCGGGTCACCACCCGGACACCGCCGCCGCTCACCAGAAGTTCGAAGCCGCCACCAAACAACTCCACACGCAGACTAGCGCGACACGGCGACACGAACCACCCATCGCCGTCGGTGAACTCCACCCGCCGGCCGGTAGACGTCACCTGTGGGTGCTGCTGGTCCGCCGCTGTCCGGCCTGTGCCCATCTCCACATACATCGGGTCGGCCGGCCATCCGCCGGCACACATCGGCGGACCGGGTCGTGCGGGGCTGACTACGAGATTCGTGTCGTCGGCGGTGCGGCA
>QHBY01000037.1 GCA_003244245.1 Pseudonocardiales bacterium
CCAGATCACTTGACGACACTCAGCCTGGCGGCGCGGGTGATCGGCCGGGTGGGCATGTGGTGCTGGCACCGGGTCGAACCGCACCTGCGGGACGCGGCGGGGTGGCTGGTGCACACCGCGCCAGGCGTGGTGGGTGGGTTGCTGCTGCGGTTGCTGCGTTGGTCGCCAGGTGCACTCGCTCGGCTGCTCCGTCACTCCGCGGTCGGGTTGGGCTGGTTGCTGACCCGTGTGATGCGCTACTGCCTGGCCTATCCCGAGTACGCCGGGGTTGTGCGCGAGGCACACGAGACCGACAAGCCGCGCCGGGCACGGCTGGCGATCGTGGCCTGGCGCCGGGCCGCGACTCGCCGCAGCATCGCCACCCTCGTGCTGCTCCTCGCCGGGTGGCTGGGGTTGTGGTGGTTGGACCACGCCCACGGCACGCTCGCCGTGCTCGCCGTGCTGGCGGTCGTGGTGGGGGTGCTGGCTGGGGTGGGGCGGGCGGTACGCCCGCTACCCGAACCCGAGCCGGGTGAACAGCGGGGGGAGCCGGGGCCGGATGACCCGTATCCGATCGCCGACGCGCACACCCGCACCGAGGCCGCCGACTGCCTCCGCCGCGCCCTGGCCGCCGAAACCATCGCGTTACGACTGGCCGGGGAGGCCCGGCGCACCGCCTGGGGGTGGGAGGTGGCGGTGGTGCTGCGGGCCGGGACACCGGCCGGGATCGTCACCAAGACCTCCGACCTGGAAACCCACCTCGATTTGCCCGCCGGTGGACTGCTGGTCACCCCCGACCGCACGCGGCGCGCCCGGGTCGTCCTGCGCCTGGCCGAACGCGACCCGTTCGCGGGGATGGGACCACCCACCGTGCGCACGCCCGGATCGGTGAGCATCACCGAACGAGCCGTGATCGGGCAGCGAATCGACGGCAGTGCACTGGTGGTGCCGCTGCTCGGCGTGCACGCAGTGGTGATCGGCACCAGCGGCGCGGGGAAGTCCACCACCCTACGCACCCTGGCCGACGCCGCCACCGCGTGCGCGGATGCGCTGGTCTGGGACCTCGACCCCGCCGGATGCGGCCTCGACGCGCTCGGGTCCGCAGTGGGACGCCGGGAACGCGACCCCAGCGGGATCACCGACGCCCTGACCGACGCCCTGGCCCTCGCCGAGGGCCGGCCCCGGATGCTCGCCAACCTCGGGATGGGCGCCGCCTGGATCCCCTCACCGATCCGGCCAGCACTCGTCGTTGTTGTCGACGAATACCCGCGGCTGACCGACAAGGCCAAGGCGCTGGCGGTGGCGTTGCTGCGGGTCGGTCGCAAGGCCCGGGTGACATTGATCCTGGCCGCGACCGAGGCCACCTCCGACGCGCTGGGCGCGGCGATCGCCGACACCACCGCGCTGGCCATCCTGCACGCCTGCCGCCACACCGACGTCCGGTTGGTGCTCGGTCCGCAGATGCTCGCCGAGGGCTGGCGACCCGACCGGCTCCACCCGGCCACCGCCGATGACCCCGGCGACGCCGGACGCGCCTACGTGGCCACCGCCGGCAACCGGGAACCTCTCATCAGCGCCATCCACCCCCTCGAAGAGTCCGACGCCCGCGAACGCGGCGAGCGTCGGGCCGCTGCCGGACTGCCCCGCATCGACCCGCAATCCTGGGCCGCCGCCCGCGCCCACCGCCACCACACCAGCCCTACGACCAGCCCGGCCAACACAACCGAGCCGGCCAACATCGTCGACCCAGCGCTGATCGACCGAGACGGCGTGGAGGCCCTGCTCCACGCGGTCACCATGCTCTCGCTCTTCGGCCAGGACGACCGGTTATGGACCGAGGAACTCCTATCCCGCCTAGCCACCCACGACCCGCAGATCTACGGCAAGTGGGACGCCGAGCACCTCTCGACGGTGCTACGCCGCTTCGCCATCACCCCGACCCAGATCTGGCGACACGGTCGCAACCGGCGCGGCTACCTCCGTGCTGACATCGCCCGCGCCGTGGGCTACGACGACACCACCGAGACCGGCTCCTGAACCCCGCGCCCCGCCCCAGACACCCCGCTAGATCCCCGCTAGGTGGCTGGTGTCTTT
>QHBY01000038.1 GCA_003244245.1 Pseudonocardiales bacterium
TAGTATTCTGCGATGTCGTGCTCTACACCTAACGGGGCTTCGCCCCAGCCCGACGAGGCGTGTTCGAGTGTGTTGCGGGAGATGCCGGCTTGGTTGGTCGCGCGGATCTCGAGATCGACCTCAAGTAAGGCGCCGGCCGCGGCGAGCGGCATTACTGCCACCTTCACCACGTCACGGATTTTGTCAGCTGGGGCGCCCGAAATCGAGATCGTGACGGCGACCGGTTCCGCTGCGGAGCGTGGTGCTGTTTCGGCCTTCGATGCGGAGTCCGCGTCCGACGTCGTGCTCGTTGTGGGTTTGCCCGCCGAAAACGTCTCGCCGGTCGGTGACGTCGGGGCAGTGGCGGGTCGGCGCGCGNNGAGGGGCACGATGGCAGCGGCGCGAACCAACCAGGTCCCGGGCTGAAACTGAACCTCCGATGGATCGACAGACGTCCCATGACGGAGCACCGCGTCGGGGGCGTCCCACGCGGACCCTGAGGCCAGGCCGAAGGTGCCGTTAGCGACGCCGTGGATAAGGCAGCGGCGCAGGACATCAGAGTCGGCAAGTTTGGGTAGGCGCGGGAGTCGGTAGAAGTAGCCGAGCAGTCGATCGAGTTCAACGGCTTGGTCCGCGGCGCCAATAACGCCGAAGCGATCAGTCAGGAGTGCCGCGGGTGCAAGGGTGGTGTCGAGCAGCCTGTCGGTGCTCTTGAGGTGTTCGAGTATCCGTCCAGGAATAGTGGCGGTCGCCCTGGCGGGACCCAGGTCGACGGTGTCGACGCGGGACGCGCTGCCGCCGTCGCCGCCGAGCAGAATCAGATGTCGGTATGCCATCGTGATCTGCTGCGGGAGGCGTTCCTCGGCGGAGGAAAGCCGTTCCGCGAGCTGCTCCTTCTGTTCCTGGTTGAATCGCTTGAGCCGCACCTGATCTTGGGTGATCTCTCGCATCGCTGCGAGGCTTCGGGCGGTTTGCCGCGCCTTGGCGATGCCGGCGCGGTCACCCGCGACTAGGACGACGGCGTTCTTGTTCGTCCTAGCGGATGCGCCTCGACTGTTGAGGATGCCATCAGCGAGGGCAATCGTGTCAGGGCCCTGCTCAGGTCCGACGGTCAAGCTTGTGGCGAGTACGCCGATGGTGAGGCGTGGTTCGTCGGCAAGATCGCTGGAGTCGGTGACGCTCGTTTCAATCCGGAAGGGATGGGCGGACTGCGGTGCGACCTTCGTCGTTGCCTCGCGGAGGAGCTCGATGAGCCGGTCTTCGCCGATCGCGCCTTCCCGCTCGACGATGACCTTGTTGAGGTTTGGTTCCGTGGTGAAGCGGTATCGGCCACCTTCGTAACGCATGTACCAGAGCGACCCGGCCAGCGCGTCGCGTACATCGTCGAGGACGCCACGGGACAGCCCGGGGTTGGGTCGGCCAACGCCGAGGAGCATTTGTGGTGCTGAGGCGCCGACGACCTTGTCGGCGCCGAAGCTGTTGAGGAACGCGGTCGTGGCGAGACCGACCGCGATGTCGTTCTTCTCGACTTCTCCACCGCGTCTGCGGTCCTCCTCTGCCGCCCTGGAATCGTTGCGGATGATGTCGGCGTTGAGCGCCGATTTGAAGGACTCGCCGGCGAAGCGGATCACCTCACCCCGAACTCCGGCATCACCGAGCGGCATGTCACCTGGGTGGATGAGCGGTGCCTGATGGTTGCGTTGAGCGAGCGCCTTGACGGTGTGAGCGAGGGTGCGGAGGGCGCCTCGAGTGCGCTGGAATCCGGACAGTGATCCCCATCGATTGGTGAGGATGTCGATGAGCTCCGGGTGGAACGGGTAGGCGTGTTCGATCCGGTCTCGGTATGCGGGTTCGCGGAATGACTGCGGGAGCACGTCGCCCATCTGCTCGTACCAGGCCCCGTACGCGTCGGCGATTGCCCGGCGCTCGGACTGGTCGCCGACGGTCTCGAACAGGCGCGTGTGCAGAATTGGGAAGATGTCGTCGCCCTCAACCGGGGTGACGATGTTCTCTGTGCGGCCGACCACTTTGGAGAGACGTTCCTGCATCTCCTCGCCGGCGACGGTCGCGTAGTCCTCGAGCCGGGAGGAGGTAAGCCCGGATCCACCGGACGACTA
>QHBY01000039.1 GCA_003244245.1 Pseudonocardiales bacterium
TCGAGCCACGGCTTGGCGCACTCGCGCACCTCCAGGGCAGCCAGCGAGCGCCGGCGCTCGCGCATCCAGGCGGCGGCAGCCACCAGCACGGCTGCCCGCTCAGCGGCAGGAGCGCCCCGCCAGGCTCGCGCGCCGGCCTGAGCCGCGTGGAGCGCCGCGTCGACTTCGTCCTCGCCGGCGATCGCGGCGAGCGCGACGACCCGCTCGGGCTCGGCCGGGCTGTGGGAGACCAGCGCGTGGCCCTCGCGACGCTCGGCGCCGATCCACACGGGCGCCTGCACCGGTCCGGCGGCGTCGAGCTCTGTGAGCGGGCTGAACAGCGCCTCGCGCTCCGAAGCCCGCCGCAGCTCGAGGACCGGCTCGTTTCGAAACGGCGCCAGGGCGCTCACGGGGCCTCCAGCAGCTGCTCGACGGGAACGCCGCGCGAGTGCTCGGTGAGGAAGGAGTCCTTGGCGGTGTTCTCGAGCAGCCGCCTCACCAGATAGGCCATCCCGCTCACCAGGTCGCCAACCGGGCAGTAGGTCCGCACGCGGTGACCCTGGGCGGCCAGGGCATCCTGCAGGTCGTCGCCCAGCCCGCGCAGGACCTGCAGCTCCAGGTCGGACCCGTCTCCGCCGAGCAGGTGATCGCAGGCGATGGCATGGGCCACCGACCGAAGGTTGTGGGAGGCGATCGCCACCCGTACGGCGGGACGTGCGTCCAGCAGCCGCGCGGTCAGATGCTCGAAGTTGCGATCCGAGTCACTCTTGTCCTCGAACACCGGGGCCGGCCATCCGTGCTGGCGAGCTTCGACGATCTCGTGGTCCCAGTAGGCCCCCTTGACCACGCGCACGGTCAGCGGGCTGTCTCGCTGATGCTCGTCGGCCCAGCCGAGCACCTGATCGAGCGTCTCGGGCGAGTCACGCAGATAGGCCTGGAGGACCAGCCCCGAGGAGGGCCCCCGCACGAATTCCTCGGCGCCCAACAGGTCGAGCACGAGCTCCAGCACCGCCTCGCGGGAATCCAGCGACTCCATGTCGATGTGCAGATGCGCCCCGAGCTCGCGCGCGCGCCGCAGCAGCGGCCGCAGGCGCTCACCGGCATCGGCGCGACCGCGGTCGGGGGCGTGCGGGCGCAGCAGGGGCGTCAACGCTGAGATCTTCACCGACAGGTTGGCGCGGGGAAGCACCCCGACCGTGTCGGCCTCCAGGCGGGGACGCGCCGGCCAGCGTGCATAGAGCTCGGTCAGCTCCTCGAGCGTCTGGTGGCAGCGCTCGGCGTAGCGATCCGCCTCCGTCGGGGTCACCGCCGCTTCTCCGAGCAGGTCCACCGAGGTGGCCACCGAGCGCTCCCACAGCTCGCGAAGCACCTTCTCGGCGTCGCGGGCATCGCTGCCGACGATGAAGCGATGGGCCATGTGCCGGACGCCGGCCGCGGCGGCGGCCCCGAGCGCCGCGCGACCCCCCCGGGTGTCGGCGATGCGCATGGCCGCCTCGAGCGGTCCGGGGCGCGCCTCGAGCTCTCCGACGAAACCCACGAGATGCTGGGCCAAGTCGTCCAGGGAGCGGCAGGCGGGTACGACGTCGACGAAGCGAAACAGCGCTGCCCTGAGCTCGAGGTCGCGCGAGGCCAGCTCCATCGCCCGCTCGTCGAGCATGTGCAGCGGACCGCCCGCTGAGGTGGGAAACGCCTCGAAGAGGCGGCGGCCGATCGTGTGGACCTCTCGCTCCAGGGCGACGTTGTCGTCCATGGGGAAGACGTTAGCCGTCGCCACCCTGGGCGGGCGGCGGCGCCTGGTCGCGCTCAGCGTCGCATGAAGTGGTTCTTGGAGATCCGGGCGTGCACGCCCTTCGTGCGGTCGACGACCTGGCTGACGACGTAGTCGGTCGCTGCGCTCATGTAGGCGTAGGCCACCGAGCGCGACATCCCGAACTCGCCGGCAAGGAAGGCGATGCCCTCGCGCACGGCCTGCTTCATCGCTTCGTCGAGGTCGGCCTCAACGCCGACCTCGACGAAGCGATGAA
>QHBY01000040.1 GCA_003244245.1 Pseudonocardiales bacterium
CATGAAGATCAAGTAAGTTCGGTTTAATGATTGTAAACGCGGCTGAGAGAACACCGGCCAGGGCTTTAGCGGTCGGTAGCGCCGGTGGCCTCGGGAACGTTGGGTAATGTTGGTCGACGTTGGCCAGTGTCGGGTAGCGCCTGGCTTAACCAATGGCTCGTGATGACGAGCAATAGCGGACCGGCGGACCGGCGGACCATGGTCATTCATCGGGAAGATTTTCTGCCGCCAGCGGGCAGATCCGATCTCACGACCGCCTCTGCGCTTACAGTTGTCAAGGGACAGCGCACTGGTGAAGACCCGGTGAACTAGGGACGGCAGCTGACAAAACTTGACACTGGGTACGTTGAAGAATGATCTGGTGAGAGGCACACTCCGCTAGAGGCAACCAATCGCTTAGGGCCCGTGCCGCAGGTTCGCGTCCTGGTTCGCCTCGGACAAGTAGTAATCGATGCTTATTCGCCAACCGGACGCCTCGTGGAGTTTTTCGCCAAGAGACCTGTCCGGTGAGAGGAAGGTAACTGTGATACCTAAAGTAATCGCGTCAGTCCTAGGTGCGGCCGCCCTTGTGGTGGTCCCCCTATCACTGACCGCGACACCAGCCTTCGCTGATCCCAATACCAGCCAGCTCTGCAGTCAGAACGGTGACTTCGGGTTCAGCCACGGCGCGTGCGTCAGCCTCGTCGAGAGCAACGGGAACAGCGGCGCGATTTTCCCGTCCGTGTGCAAAAAAATCCAGCAGCAGTACCCCGTAGTCTTCGACGCTCTGTTCAAGAACATTGGTGATTGCGTCTCATCGCTCCAGAGGCCCCCGACTCCGACTCCGACTCCGACTCCGACTCCGAAGCCGTCGCCGTCGCCGTCGCCGTCGCCGTCGCCGTCGCCGAGTCCGTCACCGACTCCGAAGGCGTCGCCGTCGCCGTCGCCGTCGCCGAGTCCGTCACCGACTCCGAAGGCGTGACGAGAAGAGTTAGCGAGCTCCACTGTCCTGGCGGACGTTGGTCGGGTCGCGTGGCGATACGGGGAGAGGTCCAGTAGGCGACCAAAGGATTGCAACAAGCCGGATAGCTACTCTGACTACCATGCCGGGGCTGAACCGGCGGGGGACGCCACCTGCAAGCGCGGGACTTCGTGTCATCCCGTCGACAGTGAGATGGGATGTGGGCGGCACCGCTCGCTGGGGTCGTGTGACCCTCCGTCGACTGACGCGATGTTGTTGTCCTGGCGCAGCCCGACCACACGGCAACCCGGGGGCAGCCCTCGACGGAACCAGCGCGTGCGTCGTCTGGCTCTGCCCCCGGGATGCCGCGTGATAGCCCTTAGGAAGGTCGATGGGACGCCACACCCCGCCTACCCGGCCCAACCGCAACAGTTCTTGTAGCTGGCTATCCCGGAGATCTGCCCGCCCGGCAAGGGCCTGGTCCCTCAGATTGACAAGATCTTCTGGGAGACCAAGCAGGCCTCCTGATCACAGCCCCGAGACCGGCGCTGGCCAGCGGCAATACTCGTTGTTGGTCGGCGTCGCATCTCGTTGTTGAGCGTTGTTCTGTCGGCTGGGACGACCCACAGACGGCCCCGATGCGGAACCTGTGCACAGTCATCGGGGTATCGGCCCGGTGGCGATGGGTGCGCAGGGGGCTGTTGAGTG
This sequence comes from Pseudonocardiales bacterium, assembly GCA_003244245.1. Taxonomy (GTDB): domain Bacteria; phylum Actinomycetota; class Actinomycetes; order Mycobacteriales; family Pseudonocardiaceae. Next base: position 1,649 of record QHBY01000040.1, read on the forward strand.
TGCGACTACGCTCGTGTTGCATGGCAGCGGTCTGTAAATCCGTCGGCTGATGCCTTCCGAGGTTCGAATCCTTGACCCGCCACGCAGCAGGAACGGCCCCGGAACAGCCAGATCGGCGCCGCAGCCACCGCACGGCCCCGGCTCGTGCCGCATTGTCTCGTTCGGGTCAGTGACCTGCGCCAGCGTTGACCCCGGATGCCCAGACTGCGCAAACGACCTCGGGGAGGGCTTGATGAACGGCGAGTCCGATTACGGCGGCTTCGACGGGTTCCGGCTTTCGATCGCATATCTGGGAGGGTGAGCATCTAGGTTAGCTGTCCCTTGTGACGTTTTTCGTAATCCACTGGCCGTCTGTTAAGCTTCTGCTGTTCACCTCTGCGCCGTACTGTCCTGCTGACGTCGGTGCGTTCGAAAGGTATTCAGTGATGACCTCTAGTCCGCAGTGGCGTGCTCGGACAGCAGTCCGCGCGTCCATGGGTTTCATGATGACACTCTGACGAACAACACACCTGTACCTGCCGCTCGCTGGCTGCTGGACGAATGATTCATCGACCTCTCGCAAAAAATGTGGACCTTGGACTCGATCCGCATACTTTCAGGCGCCCCGGGTAGCAGGATCGGATGGTGGGATGCACTATGAGAATCGGATCAAGCATCGGCCTTATCGCACTGGGCCTGATCCTCGCGCTTGCGGTAAACGTCAACGTGCGCGGGATCGATCTGGCTCTGGTTGGGTGGATCCTCACCGCGGTCGGCGTCCTAGGGCTGATCGCAAGCCTCGTCCTATCCCAGCGAAACCGCTCGGTCGTTGCTCCGATCCAAGACCCTTATGGACCGCGAGCTGACCCATACCCCCCGGAGCGCGACCCCCGCTACTGACCATTGAATGTTCGTCCGTGTCTACGGCCACCGAGATCACCGGCCGGCGTGCCGACTTCCGAGCGCCCACAGCACCACCCGCGGAGGTGCTCACTACCGCATAAGGCAGGGGGTCCGTGTGCTCGACTACCTGCTCGTGCCAGCCCTGGCGAGGTCGGCGGCATGCCACACTCTGTCCACACCCGACTCAGCCCCGCCCGCGCTGGTGGCCGGCCCATCCCGGAGGCCCGCCCGCCCACCGGGCGAGGGCATGTCTTGTGGACCGGGTTGCGATTGCTGATGTAGCACGGCTGGGAGAACGCTGACCAGAGCCTTGGTGGTCGGGACCGACGGTGACCTGCGGGAACGTCGGGTGACGCTGGTCGACATTGGGTAGTGTCGGGTGGTGCGGCTGGTACCTTGAATGACCACCGGGCCGAACGCGGCGCGTTTGTTCGGCAACTCCTCGAAGCCGTCGGCATCCAACCCGCCCACGGCCCCCAAGACGGGCCCTACGTGTGGGAACGCCCCGCACCCGCCGACCCCGACATCCCACCCCGACCGGTCCTGCTGCTGCGCGCCGTCGCCAAACGACAGCGATGGCACGCCGAATACGCCGCCGCCCAACTCGCCGCCAACGGCTCACCACCCGACCAATAACTGTTCGGCAACCAGCGATCA
>QHBY01000041.1 GCA_003244245.1 Pseudonocardiales bacterium
GCTCCACCCCGCGTTGGTAAACGCCACCCTACGCGAGCGGTTGCCGGAGGAGCAAATCGGGTGGTCATCGATCGGCCATGACCGCCAAACGCCGGAGTAGGTCCCGCCGCTGGATGCCGAGCGGGCACATCGAACCGCCCGGTGGCGCGCGTCGAGGTCAGCCAGACGTCGCCCCGCACAACATCGCGGACGGCACGGTAACAGTCGGCCTCCGCTAGAGGCCGGCGCCCTAGCCGGCTTGATCGCGGCGTGGATCGCTGGGCAACGTCGTCTCATGAAGGCCGGCGAGGCGTGACCGCCTGGATCTGATCATCATCGTGACGTTGGGCGTGGTCCGCTGGTCACTTACCGAAAGCGCTGATGCGCCGGACACACTCACAGATCACGCGAACCCATCTCGTACAACCCACCGGAATCGACCGCACAGAGTGCGTCGCCGAGCACAGGCAGGCCAAGCGCCTTGAAAGCGCGCGCGACCTGGCTCCGGTATTTTATACTATCATATTTGATCGCATCGATATCACTCGGAACACACTCCACAACCGCTCGTGCGATCGACTCAGCTACCTCGTCAGGAGGTTTATTCTGACTGATTCCCCGCAAGTACGCATAGTTCGATGCAAGGCACCCGACTGCTCGACCCGACGAACGCTATCGCAGGAATTTCCGCAAACCCCAGTCTCCGGATCCGGGACTCGATCGATGGGCGATCCCCCGTCGATTGAATATCGTCAGGAATTGTTTCGAGTGCTCGATCGAGCACTTCCAGCTCCGGCTCTGACAGTTGAGCCTACGATGCGAAAGCTGTGCCCTGTTCTTGAGTCATTGTTTGTCGCCTGCATGTATGCCAGCCCATGACCCGCGCCAGTTACCTTATTGAACACCCGCTCGACCTGCCTGGGGGCTAGCGACCCCGGTCATCGGTCAGCCACCACCGGCTGGTGCGGGAGTGGCGGCTCCACCGGCCGCCGCGGAGGCTGTGTCGAACCGCTTGGTAGCCGCGTCTAGGTCGGCCAGGGACTTGCCCTGCGCGTTGAAATCGCCCGCAGCCTGCGCCGCCCGCAGGCGCCTGAGCGCATCGGTGATGTCAGTGACGGCCTGACGCATGTTCTGGCTGGCCCCGCCGGCGCCGGCTGAGGCCGGGAGTTGCGTCGCACCCTGACTCGGCGCGAGAGCCTGCTGGTCCGGCGATGCGGTGGCATCTCCGGCGGCGGCACCGAAGACCTGTATGAGCGCCTCACGCAGGGTCGGGGCGTAGCCGATCCGGTCACCGTAGGCCGCCAGTACCCGGTTCAGTTGCGGGAACGCTGCTTGTTGGTTCGCTCGCTCGATATAGACCGGTTCCACGTACAGCAACCCGCCTCCGACTGGGAGGGTGAGCAGGTTCCCATAACGCACATCGGTCTCAGACTGCCGCAACAGATTCAGCTCCGCGCTCACCTGCGCGGAGGACACGAATCTGTTCTGGACCTGCTCTGGACCCAGCGTCTGGGAGTCACCGGGCAGCTCGAGCACTCTGATCTTTCCGTAATCTTGCGGGTCGGAACCTACCGAAATGTAGGCAGCCAGGAACGGTCGGCGCAGACTGACCAGCGCGCTGGTCAGCTGGAACTCAGCCGGCCCTCGTCCGTTAGGCGGTCCGGCCAGTACGTAGTACGGCGGCTGGTCCACGCCCTGCTGATTCTGCGTCGGGTCGGTGGGAACATTCCAGAAATCGTCGTTGGTGAAGAACACCGACGGGTTGTTCACGTGATAACGAGCGAGCATCTCCCGCTGCACTTTGAACAAATCCTCCGGATAACGGAAGTGCTGTCGCAACTCGCTGCCGATCGCATTAGTGGGCTGCACGGTGCCGGGAAAGACGTTCATCCAGCTCCGCAGTACCGGATCGCTTTCATCCATCGCGTACAGCGTTACCGTGCCGTCGTAGGCGTCGACAGTGGCCTTCACCGAGTTGCGGATGTAGCTGATCTCTTCATCCGGCAGGCGGGATACCCCGGTCAGCGAGTCGGTGGTCGCCTTGCCCAACACGGTCCGCTGCGCGTACGGGTAGTTGTCCAGCGTCGTGTAGCCGTCGAGGATCCACTTTATCCGTCCGTTGATCACGGCGGGATAAGGGTCGCCATCGACGGTGAGCCAGGGTGCGACCTTCTCCACCCGATCTCTCGGATGCTGATTATAGATAATCTTTGAATCCGGCCCGATCGCCTGGTTGAACAGGATGTTGCGCTCCCCGTAGTACGAGGCGAACATCAGTCGACTCGCCCAACCCCCGAGGGGTACCCCGCCCTTGCCCTGATAGGTGTAGTTCTCGGGGCGGCCGTCGAACTCCCGAGCGGCGGCACCGGGGTTTCCCCCGACGATCGCGTAGTCGTCGATCAACTCGCCGAAGTAGATCCGCGGCTGCTGAACAGGGATATCGCCCTGCCGCGACGTGTCCGACACGGTGAATACCGGGTAGCCGCCCTCCCCGGAACCGGCGTCCTTCAGCGCGGAGTTCACGGTGTTGGCCGGGGCGGCGACGAAGCCGTTACCGTGGGTGAAAGTAAGATGCTGGTTGATCCACGTGCGCTGGTTCTCGGCCAACGACGCCGACTCCAGTTCCCGCACCGCAACAATATAATCCTGCGTCTTACCGTTGACCGTGTAGCGGTCGACGTCGAGTTTCTCCGGAAAACCGTAGAAGTTCTCCCTCTGCTGCAGCTGGGTGAAGGTCGGAGACAGCACGCTGGGATCCAGCAGACGCACGTTGCCGATCGTGGCAGTGTCGGCCTGCACGGCGGCCGGCGACGCATCGCTACGCCCGGAATATTGGGAGTACACGACCTGCCGGTCGGTGATGCCGTAGGCCGCCCGAGTGGCGGAGATGTTGCGCTGAATGGACGGCGCTTCGCGGACGTTGGCGTTGGGCCGGACCACGAACTGCTCCAGGACCAACGGCCACGCCGCGCCCACCAGGATGCTGGAGAGCAACAGCAGCACGATGGCGATCGCCGGCAGTTGCAGGTTGCGCAGGACCGCCCCGACGAAGAAGGCGATCGCGCAGATCACAGCGATACACATCAGGATGATCTTGGCGGGAAGCACCGCGTTGAGGTCTGTGTAACTGGCCCCGGTGAACAGCGGATTACGTTGGGAGAACAGCAGCTCGTAGCGATCCAGAAAGTAACCCAGAGCTTTGAGCAGCACGAAGGTGCCCGCGAGTATCCCGAGCTGGACCCGGGCCGGGCCGGAGAGTTGCCCGCCCCGCCCGGCCAGCCGCAACCCACCGAACAGGTAGTGGGTAAGCAGCCCGCCCAGGAAGGAAATCACCACGGCGAGAAAAGCCCAGCCCAGCAGCTTGCGATAAAACGGCAGATCGAAGGCGTAGAAACCGATGTCCTTGTGGAACTGCGGATCGGACACGCCGAAACTTGTGCCATGGAGGAACATCTGCACCGTCTGCCAGTCACCCAGTGCGGACAGCCCGGCGATCAAGCCCACCAGTACGGGCACACCGATGCCAACCAGGCGCAGTCGCCCGACGATCGCAGTGCGGTACCGCGCCACCGGATCATCCGGCCCCACCACGGGCACGAACACCGGTCGGGTGCGGTAAGCGACGACGATGTTCAGCGCGAGCAGCCCACCGACGACCAGCCCGACAACAAGAAACTGAACAAGACGGGTGACCAGGACGGTGGAGAACACCGACCGGAAGCCCACTTCGCCGAACCACAACCAGTCCACGTAGGTGTCGATCAACCGCGATCCGATGATGAGCGTCACCAGCGCAGCGGTGCCTACGGTGATCAGAATCCGAGCGCGGCGAGATAGCGCGGGAACTCCGACGGGGTGCCGGTTGACCACAGACCACGCTCCTGGCGACGACAGCGGTGCAGTGCGGACCCTTTTGCGCAGCCGCTGCCACGCCGGGTGAGTCCTGTCTGTCCAACTCTACGGAGGGCCTCGGGGTTCCGATCCTGGCGCCCGCACCGCTACTGACGGTTCCGGCCACCGATGCGACGATGGTGTAGTGAGCGAGCCGCAGCCGTACCCGTCCGCGCTGTCTCATGCGTTGCCTGCGACGGTGCGCGAAGTCGAGGAGTTCGTGGCGGCCGCCGGGTGGGATCAGCCGCCGCAACTGTTCGCCCTGGTGACCACTGTGACTCTGCTGGCCAGCCAACCAGAACTGGCCGATCAGCTCGACGCGCAGGCCCCGCTCACGCCGGTAGCCCAGGATGTGCTGCCCGAAGGCGAACTCGATGCTGCGCTGGCCGGCATCGAATGGCCTGACTCGGTCGCCGGCTGCGCGTTGGCGCAAGAGATCGTGGTACTGCCGCCGGAGGCGCAGGCTGGTCTCGGTGAGTTGCCCGCCGACCCGGCGCAGGCCCGCCGCGCCGCCGCCGAGCACCCACAGCGGCGGGAAGGGAGGCTGGTCGCAGCGGTGCTGCGGGACGGCGTCGGAGCCTGCGTGTTGCGGCTGCGTGCCGATCCCGGAGACGATCTGGGTCGCGACGAGGTCGTGGAGGATCCACAGCTAGCCCCGAACCTGCTCCACGCGCTGCTGGCGACCTTGCGTTAACAGCGAGGCGGCTGCCGGCCGGATCGAACCGCGTCCAGCGCATGCACCGCATCGGCCAAAGTGCCCACCCGTACCAACCGCAGCCCCGCGGGGGCGCGCTGCACGGCCTCCGGGCAGTTCTCGGCAGGCACCAGGAACACCGACGCCCCTGCTTGTCGAGCGCGAATCATCTTCAGCGGGATTCCCCCGATCGGACCCACCTGACCTTGCGGGGCGATCTCACCCGTGCCCGCCACGAAGGTGTTATTGGTGAGCGCACCGGGTGTCAGTTTGTCCACGATGGCCAGCGCGAACATCAAGCCCGCCGAGGGGCCCCCCACGTCGGCCAGGGTGATGTTGATGGCGAAATTCACGTCGGCAGCCTCGGTCACCCCGATGCCCAGGTAGCCGCGACCTGGTTGGGCACCCGCACCGAGCGGGATCGCCGCGTCCTGCGGCGGGCTGTCGCCGCGCTGGAAGCGGACCGCTACGAGCTGGCCGGGGTGGCTACCGGCGAGCAAGTCGATCACCTGTTGCGCGTTGCGCAGCAGGTGCCCATCGACGGCCAGCAACCGGTCGCCGGCGACTAGCTTGCGATTCGCGGCGCCGTTGGGGACCACCTGGCCGACCACTACCTTGGTCGGATAACCCAGGTAGCGCAACGCAGCCACTTTCGCGTTGGCCTCCGAGTCCTGGAACATCTGCGTGTTCTGCTTCTGAACCTGCTGCTCGGACAGCGCTGGCGGGAAGATCTCATCGCGGGGAAGCAGCTCGCTGCTCTCGGATACCCACAGGGCGAGCGCCCCGTAGAGAGTCACGTTGTCGATCACCGACACTGTCGTCATGTTGAGGTGGCCGCTGGTGGGGTACGTCTGAGTGCCTCTGATGTCCACCACCGTCTTGCCTGCCACGACACCCAGGGTGTCGAACGTGGGTCCGGGGCGAAGCGCGACGTAGGGCACCGTCGCGAACGCACCCAGCAACCCAAGCGCCATGGCGAGCCCGAGGCTGACCATCAGGGTCCAGGTTCGGCGGCTCACGGCCGCACAGCGTACGTGCCGGTGTTCCGCGTACCGTGGAGCCATGAGCGACAACCCCTTCGGCTTCGGCTCCCACGACCCTCGGGACCCTGACCGGAGGAACCCTCCTGAAGACGGCGGCGGCTCCGGCGCCGATCCGGCCAACCCGTTCGCGGCCTTCGGCGCGGGTGGCTTCGACGTCGGCGCGCTGGGCCAGATGCTCACCCAGCTGGGCCAGATGCTCAGCCAGGGCGCCGCTGGTGGCGGCGGCCCGGTGAACTACGACCTGGCCAAGCAGATGGCGGTGCAGAAGCTGTCCACGACCGGGCTGCCCTCGGCGCAACAGGCCACCGCGATCACCGATGCGGTGCGGCTGGCCGAGGTGTGGCTGGACCCATCGACGACACTGCCCGCCGGCACCCACAGCAGTGCGGCGTGGGCGCCGCGGGACTGGGTAGAGAAAACCCTGCCTACCTGGCAGCGGTTGTGCGACCCGGTGGCCCGCCGGATGGCCGGCTCGTGGATCGAAGCACTACCCGAAGAGGTCCGTCAGGACGCCGGTCCGCTGGTGGCGATGGTCGAACAGATGGGGGGCATGGCGTTCGGCTCGCAGCTCGGCTCAGCGCTGGCCCAGCTCGGTGGCGAGGTGCTCACCTCCACCGAGATCGGGCTGCCGCTGGGTCCGCCGGGCGTGGCCGCATTGCTGCCGGCATCAATCGAGCAGTTCGCCACCGGGTTGGGCCGCAAGAGCTCCGAGGTGACCGTTTTCCTCGCCGCCCGGGAGGCTGCACACCATCGCCTGTTCGGGCACGTGCCGTGGTTGCGCCAACGGCTGCTGGGCACCGTCGAGGAGTTTGCCCACGGCATCCGGGTGGACTCCGAAGCGCTGCAGGAGCTCGCCCGGCACGTCGATCCGACCGATCCGCAAAGTATGGATCAGCTGATCTCCTCTGGTCTGCTCGAGCAGCAGCACAGTCCCGAGCAACAGGTAGCCCTGAGCCGATTGGAAACACTGCTTGCGCTGGTGGAGGGCTGGGTCGATGTCGTCGTCGCGGACGCATTGGGCGAGCGACTCCCAGGTTCCGAAGCGCTGCGGGAAACGCTGCGCCGCAGGCGCGCCTCCGGCGGTCCCGCTGAACACACCTTCGCCACTCTGGTCGGCTTGGAGCTACGGCCCCGCAAGCTCCGGGTCGCCGCGCAGCTGTGGCGACAGCTCACCGAGCAACAGGGCATCGAGGGCCGCGACGCCCTGTGGAATCACCCGGATCTGCTGCCCACGACCACCGACCTCGACGATCCCGCCACGTTCGTCGATCGGGCCGCCACGAATGCCGCCGATCTGGACGACCCGATCGCTGCGCTGGAGCGCACCGCGGCGCAGGCGCCCCGCGAGCAGTCACCCCCCGACCCCGAGGACACCAGCGACGATCCACCCGCGCGCCCCCCCGAGTGACCCGAGAATGACGTCGTGAAATACCCGAGCTATGCACAGACTGTCCACAGCTGTGGATAACGTGTGGACAGTGATTTGAATCATCGGGTGGCGCCATCCAAGATTGCGGGCATGAGTTCACAGCGCTCCCCGGCCGTGCGATCTGACGCTCTACCGGGTGACTTTCCTGAGCGGCTAAGGCTTGCACCAGGCCGCGTCGCCCTCTGGCGTTCTCCCAGTTGCCTGCAGCTCGGGCTGGATCAGCAGCGCGCAATGGTCCTCGACGATGTGCCGGCGCCCCTGGCCGCGTTGCTCAAGGGGATGGACGGCATCCGCAGCACCGCCGAGCTGATCACCGAGGCGCAGGCAGCCGGATCTTCCCGTGGCGACGCCCTGATGATGCTTGCTGATCTGCACCGTTGCGGCCTGGTGCAGGAGGCGTCGGCTGCCGACCATGGCCCACCAGGGTGGCACCGCATCGCTCTGGCCACCGAGGCGGCCAGCTGGTCGATACACACGACCGGTGCGACGCGCCAGGTGCTGCGCGCGCGGCGGGAAGCGACCGTGCGTGTGACCGGATCCGGGCGGGTGGCGGTGGCCGTGGCCACCGCGCTGGCCGCGGCCGGGGTTGGTCACCTGGCGTTGCACACCTCCGGCGCGGTCACCGCCGCTGACCTGGGCACCGGCTACCTTCCGGACGACCTCGGCAGGGCTCGCGCCGCAGCGTCGGCCGATGCCGTGCGCCGCGCCGCGCCGGGTGTGAGCGTGGCCGCTCGCCGCCAACCAGACTTGATCGTGCTGTGCGACATGGTGGTCCCCGATCCAGCGACGGTCACCGAGCTGCACGAGACCGGGACTGCACACCTGATCGGCTACGCCCACGAGGGGACGGCGATGGTGGGTCCGCTGGTGTGGCCGGGGCGCAGCAGCTGCCTGCACTGCGCCGAGCTCTACCGGGCTGAGGTGGACCTAGCCTGGCCGAAACTGGCTGCCCAGCTCGTCGGGCTGGTGGCGACTGCCGGATTGGCCTGCACCCAGCTTGCCGCGGCGTTCACCGTCGAGCAGGTGCTCGCCGCGCTCGCCGGGTCAGTTGCTGGTATGCCCGCGCCACCGACGTGGGGAGCCGCGCTGGAATTGGATCCCGTGCGTGGCATCTTGCGTCGCCATTCTCGGCCAGCGCATCCCCGCTGCGGCTGCGGCGCCAGATGATGCCCCCATGCCACTACTGCGCGGAGCGCAGCCGGGAGACAATCACCCCGTGACCGACATCCCGCGTAGAGCCGCGCAGCGAACCGCACGGCTCGCGAGCCTCCCGCTAGGGGTGGCCGGGCGGGTCGCTGCGGGCTGGGGCAAACGGCTGGCCGGGCATGACGCGCAGGTCGTCAATGCCGAGCTCAGCGCGCGCACCGCTGAGCAACTCTTCGCGGTGCTCGGCGAGCTCAAGGGCGGCGCCATGAAGTTCGGCCAGGCGCTGAGCGTGTTCGAGGCGGCGATCCCCGAGCAGTTGGCGGCGCCGTACCGGGAGGCACTGACCAAACTGCAGTCCGCGGCACCGCCGATGTCCCCACAGTCCGTACACCGGGTGCTCGACGAACAACTCGGCTCGGGATGGCGTCGCCGCTTCGCCGACTTCTCCGAAAAGCCCACGGCGGCCGCCAGCATCGGGCAGGTACACCGGGCGGTGTGGCATGACGGCCGTGACGTCGCGGTCAAGGTGCAGTATCCCGGCGCGGGTGAAGCACTGCGCTCCGACCTGCGGCAGTTGCAGAGGTTCAGCCGGCTGTTCCAGGCGATCGTTCCTGGCATGGAGGTCAAACCGCTGCTCACCGAGTTGCGCGACCGGATGGTCGAGGAGCTCGACTACCGCGACGAGGCCGATAACCAGCGAGTATTCGCGGCCGCATTCAGTGGTCATCCCGAGATTGCCGTCCCGTCGATCGTCGCCAGCTCACCGAAGGTGATGGTGTCGCAGTGGGTCGCCGGGACCCCGTTGGCCCAGATCATCCGCGACGGCTCGCGATCCGAGCGAGACGACATCGGCACCAAGCTGTCGCTGTTCCACTCCTCGGCCCCCACCCTCACCGGCCTGCTGCACGCGGACCCTCACCCGGGCAACTTCCTGCGGCTGGAGGACGGGCGGCTGGGCGTGCTGGACTTCGGCGCCGCGGCGAAGCTACCCGGCGGTCCCCCGCGCACCCTGGGGATCGCGACCCGGTTGGCGGTCGAGGAGCGGTCGGCGGAGCTGCTCGAGCTGCTGCGCTCGGAGGGTTTCGTCCGGCCGGGCATGCAGCTACAGGCGCAGGACGTACTGGCTTACCTCGGTCCCTTCGCCGATCCGGTGCGCAACGAGACGTTCCACTTCACCCGGGCCTGGATGCAAGCTCAAGCCGAGCGCGTCGGCGACTTCTCCGGCCCGGACTTCCGGACCGGGCGGGCGCTGAACCTCCCGCCTAGCTACCTGCTGATTCACCGGGTGAGCACCGGGACGTTCGGCGTGCTGTGCCAGCTCGACGCCACCGTGCCGCTGCGCGGGATCGCCCAGCGCTGGCAACCAGGTTTCGCCAGCTGAGCACGCGACTATGCGCTTGCCGGGTGTCTGGTCCAGCTGGCTGCGCCTCGTCATTTCACAATGCGCATGCCGGCCGATTACAGGCGTTCGGCAGCGCGGCCGGCCCTCCGGTCGGCGTAGCGAGCCAGGCGCTGCCACCGGCGAGCGGCGGCCAGCCGCCGGGCTAATCGTTCCTGACGGGCCCGGAGTTGGTCATCACGCATTCGGTCGCGGGCCAGTACTTCGTGGCGCCACATGTCGTTCAGCTCTCCAGTCGGGTGAATCGATCAATGCCGGCGCCGCCACTGCGACAGGGCAGGGTTGGTCGTCGTTATGGGCACGCGGAGCCCCGGTTGGGGGCTCTTGAAGAGCCCCCAACGGGTTAGGCGGCGGTGTCGCGTCCGGTGCGCTCGCGCTCGGCGCGGTCCTGTTCCAGGGCGGCCTTACTGGGCCGGCCACGCGGGCGCTTGCGGGGGACGACCGCGCCGTGCTCGAAGATCTCGCCACCCCAGACGCCCCAGGGCTCCTGCCTGGACAGCGCGCTGTCCAGGCAGGCTGCCTTGATCGGGCAACCTTCGCAAAGCCGCTTGGCTCGCTCCAGGTCGGCTGGTGAGTCGGCGAACCACAGATCCGGATCGTGTGCGCGGCAGGGCAGAGCGGCCAACCCAGAATGCGCGGTATCGAGCAGGTGGGCCAGCTCCGCCCCACCAAGCAGGTCGGGCAACGCACCGCCGTCCAGCGGGACGGTCGCGGTAAACACTTGTCTCTCCTCCTCGGTGGTGGTGCCGGTGGAAGTCGCCGGTACCGTGCCCGCCGCGGGATGAGGACCTAGCAACACACAAAGGCCGCGGATCCCGCTGCGGGGTCCGCGGCCTTCATGAGCCGGTTGCTGCTGGCTCGAGAATCAAGGCTCCGACGCGGACAAACGCATGCGGTCGGTAACGGGCAGATCAATGCCAGTCGGGTGGACCAGAGCCCCGTATCGGGCCCGGAAGGAACTCCCAGCGTGCAACCGAAGCGCGCCAGACGGCGCGGTCAACAGGCGCTGAGACCAGATCCCCCCAGGTACGCCGAGGGCCCCGAGCTTGTTGAGGTCACAGGCACCGCTGGTTATAGACATCTCCATCGGAGCACCTCCCTCCCGCTCGAGCCACTCTCAGTGGCTGGATGATCCGCCCTGGTCAGCCGCATGCAACGACCGCCTCCAGGAGAATAAGAGCAAGGTTAGAGCCCTGCTGATACACCGGCAACCGATTTTCTTGGTTTCTTGCCCAGCTCGGTGACCGCCCTCAGCGCGGCCAGGCCGACCGGCCGCTGCTCGGCGACGGAGATGAGCGTCGCTCGGAGGCCGCCTTCGCGGGCGGCAACCGGGACGCAGCGTCGTCCAGGCGGTCTTCTGGGCGGTCTTCCGGGCGGTCTTC
>QHBY01000042.1 GCA_003244245.1 Pseudonocardiales bacterium
GAGTGTACTCGTGCTCGTGGTGCTCGTCGAACGCGTCGGCGTTATCCCACAGCGCGATCGTGGTCCACTTGCCCCCCGAAAAGAGCTCCAGAGTGACTGCGTACGCGATCGGGGGCGGAGGCTCCGACCGGCAGTAGCGCACGCGGACACTCGGCTCCAGTTCAAGGAAGACCTCCCGCGGCCAGTCGCGCACGCGCCCATCTTTGCGCGCTGAGCGGCGCCTGGCTCAAGACTCTTCTTTATCTGAGCAGCGGCGCTCGCTCGTAGGAGGGGTGCTCGCGACCACTCGCACGAAGAGCAGCAACCTGGAGGACCTCGATAGGAAGCTAGCGCACGCGATTGCGCCCGCCTGACGCAACGGGCCAGCGAATAGAGAAGGATGCTAAACCGCCTCAGCGAAATGGCGCTCCGTCACGAGTCGCCGGGTGCGGGCGTTCGAGCACCAAGTCTGAGAGCTCGCGGAAGCTCTGGCCGCTTCAAGCCCCCTTTGACCGTTGCCCCGGAGACGCGCGACTTCGCTTCAATGGCGATCGAGATGTGGTTCTTCTTCGACGAGAGTGGCGACTTCGGCTATCCAGGCGCGGGGTTCGAGTCCAACATGATCGCCACCGTGATCGTGCCCGACCGCGAGCTGGAGAAGGTCGAATCCTTCGTCACCGATGCGAAGAGACGATGGCACCGACACGAGCTCAAGGGCAAGAAGATGTCACCTGCCAGGCGCCTGCAGGTCTGCGAATTTATTGCCGAGACCAACGTCGCCGTCGTGGTGACAATCACCGACAACCTCTTGGTTCCCGGCAATGGCCTTACGAACTATCGGCTACGCCAGGCCGCAGTCGTGACTGAGTCCTACAGGCGTTCGGAAGCCCGGCGCCTCGGCGACGCCGGCACTCTCGCCACCCGCAACCGCCTCATCGGCAAGTTTGGTCTGGCGGACGAGCTTCCAAATGATGCCTTTATCCAGTTCTTGATGCTGATGCCGATCCACTTTCGCGATGCGATCCAAGCGGCCCTGTTCTACTACCGCGACGACGCATTCCGCGATGAGTTCGCGCGCCTGCGCTTCATCTTCGACGGCAAGAAGGTCAATGAGCGTGCCGAGGGGGAGGAGCTGCTGGTCGAAGTGTTGCCTGGAATCATGGCCCGCGACCACCGATTCGTCTGGAGGGTTCCCTCGGAGATCTCCAACGACCACGAGCACCCCTACTTCACCGCGCACCGCTACCCCGGTGACGACGACCCACGCGGTGTGGGAGTCCGGGAACTCCTACGCGAGGGCCTCCAGTTCGAGACGTCCCACGAGTTCGCCGGCATCCAGCTCGCTGACGTCGTCGCCTACACCTAGCGCGCAAGCGAGCGGACCTCGACGTCGACCTCGCGAGGCGCGCGCTCGCGCTCGCGGCGCTCGTGACGCAGCGCATCGAGCATCTGCTGATGCTCGGGCGCGGTCAAGGTCTGGTGGGTTGCGAACACGCGCCGGTGCCGACACGCGGGCTCGCCGCTGTCCAGGCAGATCGCGCTGACCTCGCGCTGGGAAACCCTGACCTCGACGCGGCGGCCGACCAGCCGCGGGTCAAGCGAATAGTCGTTGCGATCAATGCGGACATAGGGCTGGGGCGCCACGCGCACCACGAAGCGCCGGTCCAGGTCGGGCCCTGGCGCAGGCAGCGCCCGCATCCGCTCGCGCTCTGACTGGAAGCGATCAACAGGACGCTGGCGCAGCGAGCGGTGCAACCGCACGTTCGCGCGCTCAGAAAACCAGCTGTCGAGCTGATCCTGGAAGTCAAGCTCGTTGACGAACGTGCGCCCCGGCTCAAAGCTCGTCTCGACGTAGCCCTGCAGGCGTTCGACGACGCCCTTGGCCTGACAGTCACGAGGCTCGAGGATCCGCGGCGCGACACCCAGCGCACCGCAAAATGAGGCGAACGCGTCGCTCGGGCGGCCGCGGCCGGCGTGCAGGGCGCCCCCGCGATCACAGACCAGCGTCTGGGGCAGCGCGCCGATCGACCAAAGGCAGCGCCAGACGCCCCACAGCACATCCGGCGCCTCCTTGGAGAACACCAGCGCGCCGGCACCCAGACGCGAGAAGCCAAGCGCCGCGATCACCACATAGCCCGCGCGCGTCTGGCCATAGCCAACCGGGACCTCCCGCGCCGGCTGCCACAGATCAAGCTGCACCAGCTCGCCCGGGCGGTAGACCGTGCGCTGATACGTGCGTGCCATCAAGAACAGCGGGCGCACCTCACGCACGTAGTCATCGGTGATCGTCTTGCCGCCCCCATAACCCTGCTCGCCCAACAGCTCGCGGATACGCTGGCTGGGGATCCGCGCGTCAGCACCCAACAGCCGATGCACCTCGTCTTTGAAGAGATCGAGCACCGAGCCCCTGGCCGGGCGCGAATAGCGCGGCGGCTCCGCTGAGCTCAGCGCCGCGCGGACAGTGTCGCGATGACGACCGGTGCGACGCGCAATCTCACGAACCGACAGGCCCTGCACCAACCCCATCCGGCGGATCTCCGCCCACTCCACCACGCTGACCACCCACTCCCCCTGACCTCGGTCGACGACGACCGGGCCAGCGTCAGAACCACGCCGGACAACTCCGAAGCGGTCCAGTTTTCAACCGGCGTAGGTGGACCAGTATTCAGCCGGCGCCGACACGGACGTCACTCGATGATTCGCCCTGCGATTCGGTGGGCGCCGGTACCGGAGCGCCCCATGGGACCACGGCCTCGGCGCTGTCACTTCGCCCGGACAGGAGTAGCGCTCGCCCATGGCATCGGCGTACCTCCGAGGCTCAGATCCTCACGCCGGTCGGCGATCTACGCTGCAAGCTTATGAAGACTGTTTTCATCAGCTCCATCCAGCGCGACTTTGGTGAGGTGCGCGAGGCTGCTCGCAAGGCGGTGGAGAGCCTTGGTATGCACCCCGTGATGGCCGAAGCCACCGGGGCCAGCCCCGAGAGTCCGCGCCGGGCTCTTCTCGACGAGGTGCGCGACGCCGACATTTTTCTGCTGCTGCTCGGACCACGCTATGGCGCGCCCGGGGAGAGCGGGCGCAGCCCGACCGAGGACGAGTACACCGAGGGCGGTACGGCTGAGCAAGGCGATTCTCGTCCTCAAGCAAAACGGTGAGATGGAACCCGAGGAGGAGGCCTTTCTCGCGCGCCTTCGCGGATCTTGGGACGAGGGCAAGC
>QHBY01000043.1 GCA_003244245.1 Pseudonocardiales bacterium
CGTCTCGGCGTCAGCGGAGACGATCCGCTCGAAGATCGCGACGGCCGTGGGGTCGGTGAGTTCGGCGACGGTGCGTAGAACGTTGGTGCCGGGCATCAGGTAGGAGCGCCACTGCGGGGTCTCGTACGGGTCCTGGGTGGGCTCAGTCATCGCTGTGCCCCGTCTTGTTCTCGGCGAGTGCCCAGACGGCGGTCAGGAACTCGTCCTGGCTGAGTTCACCGCGCTGGTGGCGGCGGATCAGCTCCTGCTCGTCGGCCTCGACATGAATGCCTTCCAGGGCGGCGTTCGCCACCGCGGCCGCGAGCGCGGCGTCGGTCGGGTCGTCGGCGTCCGGGTGCACGAAGATCAGGTTAGGCGAGGGTGGAGCGGCGGCGTCGAGTTAGCCGGGTAGACGATTTCCCACTGGTCGGTGAGGCTCGGTACGTCTTCGGTCGTAATGTTGATCACCGCTGAGCGGTTGCGGAGCTGGAGGACGGCTTCGTGTTCGGGCCAGAACAGCCGGTCGAGGAAGGTGTTGAACTGTCGGCCGCTTGCTCGGGCGTAGGCCAGCAGGATGGCGGTGTGTTCGTCTCGGGTCACCGTCGAGGGGATACGGCTTCGGAAGGTGATACCGAGGTCGAGGTCGCCGAGGTGGGTGGTCGCAGGGTCGAGGTAGCTGCCGAACACGACCAGCTCAGCTATCTCGACCAGGTGCGTGCCGTCAGCGTTGAAGGCTTCCGCACGCTCGATCACGGCGGCCAGGTGCCGTGCCGCGGTGGTCCGGGTGATCGGCTTACCGAAGCTGGCTTGGGCGAGCGCGTTGCCTCTCGTGGTGGTCTCCCACCACGCCTCGCCGTCGAGGTCCTCGACATTGATCTTCAGCCAGCCGTCGGCGGCGAGCGCCCCGGCGATCTCGGCGTCGCTACGCCCATCCGGCTCGATCCACTCGTTGATGATCCCCTCGGGCTGCGCGCTGCGGAAGCGGCGCATCAGCTCCCGGGCAGCCTGTGCTGACAGTCCGGCGATCCGGTCCTCGCGGCTCAGGCGCACCGGTCGCGCCTGCCTACGACGAGGCGTAAGTGTCCGGCCGAGCACTGCGGTGGGCGGCACGTCACGCCCATTCGGAGTGGTCGACCGTCGGCCTGAAGCGCAGATTGCGTCGAGTGAAATAGCCCCGTTTCTGCAGATAGTCCAGCACGTTCTTTCATCATCGACTCTCACCCAGGGGCCTCATTTTGGAACGGAGGTCCGATCCAGAGGGCGCGCTCACTTCGCGGGGCATCCGTCGACCTGACACGTATGTCGGATGGTGGCGGTCTCCGTGTCCAGGTGGAGGAGGACAGCCATCTTGCAGCCCTCGGCCAGGTCCATGTTTTGGGCGACTACCCGAAGACTGGACAACTGCGACGAGCTGGTCGCGCGCTTTACGGTCACCGTTCCTGGCTGCCCAGCGATTCCGAAGTACCTCGTGGAGGGTGCGGTTCGCAGGCCCAGATACCACGTGAGCCAGCGGCTCACCGCGATGCCGCTGCCCCGGAGCAGCTCACTGTCGACGTTGAGCTCGACTCCCAGGACGTTGCCGCGAACCTGGATTGTCTTCGGTTGCTTAGGCTCGGGGTCCTCGATCGGCGACGCTCCACGCTCCGCAAGGTCGTAGAGCCCTTCGGAGGTAAGGCCGATGACGTCGCTTGATAGGCATTGCGTGATGCGCCATGAACTGACCGGGTACCGGTGCTGGGTCTCGGTGCGTAGCTGTTCGTAGTCGAGTGGGCCATGTTCGCGGAGCACGTCAACGACCACGTCAACGGCGTTGCTGTAGCGGTTGTCAGCGCCGGGGAGACGCCAGTCCGCGAGGGCCCACGTGCCCTCTGGGCGTACCTGAGCAAAGTCGTCGTCGCGACGCATCGTTTCGCGGATCGCGTGTTCGGAGGTGCCGGTGACCGCCGCGATATCGGAGACGGCGCGCGGTTCGCCCTGGTCGCGCAGCCAGAGATAGGCGAGGTCTCGACCGGTTCTAGCCGTGCGTATCC
>QHBY01000044.1 GCA_003244245.1 Pseudonocardiales bacterium
CCCTCGAGCAGCTGGGCAGTCGGCGTCGCGGCCCACAGCCCGCGCGGGATCCGGAGTATGGCGCTCAACGGCACCCCGCGCGAGAGCTGATCGGCCCCAAGCCGAAAGCTTGATAGTCGTCAACCACTCCCAGGCCTGCCCCGAATACCAGCGTCCCTCGCTGAGGCGATCGAGCGTTACCGCCTCGTGCGCGACCTTCGACGCCTCATGGCGGGCCAGCGGCGTGATCAGTACCCCGAGCCGAATCCTCGAGGTTTGGGCGGCCACCGCGGCGAGCACCAACCACGAGTCGGCGGTCTCGCTCGCGGTCTCACCCCAATGCGCGACGATGTGATCCCAGACGAAGAACCCCGCCCAGCCATTGCGTTCGGCTAGCTTCCCGAGCTCGATCAGACATACCGGATCACCGAATTCCCCATAATTCGGGACGTAGACCGCGTGCTGCACGCACA
Organism: Pseudonocardiales bacterium; assembly: GCA_003244245.1. Lineage (GTDB taxonomy): Bacteria > Actinomycetota > Actinomycetes > Mycobacteriales > Pseudonocardiaceae. Next base: position 453 of record QHBY01000044.1, read on the forward strand.
GGCTTGCACGCATCACGGTAGGCGTCCGCGAGCGGCTGGCAGTGCGGACGTCCAGACGATCGTCATCGGCGACATGCGCGGCCCTACGCCCTGGGACGCGGAGGCCGGGGGATTGTTACGGGACGAGCTGACTGATAGAGAATTCGGCGCCGTGCGGGTCGGCCACCACGGCGCGGCGAAACCCTGGCGCATCGTGGGGTGCCATCGGGACTGAGCCCCCGAGTTCGGTTGCCCGGGTCGCGGCGGCGTCGGTGTCGGAGACCCAGAAGTCGACGCTCCACCGCGGCGGTTCATCGGGCCCCTCCGCGGCGCTCGCCATCACCCCGACGACATCGCGCGGCACCGGCTGCTGGGGCTCGCCGCCCACGTAGCCCGGAAGGCGCCACAGCCACATTCCCGCATCCGGGGGCCCGAATGACTCGCAGACCCAGCCAAACGTGTGGCCATAGAACGCGGCCGCGGCCTCAGCGTCCGCGCAGTGAAGAACGCTCATCGCCCATGCTCCGGGCTGATTGACTAGCTGCGCGCCCTGACGGGTCTGCGCCTGCCACAGCCCGATTGTCGCCCCGCCCGGATCGGTCACCGCCGCGAGCGACCCGACCGGCGGAGCCTCGGTGGGACTCACGACCACGGCGCCTCCCGCGTCTACAGCTCGCGTGACCGTGGGCTCGAGGTGCTCGACGGCAACGAACGTCATCCACTCGGCTGATGCCTCGGCTGGGCTGCCGGGGCTGGAGCCGATGCCGGCCACATCGCGGCCGTCGACCGTGGCAACGTAGTACTCGCCGCCATCGGGCATCGGGCCGGGACCCGACAGCTCCCATCCGAACAGCCCGGTGTAGAACGCGGTGGCGGCCTGCTCGTCGCCCTGCAGTGTCTCCACCCAGCACGGCACGCCGGCGGGGTAGGTGTCTCGCTTGCTCATCGGTTGGCTCCTTTGCCTCCGGGGTGGTCATCGCAGACATCGTCCCCACCGATATCCCGGGGCGATTAACGATTTAGCTGGAACTGAATCTTGCCTATTGGGGCGCTGCCTCCAGGAGCTGCCGACCGAGTTCGCTGCGTAGGTAGAGCACCCGGCGTCCCTCGCGCTGAGAGGCTACGAGTCCCGCCCGGCGCAGCGCCGTCAGATGGGTCGAGACCCCTCCCGGGGCGAGCCCCAGCCACGCCGCGAGCTCAGTCGTCGTACGCGGGACAGCCAGCAGCGCCAGCAAGTCGGTGCGGGTGCGACCGAGCACCCCGGCGAGCGCGTCCGCAGACGACGACTCCGGCGAGGCCCACAACAGCCCGATACCGCGCGCGGGGTAGGCGAGCGTCGGCTGCCACGGCGGCTCCACCACGGCCATTGGCCGCTGCCAGAAAAACACTGACGGCACGAGGACAAGGCCGCGGCCCGCCAGGTCCACCACGTCCGCGGAGAGAAGGTCGATGGCCAGGCGGCGCTCAGACCAGTGGATCGCTGGGTGCAGATCCGCAAACAGCGACTCGGCCCCGCCCGCGGTCAGCCGACGAGCGCGATGACCGAGATCCGCGTCGAGCACCTGCTGCAGCCGCGGCCAGTTCGGGGACAGCACCGCTGCCCAGTAGCGAGCGAGCGTGCCAGCCAGCCTCTGCAGCCCGCCCCGTGGATCCTCCGCCAGAGCCCGTAGGGGCCGACTCAGCTCCGCGGCACC
>QHBY01000045.1:0-203 GCA_003244245.1 Pseudonocardiales bacterium
ACGCGACATGCTGAATAACCCTCTTGGTTTCAGCGGATTGGCGGACCTGAACAGCGCCGGCAGAGTTCCTGTCGCGCCGGTGGTCACCGTGCTCGGTTGCGCCGGCATCCACGCACTACGGTCGCTGAACCTGGAAGCGCTTCAGTGGTGCCGAGTCCCCTGCGACGGGGGCTGTTGCAGGGCCTGTTGCTGCGCGGCCTGCT
>QHBY01000045.1:369-8166 GCA_003244245.1 Pseudonocardiales bacterium
CCTGCTGCTGCGCCGCCTGCTGCGGCAGGGCCTGCTGCTGCGCGGCTTGTTGGACCGGTGGGGGTGTTGTTGACGGCGTCGTCGGTAATGGTGGCGCTGGGGTGATGGTGTTCGCAGCAGCCGGGGAACTCAGTGTCACGGCCGACGGGGGCGTCGTCGGTGGGACCTGCACGGTAACCGTGCCCGACGACCCCGAGACGTTCGCGGTGGTGGGAGAGAACACCGCAGTCAGTGAGTGTGGTCGCGAGGGGGCCAGTGGTTTGGTGGTCATCGACGCGGTGCCGTTGCTGACTGTCACCGTACCGATAGGTGTGGCGCCGTCCTGGAACCGCACAATGCCGGCCGCCGCTGCACGTCGACCAAAGCCAGCGTCGAACTGCGCGATGCTGGCCGTCGTGGCGGTAGACCAGTTTGCGGTGATCTTCGCCGTCAGCACGTAGCTGCCCGGACTGGCCGCCGGGGACGCGGTCAACACGGTGCTGGTGGTGGCCGTCTGTAGCGGCGGTGTTATTGGCGTCGTCGTTGACGTCGCCCGCGCCGAGCGTGGTACCGCCGCGCGTGACTGTGCCGTGGCCGCCTTAGCCGGAGTCGCCTTGACCGGAGCCGGCTTGACCGGAGCCGGCTTGACTGCGGCCGGCGTGACTGCCGCCAGCTTGGCAGCGATAGGCGCGGCGGCCACAGGCTTCGCGTCCGCGCTCGGCACCACTCCGGATGACGCGTCCCCCACTCCCCCGACGAGGGGCATGACCAGCTGGGAATCCGGCGCCGTGTTGTCGGGTCCCGCGCCGTTTCCGGCCCACAGCCCGCTCGACCCGACCGATCCGTTGGGGCTGGTGGGGGCGAGTGCGACCACTGCGCCGACCACACCCAGCGCGCATAACGAACAGGCTGCGACAGCAGCGCGACGGCGCGCCGTCTCCCCCCGGAAGATGCGCGCTAGTGATGGGACGCTTGCCTCCGCCGCCACGTCCTCGAGACGTACGAGAGCACGATGCAGCGGCGTGGCCCGGCGAAACACGTGCATTACCGGCGGCACCGAGACATGCGCAGCCAGCCCGTCCCCCAGACGGGAGAGGTCCTGGGTCGCCCTGGGATCTGGCGCGTCGTTCATCGCTTGTCTCCGTCGCCCTCGTCGACCAGCAGTTCGGCGACCGCAGCGCCCCCTCGCCGGATTCGAGCCAAGATGGTGTCCATCGCGACGCCCTCCTCCTCGGCGATGCTGGCCACCGACATCCCCGCCATATACCGCAGCACCAAACTGCGCCGCTCGGTCTCGGGCTGCTGCAGCAGCGCGTAGAGCACGGCGAGGTGCTGGGAATCCATCGACGCCAGTTCGTCCTCGGAGAGCCGAGGCCGTACAGCGAGACGCCGGAAGCGCCACTGGGGCCGGGGATTCCGCAGCGCCGCGCGCCTCACCCAGCCGGATGAATCATCGAGGTGGCGGAGTCGTCTCCACTGAATCCACGCTCTGGCCATCGCGTGCTGCACTGCCTCGGGAGCGGCCGCCGGGTCGCCGATGATGGCGCGCACCTGACTCACCAGCCGCGGGTAGGCATCCTCGTAGAAGGCCGCAAACTCGCTGCGGAGTTCATTCCTGTCCGGGGAGCGTTCGCGCAACGTCACGTCGCAGTCACGACTCTCTGCTGTCACGTCCGGCATCGATTCTCCATGCTGCTCCAGTCTCTTGCCTACTTCTTCGACGACGACGCCGATTCGTTACGAAATCCAACTTCACTGCTGTGAGGTTACCTCGAATAGCCTAATAACGGCGACCTACATGGGTTTAGGTCACACTTCGTAAATAGACCGTGACGGACCGTCCCACGGTGGTCGTGAGGTAACGCAGCCGCTCACCAGCACGATGTGCGGAAAGAGGCGCGTTGCTCCCTCTGCTGCGACAGGGCGGCCGAACCAGGTTGACTCGATCGGTTGACACCCTTCCGGGTGTCTAGGTACGCTCCGGTTTTCATGTATCGGCCAACGCCCCAACACAAAGGAAGTAGATCATGCGCAGACCGTACGAAAGCCCGAAGATTACCGTCGTGGGGTCGGTTAAGGATCTCACTCAAGCGAACCTCGTCGGTAGCCTGCCCGACGCCCTCACCCTTGTCACTGTCAGCATTCCTGGTGTCGGCAACATCAGCGTTCCAGGTCAGGGGACGTTACCACCCGGGGTGGTCATCGTCTCCTGAAAAAGAATTGATTACGCATAGCACGGCACCAACGTGCTATGCGTAATCCACTGTGGAGTCCGGCATTAGCCAAGAAAGAGACCGCCGTGGCGCTGTACCGGATGGATCCACTGGAAATCGCCGGCGGCTGGCTCAACGGGTATGAATCGGTGCCCCTTCCGCCAAATCCTCGGGTCAGCCCCCGCGAGGCTCTCGACCGGATCGTGTCCGGTTATCTGGCGCGTCCACCGTGCCTACTCGCGTTCTCCGGTGGCCGCGACTCATCCGCTTTACTGGCAGTCGCTGTGTCGGTGGCTCGCCGGGAGGGCCTGCCGCTGCCGATCCCGATCACACTGCACTACCCGGGCGCGGAGGGAACCGACGAGTCGAGCTGGCAAAAACTGGTTCTCGACCATCTCCGGATCACCGATCGCGTCGTGCTCACCGTGCACGAAGAGCATGATCCAATAGGTCCGGTGGCCACGCCGGTGCTGCGCCGCCACGGCACGCTGTATCCACCGAACTTCGCCCCGACCTGGCGGATGATGGACCTTGCCCGGGGCGGCGTCCTGCTCACCGGGGAGAGCGGTGACGAGGTCTTCGGCATCAAGCGGATCACGCCGCTGACCAAGGTGCTACGAGCCCATGGCCACGCCGATCCGCGGCTTTACCCCATAGCGCTCCGGGCTCTCGGCCCGGCCCGGCTACGTCGACGAGCCGCGTTCCGGGACCGCTACCGGCGAACCTGGTTGCGCGAGCCCGTCGAGGCGGTGCTAGCGGCGAGAGATGTTGACGACGCAGCCGCGTATTCCCTGCACGCTGGCCGGAATGCCTGGCAGTTCACCGCTCGGCGGTGCGTGCGCCGGTGTTATGAGACGATGCGCACGCTCGGACGCGAGATCGACGTCGAGTACGTGCAGACTTTCGGGGAACCGGATTTCGTCGCGGCGCTGACGTACACGGCTGGCTTCTGGGGATGGACCGGACGGACCGCCACCATGCGGTGGCTGTTCGGTGACCTCCTGCCACGTGAGGTTCTCGAGCGTATGACCAAGGCGTTTTTCACACATGCGGTCTTCACCGAGCACACCCGCTCCTTCGCCCGCGGATGGGACGGCAGCGGGGTGGACACCGACCTGGTCGACCCGGAGGCGTTGCGCGAGAACTGGCTCTCCGAGATCCCGCACGCCCCCACTATGAGCCTGCTGCAGCAGGCGTGGCTGCACACCCAGCAGGCCGTCGGGGAGCGTGGAACGCCGGCCGCGTCATCCTCGCCTCCCTTCACCGGGGGAGACGCTGCTGCGCCGGTCGCGAGGTGAGCGGAGGACAGATGCCCGCCGAGGCCGCGGACGGTCGGGTGGATCCGTTGGAGCTCTTCCACGAGGAGCGCGGCCGCAAGCCGTCCGCTCGGGCGTTGCCCCGGGTGACGCGCAGTGCTCTGCGGCTGGTATGGCAGGCCAACAAATCGGGATTCCTCAGCGCTGCCTTCTTCCAGATCCTCGGCGCTGTGATGGCCACCGCGCTGGTCCTTGCCAGCAAGCTCGCCGTAGACGCGCTGCTGGTCGCCCAGCGTGGCACGGTCAGCACTGGCGCGCTGGTCCCGGTCATCGTGTTGATCGCGGTGGTGACCGCGGTGAGCGCCGCCTCGGCGGCGCTGCAGGGCCAGCAGCAGCGGTTGCTCGGGGAACACGTGGCCTGCGCCGCGTGGAACCGTTTGCTCGACGTGACAGGGCGGGTGAGCCTGGAGTTCTTCGAGTCCCCACGATTCTTCGAACAACTCAAGCGCGTGGAGTTCAACGCGATCGTTCGCCCGGTGACCGTAACGTCCGCGGTCTTCGGACTGCTGGGTGGCCTGCTCGGCGCGGCGGGATTGTTCATCGCGCTGCTGACGATTGAGCCGCTGCTGGTGCCGCTGCTGCTCGTCGCCGGTGTGCCAGCGGTGTTGCTCACGCGTCGGGCGGCTAGGACGGAGTTCGATTTCGCCGTCCGATACACCCCCACGGTGCGGGTCAGGGACTACCTCCGCACGGTGTTGACCGGCCGCGAAGCCGCTAAGGAAGTGCGGGCGTTCGGTGCCGAACGGGCCGTGCGGGCGCGACACGACGTTGCCAGCATGCGGTTGCTTCAGGGCGTGCGCGGCCAGGTACGCCGCCGGCAGCGCTATGCGGTCGCGGTTGTCCTGTGCAGTGCAATCGTGCTCGCGGCGACACTCGGGCTGGTCCTGTACTTCGTCGCCACACGTCGAGTGAGCATCTCCGGAGCTGGCGCGGCGATCGTCGCTGTGCGCCTGTTGTCCTCACGCCTGGACCAACTGGTGGGCTCGATCGGCACGTTATTCGAATCGTCGGTATTCCTGGAAGATCTCGAGCGGTTCCTTGCCCTGTCTGTGGAGGGGGACTCGCCGGGTACCGGGATGCCCGCCCCGCACCGGCACGAGATCGAGCTGAGCGGGGTCAGCTACACCTACCCAGGCAGTGACCGCCCCGCCGTCGACCGGGTCGACTTGCGGATCGGTGCCGGCGAGGTGATCGCACTCGTCGGGGAGAACGGTTCCGGCAAGACCACGCTGGCCAAGCTCATCGCAGCACTGTACGCCCCGACCGAGGGCAGCATCCGCTGGGACGGGGTTGACACCCGGGAACTCGAGCCGGCCGACGTTCGCCGTTCAGTGGCGGTGATCTTCCAGGACTTCGTGCGCTACCAGCTCTCCGCACTGGAGAACATCGGACTGGGCGAACCCGACGAGGTCGAGGACGAGGCGGCCGCCCGGGCGTCCGCCGTGCAGGCCGGCGCTGCCGGTTTCCTCGACACCCTCCCACAGGGCTACCACACCATCCTGTCCCGGGAATACGCCGACGGCCGTGATCTGTCGGTCGGACAATGGCAACGCGTCGCGTTGGCCAGGGCATTTCGCCGGGACGCTCCACTGGTCGTCCTCGACGAACCCACCGCGGCGCTGGACCCCCGCGCCGAACACGCCTTGTTCGCCGACGTCCGCCAGCTGTTGCACGGCCGCTCGGCTCTGCTCATCTCGCACCGGTTCTCCAGTGTGCGCAGCGCCGACCGGATCTATGTCATGGAATCGGGACGCATCGTCGAAAGTGGCTGTCACAACGACCTGATGGCCTCCGAGGGCCTCTATTCGGAGCTGTTCCAACTCCAGGCCCGCGCCTACCGGTAGCAGCCGGCCCTACTTCTGGTCGTCCCAGCCCAGCCGGTCGAGCAGCTGCGTGCCGGTCTCGATGGCGAACGGGGGGCCCCACGGCACGACAGCCAGATATACCGGCACGCGTTCGACCAGATCGGCGAGCCGATTGAACTGATGGGCAAGAACCCCGGTGTCCACCCACCCCAACAGCCGCGGGAAGTGTCCCAGAAGAATCAGTGCCTGCGACGGACTCAAGGCCGTGAGCGTCAGCTCGACCTGGTCTGGCGAACGCTGCGGAACTACCACGGCGTCAAGGGAGACCGGCCCCTTCGCCCAACTGGGCAACGACATCGCACTGCGGCCGTCGCTGGTGGTGCGGATCGCGCCCGGCACGCTGAACAACTCCTGGAGCGGCACGGCCGCTGGCCGCAACCGGCTCTCCACGGCACCGGGTGACAGCACCGCGCGAGCGCCGTCGAAGTCGATACGGGCGATGTCGTCGGTGAGTGCCGTCGCCCCACCGGCGCACATCAGCGTCGCCATCGTCGACTTCCCCATGCCGGAGGCGCCCACGAAGGCCAAGCTATGCCCGCGAGCCTGGATCGCACTGGCGTGCAGAACCAGGTGGCCCGCCATGATCAATCGAAACGCCAGCAGAGCACCTGCTGCCAACACGGAAACCAACCCCGGATCGCCACCGGCCACCAACTTCCAGGTCACCTCCGCCAGGTCCCTGCTGACGTCGAACTCGCACAGGCCGTAGTACCGAAGGCGATACCCGTGCGATGTCAGGGCGGCAACGCATCCCGTCCTATGGTCTTCGTCGCACGCATCGATAAGCAGGTCAGCTGACTCGGGAACCCAGTCGATGTCCACCTGATCCGCCGATCGGCGCAGCGTCATCTCCGGGCGCAGGGAGCCATCGACCTCGGGGAAATGAAGATCGAGGTCACTGGCGATCGTGCAGCCGTACACATGATGCAACCGCATGCACTCAGTCTCGGCGCAGGTCATGAAGTGCCTCGTACTGGCTCGCGAGCGGGTCAAGGGCGACCCCGGCCACGACGAGCCACGCATGGGCCGCGAGCGTTCCGGAATCGTCGTGTCTGACGCCGATCACCAGCGTCGGGTCCAGCTTGCGGATGCGCTGGCCGAGGACCAAGGCTCGCCGCAAGCAGGTGCTCTCGAATGGCCAGTGCCGAAATACCCGTTTTACTGCCACCGCTCGCCGGCGAAGCCAGGGTACTGGCAAACCTGGCAGCAGTGTTGAATCCTGTTGCTCGGGCTCGCCATCCTGAGCGAGTCGGATGCCGAGAAGCCGGGTGAGCCGAGGAAGAGTGCTAAGCCTAAGACCGGCCTCCACGACGAGCGCGACGAGGGCAACCAGCACTACCTGGGGGTCGAGCAATCGACAGGCCCGGCGCAGGACGACCCCGCCGGTCGCCCAACTCTTCATCGACATCAGCGCGAGAGCAGGCCGGCGTCGGACAGCTCTGCAATGAAGGCATCGACGTCGCGACGGGCCGTGTCCTCGTCAACCTCGAACGCGGCCAGCACCGCGGCGACCAACTCGTCGCGATCGTGTTCCTCACGCAGAAGCTCGAATAACAGGACACCACTCCCGCTGATCGTGAGATATCGCGAATCGTCGAAGTCGAGGATCACCACCTCGCCACCGACCTTCCGGCTCGACAGACCGCTATCACGAAGGCGCACGCAATCAGATTACGGCGCGCTGTCAAGCCTGCGATCGCAGTCCACTCCCGCTAGGAGCCTGGCCGGCAGAAACACTTCATGGCGTACTCAATCCAATACCGACGGTGAGCATAACCCGCTACGGCACAATTTCTGGCCCGTAACGTCTCCCTTCTCCTTTCCGATATAACTCGTGTGAGCTCTGCCTGTAGCAGACGGCGGCCACGGTCCCTCGCCAATCTGGTCATAGCCTCGCTGTCCGGCCCGCAATTCCTGACGTTGCGACGGAAGACGTGTTCGCCTCCGCCACTGAGGGCGGGCGCGGATTTCATGGCTTTATCGGCCTCCTGACGTTTCCGTGGGTCGTGATCATGCGGCTGCCCGGCCTGGGAGGGCGGGCAGAGTCCGCCGCGGGTGAGTTGGGCCCTGGCCATGAGGGACTCGGGGCTTAGGCCGTAGGAGCGGCGGGTGAGTAGCCGTAGGTGGACGTTGGTGGCTTCGGAGCGGGCGTTGGACAGGCCGTGCTCGACGGCGTTGAGGATCAGCTCTCGGAACTTCTTGATCGTCTTGGCGAGCTTGACGAACGCCGGGAGACGACACCGCTGGGCCCAGGCCAGCCAGCCGATCAGCAGTGGCTTGGCGGCGGCGAGGTCGCGGGTCTGAAAGACCGCGCGGAGTTGTTCCTTGAGCAGGTAGGCGCGGTAGAGCGGGCCGTTGGTGGCCCGCGATGCCGGCCAGGGTGGTGCGCTGGTCGGTGCTTAGGACTCGCGATGAAATAACCTC
>QHBY01000046.1 GCA_003244245.1 Pseudonocardiales bacterium
AAAATTCGGAAACTCCGGCTAGGGCCGCGTCCAAGGCGCGCCGCGCGGCGGCCAGGCAGAACTGCCCGCGGAGCGCAACGTGAGCACCGACGCCACCGAGGCTGCGATTGCCGCGATCAGGCCCAGGTAGAGGCCGATACCGGCACCACTGGACACCCCGAAGGCGCTGCCCAGGTCGAAGTCGCCCAGCTCGCCCAGCCGGTCCAGCTTGGGGGTGTCCATCCCGCTGCTGGTGTCCGGGAACGTCACCCAACGCAGCACGATCGTGATGACCGCCAACGCGGACAGGCCAAGCGTGATCAGCGGTCTGGACTCGGGCAGCGTCAGGCGCCCGCCGAACGCGCTCACGAGCGCCAAGCCGCCCGCGGCCACCAGCAGAAGTACGGCGAACCATGCGCCGAAGCCCGCGTTCCAGGCGTTCACCTCAGCCGATCGCGTGATGCTCAATATCGTGATGCTGGTGCCGTACCAGGACAGGAAACTTGAGATGTACGCCAGCACGGCCGCGCCGATCACCACCCAGTCCAGGGTTCGCACCGTGCCCGCTTGAGATCCCGCCATGTCTGATATGCCTCCCGGGGCGACCTTGTCCGAGCCGTGCAAGCTACCCTAGGGCACGCTGCGCCGCACCTCGGGCGACAACCCCATCGGGCAATAACCCCAAACAGGCCGCAATAGAAGCAGAGGAAGATTACCGGAGAAATGAGCGAGGGCAAGAGCACGGCTAACTCGGTCGCGGAAATCGAGACCAAGTGGCGGGGTGAGTGGGCGCAACGCGGAACTTACCGGTTCGACCGGACCAAGCCGCGCAACGAGGTATTCTCCATCGATACCCCACCGCCGACCGTCTCCGGCACGCTGCATCCTGGCCACTGCTTCTCCTACACCCATACCGACATCATCGCCCGCTACCAGCGCATGCGCGGCCAGGAAGTCTTCTATCCGATGGGGTGGGACGACAACGGCCTGAACACCGAACGCCGGGTCCAACTGATGCTTGGTGTGACCTGCGATCCGAGCCTGCCTTACGACCAAGATTTTCGTATCCCCAACAAGCGCTTGAAGCCCACCGTGGCGATCAGCCGTCCGAACTTCGTCGAATGCTGCGCCGCGGTGACCGAAGTGCTGGAGAAGCAGTATTTCGAGCTGTGGTCGGCACTCGGGTTGTCGGTCGACTGGACACAGACCTACACCACGATCGGCAAGCACGCGATCCACACTTCTCAGTACGCGTTCCTGGAACTGCTCACCAAGGGGCTGATCTACCGGACCGAGTCCCCGACACTGTGGGATGTGGATTTCCGGACAGCGGTTGCGCAGGCTGAACTTGAAGACCGCGATCTACCGGGCGCCTTTCACCGCTTGCGATTCCGCGCCGAGGTCGACCAGGCGCCTATCTTCATCGAGACCACGCGCCCGGAACTGCTGCCTGCCTGCGTCGCGCTGGTCGCTCATCCCGACGACGAGCGCTACCAGCATCTTTTCGGCAGCACGGCATTGTCACCGCTGTTCGACGTGGCCGTCCCTATTGTCGCCCACGAGCTGGCCGAGCCGGGCAAGGGCAGCGGCATCGCGATGATTTGCACCTTCGGCGACACCACGGATGTCACCTGGTGGCGGGAACTCAAGCTGGAACTTCGGGCGATCGTCGACAAAGCCGGGCGGATCACCCAGGAGATGCCGCACGGAATCGTCAGCGGGCGCGGCCAGCAGGCCTATGGCGAGCTGGCCGGCAAGAAGGTGGCGCCAGCCCGCGAGACCATCGTCGCGTTGCTCACCGCGTCCGGGGAACTGGAAGGCACACCGCAACCGACGATCCATTCGGTCAAGCATTGGGAGAACGGCACCAAGCCGCTGGAGATCGTGACCAACCGGCAGTGGTTCATCCGGTACCCCCCGAAGAGCGACATGATCGAGCGTGGCGAGCAACTACAGTGGGCGCCCGAACACATGAAGGTCCGTTATGATGACTGGGTCAACGGGCTTGTGGGCGACTGGAACATCACCCGGCAACGGTTCTTCGGTGTTCCCTTCCCGGTGTGGTACCCGATTGAAGCCGACGGCACGCTGACACCCGATCGACCCATCGTGGCCAGCGTCGGGGACCTGCCGATCGATCCGTCCGTTGATGTTCCAGAGGGTTTCACGGTCGACCAGCGCGACGTGCCCGGCGGCTTCACGGCTGACCCAGATGTGATGGACACCTGGGCGACGTCGTCGCTGACGCCGCAGATCGCCGGCCACTGGATCGATGATGCGGACCTGTGGCATCGCGTGTACCCGATGGACCTTCGCCCGCAGGCGCACGACATCATCCGGACCTGGCTCTTTTATACGATCGTGCGCAGCCACTACAGTTTCGGCACCGCGCCCTGGCGCACCGTCGCAATCTCGGGTTTCGTCTACGATCCGGACCGCAAGAAACTGTCCAAATCCTCGGACAACAGTCCAGACACTCCGAACAATCTCATTGCCTCGTTCGGTGCCGATGCCGTGCGGTACTGGGCGGCGGGCGGCCGACCCGGCCTCGACCTGGCCTTCGACCGCAATCAGTTCAAGATCGGCCGCAAGCTGGTGGTGAAACTGCTCAACGTCGCCAAGTTCATCGGCGGATTCGGCGCGCCGCTAGCCGACGCCAGGGCGACACATCCGCTTGACACCGCCCTGCTACTGCGGCTGGAGAAGACGGTCGCGGAGGCTACCGCGGCGTTCGAGGACTATGATTACACCAAAGCGCTGCTCGTGACCGAGACGTTCTTCTGGTCGTTCTGCGATGACTATGTCGAGTTGGTGAAAAGCCGCGCCTACCAGCAGGACAGCTCGTCGCTGGCGACGCTGCAACATGCCCTCGGCGTCATGGTCCAGCTCTTCGCTCCTTTCCTGCCGTTCGTCACCGAAGAGGTGTGGTCACAGTCCCACGACGGCTCGATTCACCGCTCTCGGTGGCCCGACTCAGCCGCCCTGGGCGTGCAACCAGAGGCCAACACCGCCCACCTTGATGCGGCCGCGACCCTGCTCCACGAGATCCGCAAGGCGAAAAGCGCCGCGAAGGTCTCCTTGCGGACGGTCGTCAGCGAACTCACCGTGCATGCCAGCGCGGACCATCTTCACCTGCTGGACGCAGTCATCGATGACATCCGCGAAGCCGGAAATGTCGTCAAGGTCTCCACCCGGCACAGCGACAACGGCGTACGTGTCGATGTGGAACTCGAGCCCGCTGTCTCGCAGTGACCCGTGCACGCATCACCGGGCCTCGGGGGCTTCGCCGAGTCCGGTGTATTCCAGGTCGAGTGAACGCTGGATCTGCCGGCGGGTTGCGTCGCTGATCGCGCCGTCGTGGTAAAGCCGGTCCAGCTCCGCGTTTTCCACGTCGAGGAGATCCTGGCGTAGCTGACGGTAAATCGAGGCGGGCGGTTCCCCGTCCCTGGGCTCGTTGATTTGCTCGATGCGGTTCTGCCAGATAGTGCGGAGCTGTTTAAGTACGGATTCCGGCGCGGTTGCTGTTTCGGTGAGGTACTCGAGATGTGGTAGCCCGGCGTGGGCCAGCGCAAGTCGCGCAGCGGTGTGCTCCTGGCGGACATCGTCGGGAGCCAGCGCGATTCCCGCTCGCCGGGCCAGCGGTGCGAGGGTGATCCCTGCACGACCAGCGTGACGACGATGACCGCGGTCGTCAGCAGCACGACCAGGTCCCGACCGGGCAGCGCAGCCCCGCTGCCGGATGGCCGCTAGCGGGAATACCCGCGCCACCCGGACCGCCATCAACGTCGCGGCGATCGCCAGTGCCTGCAGTGGCCAACGGATGTCGATACGGCCAGCCCCCGAAACAGCGCGGGAAGCTGCAGACCGATCAGGCCGAAGACCACGCTCTCCAGCAGGAACACGACCGTCTGGAACACCGCGGACAGCTGCAACCGGATGCGCGCGTTGGTCAGCCGGGTGGCCTGGGTACCCAGGATCACGCTGGCCACGACGACGGCGGTGACTCCCGAGGGCGTGGATCGACTCGGCCAGCACGTAATGGCGGGCACGCCCGGCACCAGGCCGACGACCACCCCGGCGATGACCAGCAACGACGGTGCCGGTACCCGCAGCCGCCGGGCGAACGTCGCCACCACCGTGGCCAAGATGACCAGAAACAGGACCGTCTCGACTCTCTTGATCGGTGGTGCCCGGCTTGACCGGCGAGAGGTCCATGAAATGGATCGTGTCAGAGACGTTCTTGACGGTGACCGTGCCGGACTTGGGCAGCACGTTCGGGCTGATGAAGCGGTCTTGGGAAGTCAGCTTGACGGTGGCGTGCCCCGGCCCGTCAGGGGCGGTCGCGCGCTGGTGACCGTCTGGCCCGGTGACCTGCAGGGTGGTGAGCTTCGGCGTCTGAGGTGGGTCGGCGAACAGCGGGTGGCGTCGAGCAAGTAGTACGTGCCGCGCTTGAGCCGCTCGCTGATGACCACCGGGGCGCCCTTGACCACCGAGGCGATCCCGAAGAAGTGGGCGTCGGCGACGAGGTCGCGGGTCCCCTACGCCGCTATCTGGGGATCAGTGTGGTTGGCCACCTCACGCAGGTCCGCGAGGACGTCGTCGGCGGTCTTGCCAGCGACGGGAGCGAACATCGAGACGTCGCTGCCCTGGGCGTTCGCGGTGTCGACGACGAACCTGACGAGCCCGGCGCGCACCGGTGGGTGGATCACGGTCAAGCCTTGGTCGGTGCCGTGCACCAAGCACCGAGCCACTAGTTCCAGCGGCAGCCGAACCGCGGGTGGCTACTGCCGTCGCCGTGGATGGCCGGTGTAGGTCATTTCGTCGGCATCGGCTCGCGGGCCGGGCCACATCTCGTGCTCGGGTGGTGGGCGGTCGGCGCGGGTCCAGCGCAGCACGAGCGCAAGCACAGCGAGCAGGACCGGCACCTCGCCGAGCATCCAGGCGAGGATCGCGCCGAGCCGCTGGTCGGCGAGCACGTCGGGAACGAAGGGCAGCCGCAGCGCGGCGTAGAAATTGGCCGCGACGGGCGTCGCCCGGCTGAGCAGCCAGGTGGAGAACGCGGCATGCAGCCCCATCACGGCGAACACCATGACGATCCGGCCGATCGCCGGCAACCCGCGCCCGGGCAGGCTGTGGCCGAGCACGGGCCAGAACAGCGCGAGCCCGGTGAGCAAGAACGCGGCGTCCATGGCCAGGTGCGCCCAGTGTTGCTGGACGATCGTGTCGAACAGCCCGGTGGGGTAGAGCCCGAAGAGGGTGACTGCTACGGCCGCCCAGGCGACAGCTGGGTTGCGAGCCAGCCGCACGGCCGGTGCGTCGAGCAGGCTCACCAGCCGCCGTGCCATCCGGTCCGGGGCGAGCTCGAGCGCCATGGTCACGCCGTGACCGAGTACGAGGAGCACGGGGACGAAGGCGGCGATCAGCATGTGCTGCACCATGTGCACGCTGAACATCGCGGCGCCGTAGGTGCCGATGCCCGACGACGTGGCCACTAGCAGCACCGCGCAACCGGCCAGCCACGCTGCGGTGCGGTGCGGTGCGGTGCGGTGCGCCCAGCGGGCCAGGGCCGTCCGGCGCGGCGCAAGCGGCGGGCCCCGGCGACGTAGAGCGCGGCCGCCAGCACCGCGAGCGTGCCGAACACCAGGTCGAACCGCCACCGGACGGCGAGGTCCCCGGCGGTGAGATGGGTTGGCAGGTCGTAGCCCAGGAGGTAGACGAGCCTGCTGGGCTGGTAGCCCGCTTCGGCGGGAGGGAACAGCCGGGCCAGCCCGGTTCCGGCGGCCGCCGCCACAGCGAGCAGCAGGACTTCCAGGGCGGCGAGGCGCAGCGCCATCGTCCGCCCGCCGCCCGTCGCCACCGCCGTGCGGATCCGCTTACCGGCCGCGACCAGCCCCAGGAGCACTCCGGCACTGGCCACCACCGCCAGGCCGTACCCGCTGGTCAGCAGGTCCGTCGGAGCGACCGCGTACGCTGCGGACACCACTCCCGAAACGCCGACCAGCGGCAGCGACCAGGTAGCGATCGCGGCGTGCCGGCGCAGCACGACAGCTCGCCCATCGCGCCCGCGGGCGAAGTGCGACAGCATCGCGATGGTGCTGCCCAGCCACAGCACGGCGCCGAGCACGTGCAGGGTCAGCGCGTCGCCGGCGATGTCGTGCGACCGCGCGGCGTTGGTGGCCGCGGTCAAGGTGACCGGCAGGAGCCCGGTCGGTGCCAGCAGCACTAGGCCGACCGCGCTACGCCAGGACAGCGTCCAGCCGGCGAGCATGGCCACCACGGACGCGACCAGCGCCGCCAGCGCCCACCCGGTGGCCTGTTCGATCTGACCGATGCCGATGACCAGCGCATCGGGACGGGCGAGGAACCGACCCGGGGACATACCGCTGTTCTCCGCAACGGTGAGCACCGCGACCGTCGCTGACGCGAACGCCTGCACGACGGACCAGCCCCGCGCCGGGCGCAGCCCGGCGTACCCGCTCGGTGACACGACGCCGTACGGGTCACCCGGCACCAGCACTGCCGCCAGCAGCAAGTACCCGACAGCGGCCGCCGCGGCGCCCATTGCCACAACCCGGGCCGCGGGCAGCCCCGCGTCCACCACTGGACCCAGCGCTGACAGCCCGTAGAGCACGGAGACGCTGGGGGCGAACTCGGCGAGCAGGCCCCCGGTCAGGGCCGCGGCCGCCGCGAGACCAAGCACCAGCACCGGCCACACTCGCGTCGATCGACGGCGCGTCACGCGCTCGGTCATGCTGGCGGGCGCGGCCTGGTCGGGTACGCGGCGCGTTGCACCTGCAATGTAGTCCCCCTCGGAACGCTTCGGTCGAACCTGAATCCATTGGCATGCTAAGCGCCCGCTGTACCCAGTGGCGCGTACCCCACCACACATGTGCGCCAAGCGCAGCGACGCAGCTTCGGCCTAGTCGGCGGCCCACGCCGAGGCTGTCGACGCTCGTTCGGGGGGTAACTATCAGTTACCTCGGCGGAGGGATTATGGCAGCGTGCAGAGGTGCCGCCGATGGCAACATTGCGCGGAAAGTTGCCGTGCCTGGCACATACTCAGCAGATCTATTGGCCCCATCCAGGGGTTGTTGGGGGCGATGTGACAACAGGGACCTGTGACTGAGAAGCCGGGCGGAAGTGGCGCAGGCGCAGGCTGTGCGAGACCACGAAAACCGATGACAGCGACATCGCCGCACCCGCGACCAGCGGGCTGAGCAGCCCGGTCACCGCCAGGGGCAGGGCGGCGACGTTGTAGCCGAACGCCCACACCAGATTCCAGCGGATCGTGCGATGGGTCCGCCGGGCGAGTTCCACCGCCTCGGGAACGACCAT
Source organism: Pseudonocardiales bacterium (assembly GCA_003244245.1). Taxonomy (GTDB): domain Bacteria; phylum Actinomycetota; class Actinomycetes; order Mycobacteriales; family Pseudonocardiaceae. Next base: position 7,315 of record QHBY01000046.1, read on the forward strand.
CAGGTCCTCGCGGGCCAGCACGATGTCTGCGGCCTCGATGGCGGCGTCGGTACCGTGTCCGAGCGCCATGCCCAGATCGGCGACGGCCAGCGCGGCCGCGTCGTTGATCCCGTCGCCGACCACGGCCACCCGGTGGCCCTGCTCCTGCAACCGGCGCACGACGTCGGCTTTGCCCTGCGGCAGGGTTTCGGCGACCACGTCGTCGATGCCGACCTCGGCTGCGACGGCGGCGGCGGTGCGGGCGTTATCCCCGGTCAGCAGCACCGGTTGGAGTCCTAGCCGGCGCAGCGCGGCGACCGCCGCGGCGCTGCTGGACCGCACGGTGTCGGCGACCGCGAGCAAGCCCTGCGCAGTGCCGGCCCACCCGATCAGCACGACGGTGGCGCCGCGTCCTTCCAGCTCGACGCGGGCGGATTTGAGCTCGGCGGGGACGTGCAGACCGTGCTCGGCGAACAGTCGAGCGCGACCGACCAGCACCGGCAGCCCGTCGACCACTCCGCGGGCGCCGAGGCCGGGCAGTGCCTCGAAGTCGGTCACCGCGGGCAGTGCCCCGCCCTCCGCAGTGGCTGCCGTGGTCACCGCCGCCGCGATGGGATGCTCGGAGGCAGCCTCGACGGCGCCGGCCATCGCGAGCAACCGGGCGCGTTCGACTCCCGCCGCGGGGCGCACGTCGACCAGGCGCATGCGTCCCTCGGTCAACGTGCCGGTCTTGTCCAGCACGACGGTGTCGACGTTTCGGGTGGATTCTAGAGCCTGCGGACCCTTGATGAAGATGCCCAGCTGCGCCCCGCGGCCGGTGCCGACCAGCAGTGCGGTCGGTGTGGCCAGGCCCAGCGAGCACGGGCAGGCCACGACGAGCACGGCGACCGCGGCGGTGACCGCCAGGCCGGTCGGACGGTCGGCGACGAGCCATCCGACCAACGTGACGAGGGCGAGCAGCAGCACGGCCGGGACGAACACCGCTGCGACCCGGTCGGCCAGGCGTTGCGCCCCGGCCTTTCCTTCCTGGGCGCTTTGCACCAGCCGGGCCATCCGGGAGAGCTGGGTGTCGGCGCCCACCCGGGTGGCCCGTAGCAGCAGCCGCCCGCTGGTGTTGACCGCGCCGCCGACCACATCGTCGCCGGGAATCACCTCGCGGGGCACCGGTTCGCCGGTGACCATGCTGACGTCCAGCGCGGACCGGCCCTGCTCGACCACCCCGTCGGTGGCGATCTTCTCGCCCGGTCGCGCGGTGAACAGGTCGTCGACGACCAGCTCGGAGACCGGGACGCGGTTGGGCACCCCCTCGCGCAGCACCTCGACGTCCTTTGCTCCCAACGCGAGCAGGGACCGCATCGCCGCGCCGGCCGACCGCTTGGCCCGCGCCTCGAAATAGCGCCCGGCCAGCAGGAAGGTGGTGACGCCCGCGGCGACGTCGAGGTAGAGCGCGTGGTCGCTGCCGGTGAGCACCGACAGGCCCTGGCCGAGCCCCGGCGCGACCGCGTCGCCGTTGAACATGATCCACAACGACCACCCGGAGGCGGCCAGGATGCCGACCGACACCAAGGTGTCCATCGATGATGTGCCGTGCCGCGCACCAACGAAAGCGGCCCGGTGAAACGGCAGCGCGCACCAACCGACAACCGGCGCGGCCAGCGCCAGGCAGACCCACTGCCAGCCCGCGAACCGGAGCTCGGGGAACAGCGACAGGGCCAGTGAGAGGTCGCAGATCGGCACGGCTAGCACCGCGGCCACCGCGAGTCGCCGGCGCAAATCGGCGACGCGAACCGCGTGCCCGGCGTCGTCGTCGACCGCGGGGACGTCGTCGACCCGGCGGGCCGTGTAACCCGCGCGCTGCACAAGCTCCATCAGCGCCCGAGGGTCGGTGTCGGTGGGGCACTGCACTTGAGCCCGCTCGGTCGCGTAGTTGACCGTGGCCGCGACTCCGTCGAGCTTGTTCAGCTTGCGTTCCACCCGCGCGGCGCACGCGGCACAGGTCATCCCGCCGACCAGAATCTCGTAGCGCCGCAGCGCCGTCGGGACGGGACGCGCAACCGTGGTCGTGGTGACCGCCCCCTCCCGCCGGAATCCCGTCGTGAACTCGACCCTACCGACCCCTCCACCCGAAGAAAACGTCCGCGGCGTCGAGTTCACGACGGATAGTGCGACGCAGCCAGCGGCGCCCATACGCGTTTGCGCGCCTGATCGACGCCCAACCTCTACTGCCTCGGCCTGGGCATGCCTTCGTCGTTGCCGGGCTGGCCTTTCACCGGTCCATGGCGGTCTTTGCTGTGGTCAAACGCCACTACCGGGCGGTGATGATCGTCGGCGGGGGATTGCTCGTGGCCACTGGTATCCTGGAAATCACCGGCCTATGGAATACAGCGGTCCAACATCTCCAAACCTTGCTGCCAGGAAGCACGATTCTCTAACCAGGGATCAGCCGGTGATGTTCTGGAGTTCCGATCGACAGAGTTCGGCAGCGCGCTGGGCGGTTTCGGCGTGGACGCGGCAGTGGCCGTGGTGACCGGCGTGTTGACCGCACTCCGCGGCGCAGCGGTCGGCGGCGGTGACCGCCGCCTTCAGGATGGTCCGGACGACCCGGGCGTCGGTGGTGCTGCGGCGAGAAAGGACGCGGTGGGCAGATACTGCGATATCGGCGCAGTCCAGTGCCGCACGTGTGGCGCGGACCATGTCAGCGGTGTTGTGGGCCATCATCGCGGTGGCGCAGGTGGTCGAGTCACGGTCGAGGTCGGCGAGGACCTGCAGCACGGCGGCCAGTCCGTCGATGGTGAACACCGGCTCCACGGTGCGGTCGGGAGCCTGGGTCGCCAAGGCGGCGCGAGCGAGTCTGGTGACGCGCGCCGCCTCATCGGCGAACCAGCGGCACGCGGTACAGGTCGCCAGATGCGCGTTGACCGCGCCCGGTTGCACCCCACTGTCCTCGCCGTCGAGCCGGGCTGACAGGGCTTCCCTACACTGCGTGCAGTCCACGTAACAGTGGTCGCGCACCGGATCCCTGCGGTTCCCGGCAACTTTCGGGAGTTTTCGATCGCGAGAAGGTCTGCGGTGCACGCTGCCTCGGCCAGCGCTGACGCCGCCTTGAGGACGCCGGCCGCACGTTGCTCTACGCCAACCAACCCCCCGAGGGCGGCGACGGCCTGCCCACCGGCGACCAGTCGGTATGGCTCGATGATCCCGGCTAGCCCGTGCTCTGCTGCTGCGGCGCAGGCCAACTCAGCGAACGGGCGGGTCTGCGTGGCCGCGTGCAACGTGGCGGGCAGTGGGGCCATCGCCGTCGCGTAGCGCTGCACGAAGGTCGCTATATCGCCCGTTTAAGTTCCCCGGCAATCGCCCACCGATCAGATGGCGAGGCCCACGATCGACACTCCGGTGGTGTACGCAGCCAGCCGCTGAAGGTCGTTGAGGTCAACCGTCGCGACCACCGCCCCACCCGCCAAATCGGCGACGGCGATTAGGAAGGCATCCACGGCCAGCTCTGAACCGGCGCCCACGCTTCCGAGCAATTGCCCGGCCCGTACGCCTACCCGGGTGTCCACCGGATGCACCATGACCCGCTCACGGCGCAGGCCGGCGAACACACCCGCATCTGCCGCGCGGCCGCGCACCACCTCGGACAGAACCGCTGCCACCGTCGCGATCGGCAGATCCCGGCGGCGCATCTCGACAATCAACGCCCGCACCCGATCACGCCGGGACGCCGGGCCATGCGCCATCGCCGACAGGCCCTCGCTGTCCAGCAGCAGCATCAGCCGACCAGCTTGCGACGTCCCTCGGAGCGGGTTTCCGCCCAGTCCTCGACCAGCCGGGCGGCCCACTCCAGGGTCTCCACCGGTACCGGACCATGGTCGCGTTCCAGCTCAGCGAGCCACTCATCCACCGCTGCCCCGTGCCGCAGCTGCTCGAGGTAGGTAACTAGCGCGGCGTCGACAGCGGCGGAGACACTGCGGCTGCCGACCCTGGAGCGCAATTCCGCAAGGCGACCAGCGTCGAGCGTGAGTGTGATCTTCTCCTTAGGCATACCCGATGATAGTACTTTCACCCGGTATCGGGGGGCTACCCGTGAGCTACCTGCACGAGGTCGGCGCGCACCGCCAGTAAACCCCGCACGACCAGCGCGGTGACCAGCCCCTCTAAGACCGCGACCAGTGCGTATACCCCGATAATCGAGATCGCGACGGTGCGCAGCGGCACGCCAGCAATACCGCCTAAGGCGTACTCCGTGGTGAACAGCGCTGCTGCGGCCACCACGGACACCGCAGCGGCGATCCCGGCAGCCACCGCCGTGCCGGTAGGCCGCCGGGGCAGCACCTTGCGCAGTCCGAGCAGCACTGGGTAGCCGACCGCGGCCGGCACAAGCGCCAGGTTCAGCACGTTGAGGCCGAGCGTGGAAAGCCCGCCATCACCCAGGAACAGAGCTTGGACCACGGTGACCACGGTGATCACCACCGGTCCCAGCCACGGTCCGAGCAGCGCTACGGCCAGTGTGCCGCCGAGCAGGTGGCCCTCGGTGCCCACCGCAACCGGGATGATCGGGGCCCCCAGCACCAGGAAGAACGCAGCAGCGAGCCCGGCCAGTGGCAGCTGCCGCTCGGTGACGTCGAGCCGGGCGCGGCGCGCGCACAGCGCAAGCCCGGCAACGGCCACCACGGCGCCGGCGACAGCGAACACGGGGGAGACGAAGCCGTCAGGGATGTGCATGGCAACTCCTTGGGGATGACGCGTCCCGCACAGTGTCGAGCTGGGCAACGGCCGAAGATCTGGCTCCCGGGCGCCAACGCCCGATCACAGTGGCGCGACCGCGCCGGATTCTCACCGGCTTCCTCGCACCGTCGCTCGTGGCAGCGTAGCTGATCGACGCCTCATCGCGGCCCGTTAGAGGAATTCAGGGGCCGGGCAGTCCGGGGGCGTTGATCGCGCGGACCAGGTCCTCGCGAGCACGGGCCACCCGGGAGCGGATGGTGCCGACGGGGCATCCGCACACCTCGGCGGCGGCGTAGCCCAGACCCAGTACTTGGGTGAGTACAAAGGCGTCCCGGCGGTCGGGTTCCAGACCGGCCACCAGTTCACGCAGCAGGACGCCCTCGTCGAAGCCGGACGCCGGTGTGTCGAACTCCCGGCCGCGACGGCGTCCCAGTCGTCGACGGCGGTGGTGCGCGGCCGCGCCATGGAGCGCCGGATCTGGTCGGCTGCGACCCGCCGAGCGATGGAAAGCAGCCAGGTGCGCGCCGAGGAGCGGCCGGCGAAGCCCGGCAGCGCCCGCAGCGCCCGCAGGTAGGTCTCTTGGGTGAGGTCCTCAGCCTCGTCCCGCGCACAAAGGTGACAGACGAACCGGTACACGTCACGTTGAGTGATGCGAATGAACGCCGTCAACGCCGCACGATCCCCCGCACCAGCCGCAAGCGCGAGCTCGGTGGTCTGCACGTCATCAGACCGGGGGTCACCCATATAGGACAGGCTAAACTAATAGTTTCGGAGAACCCCAGGATCCTGCGGGCGACCAGGCTCGATCGCAGTGAACAACTACTCACGGAACCCATTGTCCAACGCAGGTGGCAACGGACAGCGGGAGGCCACGGCCCCGGCAGGAGGGGGAGGACTGCCGGGGCCGTGGGCTACGCCCGCTTGACTGGTTAGCGGGCGAGTCTGGATCAGTCGGGGGCTCCGGCGCAGCGAAGACACTCCGACGATGATCCGCGCTACTCCGCGGTACCCGGGTTGGGCGCCAGGTTGGCTGACCATTTCTCCTCGATCCGGCCGAACCGCCAGACGGCCAGGGCGGTGAGCCAGGCGACGATGAACAGGGCGACGATGGCGTAGCCGGCGTAGTCCAGCGGGATCGACCCGATCGCCGCGAGGGGCCCGGAGTCGATGCCGGCCTGGTCGTCGAGCACGCTGATCAGCTCGATGGTGCCGATGATCAGCGCGACGGCCACCGACAGCGCGGTGATGGTGATGTTGTAGAAGACCTTGCGGACCGGTTTGGCGAAGGCCCAGCCGTAGGCGGCGTTCATGAAGACGCCGTCGGTGGTGTCCATCAGGCACATCCCGCCGGCGAAGAGGATCGGCAGGATCAGGATCGCGTAGAAGGGCAGGCTGAACGCCGCCGCTCCGCCGGCCAGCACCAGCAGGCCGACCTCGGTGGCGGTGTCGAAGCCCAGTCCGAACAGCACGCCGATCGGGTAGATGTGCCAGGGCTTGCGGACCGACTTGGTCAGGCCGCCGAGGAAGCGGTTCATGAAGCCGCGCTTGTTGAGCTGGTCTTCCAGCTCCTGCTCGTTGTAGCTGCCGCCGCGCATCTTGCGGAAGACCTTGACGATGCCGATCAGGACGATGAGGTTGAGGATCCCCAGGATCCACAGGAACACACCGGACACCGACGCGCCGATGACGCCGGTGACCGAGTGCAGTTCGGAGGAGTCGTTCTCGACCTGCCCGGCAAGGGCCTTCACCCCGACCGAGAGCAGGAACGCCAGCATGAACACGATCGTGGAGTGCCCCAGGGAGAACCAGAACCCCACCGACAGTGGCTTGCGGGTGTTGCCTGTCACCACGTTGTCGGCCATCAGCTTGCGGGTGGTGTTGTCGACCGCGGCGATGTGGTCGGCGTCGAAGGCGTGCCGTAGCCCGAAGGTGTAAGCCAACACGCCGACCCCGACGCCGTAGATACCAGTGGCGCCGAGGTTGTAACCCCTCGGGACGACGAACAGAAGCAGAACCCCGAAGCCGATCAGGTGGAGAAAAACGATAAATCCGTACATGCCGGCGATGGAGACCCGGTCTTCCCGGTTGAGGCTGGCTCGGAAGCGGGCGAATCCGGAACCGGAGACAGCCGGGGCTGGGGCGTTCATGAGCTCCCTCACTTCCCCAAGTTACTTTGAGTAACGACCACGTCAGCCGTTCGAGTGATGATAGATACACATCCATAGCATGTGCAAGAGAGCTGCGACAACTTGCTGCCATCCCCTGGCAGGGAGGGCGCCATGATCTTCGATGGCATAACGCCGCGCACCCGAACGGGCCGGCCATCTGCGGGATTCATCGCGGGCGACGAGACTTCGGCGGACCTCCGCGCGAGGCACGGGACCCGCCGCTGTCGCAACTCAAATGCAGTAGCCTCGGAAAGTGACGCGACAGCCACCCGCCGTGGCGCAAGCGCGTGTCGGAGAAGGAGGTGCTGGGACCTGGTGTCCGTTGCGCCGACAACGCTGGATGGTCAAGCGCTAGCGCAGCTGCGCAGCCATGGTTTTCGGTGTACTCCCGGGCGCATCGTCACGTTGCAGGTGCTGCTGGCCTGCGCCCCGGGGCATGTGACCGTCGACGAGATTCGCCAGCGGGTCATCGCGTTGGGCTGGCCTACCGATAACACCGTGGTGCGTCGGACCCTGCGCGTATTCACCAGCGCCGGGTTGAGCCACACCTTGGCCGTTCCCGGGCCGGTGGCTTACGGTCTGGCCAACCCGCCGCATCACCACGTGATGTGTAGCACCTGCGGCGCCCTCACCGACGTCCCCGCCGCAGCCTTAGCCGCCACGCTCACCACCGCGCAAGCCGCAACCGGCTACCAACTAACCCGCAGCGGCCTGACGCTGTCCGGCCGTTGCCCCGGCTGCCAACAGAGTCCGCCTGCCGCCGGCCACTAGCGTCGCTCACGGCACCCTGGCAACTCCTTATTGCACCTCGAGGTCCCGATACCCGCATCCGCGTCACCCCTGCAAGAGCCGACCGGCTCTTGCATTCCGGGGGAGCAGCACGTCATGATGCAGTTGCAACCGTATGGCAATAGAGGGCGGCGATCATGAGGACCACCGCAGCGGCGCCGGCGGGGCGCTCCCGGCGAGCTCCCACCCATGGTCACCTGTGGTCGCTGCCCGACGGCACCGGCCTGCACGCCCCATACGGTCAGTTGGTGATCGAACGCGATACCGGGCGGGTCTGCTGCCACCTGTGCGGGCGATGGTACCTCTCGCTGGGCGGCCACCTTCGCAGGCACGGGCACACCGCTGAGTCCTACCGCGAGACGATGGGGCTGTGCCGGAGCCGGCCGCTGGTCGCCGAGGCGCTGTCCCGATCGATTGCCACCCGGCAGAGCGAGGCTTACCGGCGCTCGCCCGAACTACGGGCGCGCCTTGCGGTCGGCCAGGAGCTCTCCAAGACCGGCCAACTGGCCACGCTGGCGGCTACCGCGAACGCCACCAACCCAGCACCGGAGCTGACGCTGTTGCGTCGAGCGGCGCTCGATGCGGGCCGGGCGACCAGGGCCGCTCGGCGTGATCGGGCGCTGGCCAGCCGCCTGCGAGGGCTCGGCTTCGACGACCTGCCCGGCTACCTGCGCCACGCCCACTCAACCGGGGCGAGTCTGCGCGGTATCGCGAGGGCTACTGGATTGGGGTGGGCCAGGCTGCGTCGGGAGCTCGTCGCGGCAGGCATCGCGGTACGGCCGGCCAGCCAGCCGGGTTGCGTTCCAGCAGCAATCGCAAGATAGTGGCTACAGCACCCAGGAGTCACTACAGGAGGTCAAGCATGGCCGACTACACCCTGCCCGACCTGCCCTACGACTACGCCGCCCTGGAGCCACACATCACCGGGGAGATCATGGAGCTGCACCACTCCAAACACCACGCCACCTACGTCAAGGGCGCTAACACCGCTCTGGAGCAGCTAGCCGACGCGCGGGACTGCGAAGCGCTGGCGACGGTGAACCTGCTGGAGAAGAACCTGGCGTTCAACCTCGGCGGGCACGTCAACCACTCAGTGTTCTGGCCCAACATGTCCCCCGACGGCGGCGACAAGCCCGACGGCGAACTCGCAGCAGCGATTGATGAGCACTTCGGGTCCTTCGACGGATTCCGCCGCCACTTCACCGCCAACTCACTCGGCGTGCAGGGATCCGGGTGGTCGGTCCTGGCGTGGGAATCGCTGGGGCAGCGCCTGGTCCTCGAGCAGGTGTATGACCACCAGGGCAACATGACGCCCGGCATGGTGCCGCTGCTGCTGCTCGACATGTGGGAACACGCCTTTTACCTGCAGTATCGCAACGTCAAGCCGGACTACGTCGAGGCCTGGTGGAACGTCGTGAACTGGGCCGACGCGGCCCGCCGGTTCGCTCACGCCCGGTCGGTAGTGCTGCCCTGATCCCGTCAGTAGCCGGAGGGTGACGATGAGCGTCGACAATTCTGATGAACTGTTGCACACGGTTTTGCCGCCGGCGCTGGAAGTGCTCACCGCCTGGAGCATCGCCGAGGCCGAAGCGGACCCCACTGTCTTTCACCACGCCATGAACCGCGCCTTCGGCGATGCCGCCGGCGCCCCGGATCCGTGGCGTGGGTTCGCCGACATGATGTTCGGACTGTCCTCGCTGTCCGGCATCCTGCTCGACGAGCTCGCCGAGGCCACCGGTCGGTCGCGCGGGGACGTGCTGCACGCCGTGCACCTTCGCTACCTGGATCCGACCGGGTAAGCGAATCCGACGACCGAACCGGCGGTTCTACTCTTATGACATGGGCCGCCGAGGTGGGCCCGATCGGGTTGAAGGCGACGGCGAGCATCAGCCTGATGACGCGACCTGAACGTCATACCCAGCGCGATCAAGCTCGCCGCGCAGCGGCGCCGCGGCGCACGTGACACTCCCAACTCGTGAGTGGCATTGAGTGCTACGGCACTGTTTCGCACTCACGAGTGCTCGGGCGAGGCGGCAGCGGCCGGTGCGCGGGGTTCCGCGGGGGGTTCGCTGCTGCAGGAGACGACGGGAAGCTCGCTCGACCAGCGAAAGGCTTGCGGTGTGTCTTCCCACCCACAACGGCAGACGATGTCCTCCACGAGACGGTGGCAGTCCTTCAAGCTCGTCGTCTCCCTCCACGTGGCAATTAGCAGCACTGTTTAGGCTATATGGCTGTTGCCATATATTTGCATGAATCTTTACCATGTAGGTATGCCATGGCGCCGGTTGATCCTGTTCGTCACGTTGCTCGCGCTCGTGGGGGCCTGCTCTGCACCCAGCGGACCGGCTACGTCGTTGGATGGCCGGTCGATAGTCATCGGAGCCGGTTCGGAACCGGACAACCTCAACCCGATCCTCGGGTTCGCCCCGGACGGCGCGTCGAAGATCTTCGACGGGCTGGTGTCCCGCGACGCGAATCTCGCGCTGGTGCCGGCCCTGGCCGAGCAGGTGCCGACCGTATCGCCGGATGGGCTGACCTGGACTGCGACGCTGCGCCCGGGCGTGACGTTCTCCGACGGTTCGCCGTTGGCCGCCAGCGACGTGGTGTTCACGTTCCAGTCGGTGCTCGACCCGAAGGTCAACTCGACGATCGCGTCGAACTACGACGCGTTGGCTCAGGTGAGCGCGCCCGACGACCGGACAGTGGTGTTCCGGCTGAAGTACCCGTACGCACCGTTCGCGCAGCGCCTGCTGCTGGGCATCGTGCCGCGCAAGGCCTTCGACGGACAAGACATCAACACCGCGCCGTTCAACACCGCCCCGGTGGCCACCGGTCCCTACACGGTCGCTGAGTGGCGCAAGGGTGACCGGATGGTGCTCAAGGCCAATGAGAAGTACTGGGGTGGGGCGCCGGCGGTGACGACCGCGACGTTGGTGTTCGTGACCGACGACAACGCCCGGGCGACGCGAATGGCGGCCGGGGAGTTCGACGCCACGGTGTTGCCGCCGAAGCTGGCGAAGACGTATGCAGGACAGGACGGCTACCGGGTGGTGCAGGCGCAGTCCGCCGACTACCGGGGCCTGGGGATCCCCTCTGAGCTGCCGTTCACCTCGGACACCAGGGTGCGCCAGGCCATCAACGTCGGGATCAACCGCCAAGCGATGATCGATACCGTGCTTGCCGGCGCCGGCAAGCCGGCGGCGACACCGATCTCGCCGTACCTGAGCCAGTGGTACGAGCCCAGCGCCACGTTCCGCTACGACCCGGCGGCGGCCGGGCGGCTGCCCGGTCGCGGGTCGGAGCGGCCGGCGCGCCCCGCTCGCCGCGCCCACGCCTGATCTCATCCGCGGTCATTCTGGGCATCCTCGGTGTCGCTGTACTCGTCGTGCCGTTCGTGGTGGGACTCGACCAACAGATCGTCGACCTCGGTGCGGCGAACCTGCCACCCGGACCGGCGCACTGGTTCGGCACCGACGAGCTCGGCCGCGACGTGCTGCTGCGCTGCGTGTACGGCCTTCGCGTCTCCCTGGCCGCGGCTTGGCCGCTGCGCTCGTGTCCAGCGTGCTGGGCACCGCCGTCGGCGCGATTGCCGGAGCCACCGGTGGCTGGACCGACCGGGTGTTGATGCGGGTGCTCGACGCGGTCGCCTCGGTGCCTCACCTGCTGCTCGGGATCGTCATCGTCGCGGTGCTGCGGCCCAGCCTGACCGCGGTGGTGATCTCGATCGCTTTGACCCACTGGCTGTCCTCGGCGCGCATCGTGCGCTCCGAGGTGCTCTCGCTGCGGACCCGACCGTTCATCGACGCCGCCATCGCCGGTGGCTCCTCACGGAGCCGCATCGTGGTGCGTCACCTGCTGCCCAACGTCGCCCCGCAGGTCCTGCTCGCCACCACGCTGATGGTGCCGCACGCCATCTGGCACGAGACCGCACTGTCCTTCCTGGGCCTGGGGTTGCCGCCGCATCTGGCCAGCATCGGCAACATGCTCAACGACGCGCAGCGCTCCCTGCTCATCGGCGGCTGGTGGATGTCGCTGGCCCCGGGTCTGATCCTGGTGATCACGACATTGGCGGTGGCCGGGCTCGGCGGGGTATGGCGCGACCGGCTCAATCCCCGCCGACGCTCCGAGTTGTCTTGGTGAGCACCGCTGACGCACCCGGGCTGGACGTTGCCCGGCTTGGGGTGCGCTTCACGATCCCCGGCGCCGAGGTTGCTGCGGTCAGCGACGTGTCGTTCCGGATCCAGCCTGGGGAATGTCTGGCCCTGGTTGGAGAGAGCGGCTGTGGCAAATCAGTGCTGGCCGCTGCCTTGTTGGGTTTCCTGCCCGCCAATGCGGAGGTGGCCGGACGAGCCACGCTCAGCGGCGGGGATCTGCCACCGGTCGAGCTTCTCACGGCGCCCGACCAGGTCCTGGCCCGCACCGTGCGCGGCCGACGGATCGGGCTCGTCCCGCAGAGCCCAGCGGCGCACCTCACCCCGGTACGCACCGCCCGCTCCCAGCTGGAAGAAACCGTCCGCGCCCACCACCCCGGCGAGAAAAGACCACGGGTGGCTGCCGAGCGGGTCGCCGTGCGCGCCGGTCTGTGCCCAACTGACCTGGACCGCTACCCGCACGAACTCTCCGGCGGCATGGCCCAGCGGGTCGCCACCGCGCTCGCCCTGGTCGGCGAACCGTGGCTGCTCATCGCCGACGAACCCACCACCGGCCTGGACCGCGCACTGGTCGACGCGCTGCTCGACGAGCTCCGCCGCCTCATCGCCGATCACCGAGCGGTACTGCTGATCACCCACGACCTGGCCGCGGCCCGCCGCATCGCCGACCGAATCGCGGTGATGTATGCGGGGCGCTTCATCGAGGTAGGACCCGCCGCCGACGTGCTTGGACGACCGCTCCACCCCTACACTCGAGGCCTGATCGACTCGCTTCCCGACCGGGCCTTCGTGCCGATTCCCGGGCTGCCACCGCTGCTCACCGACCTGCCGGCCGGCTGCCCGTTTCGCCCCCGCTGCAGCCGTGCCGTTCCGGCCTGCCAACACCGCCCATCGCTGGCCGAACACATCGCAGGCCACGCCGTCGCCTGCTACCGACCATGCTCATCACCCTGAGCGCGCACGGCGTGGTGGCCGGCTACGACCGCCGCCACCCGGTGATCCACGACCTCACCGTGGCGGTCCAGGCCGGCGAAACTCTCGCGCTGGCCGGCCCGAGTGGCAGCGGAAAGTCCACCCTGGCGCGGGTACTCAGCCTCCTCCACCAGCCGTTCACCGGCACGGTCAGCCTCGATGGGAGCCCGGTGTCCGGCTACCGCCACCGCGCTCCCCGAGAGCTGCGCACCCGCATCGGAGTGGTGTTCCAGCAACCGCGGCTGTCTGTTGATCCGCGCATGACCCTGCGCCGGGCGATCGGCGAGCCGCTGGCTGCAGCTCACAGATCCGACACGCCGGCCCGGGTGGATCAGCTGGCCGATCTGGTCGGGCTGACCACCGACCTACTTGGCCGCCGGGCTCATGAGGTAAGCGACGGGCAGCTCCAGCGAGCATGCCTCGCCCGCGCTCTCGCGTTGGCCCCCGGCTACCTCATCTGCGACGAGATGACCACCATGCTCGACGCCTCCACCGCCGCAGCGCTCGTCGAGGTGATCCGTGACTACCAGCAACAGACCCACGCCGGCGTCCTGGCCATCTCCCACGACACCGTGCTGCTGGACCGCTGGGCCGACCGCACCCTGCACCTGACGAACACTGGGCGGCTAGTGCCGGACCGACACGGGTGATATCATTGCTGACATCATCGGGATGGGGAGGGGAAACGTGGCGTTCCCAGTTCGCGGTTTGCCCGTGGATGTCGTCGAGAAACTCGATGTAGCGGCGGCCGCCAAGGGCATGAGCCGCAACGCCTACGTGGCTGAGGTATTGACGCAGCATGCGCGGCAGGTCCGACCGACGGTCACGCGTGAGTCGTTCGCACACGCCGCCGAACTGGCCGCGGACCTCGGTGACGAGCCGCTGATGCGTGCAGCCTGGACGTGACCGACTGGCTGATCGACAAGTCCGCACTGTGGAAACTGCCGCAATCGCCGGATTATGAGGTATGGCTGGATCGAATCAATCGCGGCAGGGTGTGGGTCGGCTTGCCGACCAAGCTCGAAGTGGCGGTGTCGGCTCGGGATCCGCAGCACTGGCCGACGTTGCGGCACCAGCTCCTCGAACCACTTCTCGACGCCGCGGCGACGCCCCGTTCCGAGGCCGTTGCCGTAGAAATCATGGAAGCTCTGCTGAGCGCAGGGCTACACCGCTGCGTCCCGTTGCCCGACGTGATGGTCGCCTCGCTCGCCGTCGTCGGCCGCTTGGCTGTGTTACACCACGATCGGGACTTCGACCGGATCAATCAGATCTACGGTGAGCCAACGGCCGAGTGGCTGTCGCTGTGAGCTGCGCCATGACAAGGTGCGGCTGCTCATAATGGCGATGCCCTGCACCTGCGCCGAGGGCTGCGCCTCGATATAGCCCGTCGCAGGCCCCCGGCTCAGTGCGCTCGTGAGGCAGGCGGCGAGGCCTGACGCCGAAGGTAACACCGCCGGATGGCCAGCCTGGACGTGGGGCGCCCTCATCGCGGGCACCGTGATCCTGGTGCTGTTCGGGCTTCACCAGCGTCGCAGCACCCGGCGCGGGCAGACGCCCCTGGTCGAAGCCAGCCTGTTCCACAACCGCGGCTCCGACCGGGTCTGCTGCCGGTCCATTGCGGCCCGCTTCACGGTCCTAGTGTATATAGATGTGTTT
>QHBY01000047.1:0-151 GCA_003244245.1 Pseudonocardiales bacterium
CCGCAGCCCAACAGCGCCACACCAATGGGACGGACGGGTCGGCCCTGCGAGCAGGCCTCCCGCCGGATTGGTCTGCTCATCAGACCTCCAGGGACAGCAGGTCGGCCAACGTCTCCCGGCGCAGCAGTAGCCGGTGGGCGCCGTCGCGCAC
>QHBY01000047.1:197-6835 GCA_003244245.1 Pseudonocardiales bacterium
GTGCTGGCGACGGCCACCAGGTCCCCCGGGGCCAGATCGTCGGGTAGCCAGCAGTCCCGGACCACCACGTCACCGGTTTCGCAGTGCTTGCCGACCACCCGCGACAGCGCGGGTTGCGCCTCGGAGCGGCGCGACACCAACCGGCAATCGTAGCTCGCGTCATAGAGTGCAGTGCGCACGTTGTCGCTCATCCCGCCATCCACCGAGACATAACGACGCTGTGTCGATGCCACCACGGTGATGTCCTTCGTGGTGCCCACCTCGTACAGCGTCACCGTGCCAGGTCCGGCGATCGCCCGACCGGGTTCGACGACCAGCTCCGGAGCGGGCAAACCGGCCGCCTGGCACCGGGCGTCCACGATGGCCCGCAGGTGTGCGGCCAGCATGCCTGGTGGCGGCGGATCGTCGTCTGCGGTGTAGGCGATCCCGAGACCACCGCCAAGATCCAAGATGGACAGATC
The DNA here is from genome assembly GCA_003244245.1 of Pseudonocardiales bacterium. GTDB lineage: Bacteria > Actinomycetota > Actinomycetes > Mycobacteriales > Pseudonocardiaceae. Next base: position 659 of record QHBY01000047.1, read on the forward strand.
GGAGAGGGCGTCGGGCCCATGCTCGTCCCGGACCGCCGCGAGCAGATCGACCATCCGGTGCGCCGCGAGCTCGAAGCCGTCGGCGTCGAAGATCTGCGAGCCGATGTGGCTGTGCAGCCCCACCAGGCGCAGGCCCTCGGATTTGAGCACCCGGCGCACGGCTTCGGCGGCGTCTCCGGCGGCCAGCGAGAACCCGAACTTCTGGTCTTCGTGCGCGGTGGCGATGAACTCGTGAGTGTGCGCCTCCACGCCGACAGTCGCCCGGATCAGTACCGGCTGTGTCACGCCGTGGCGGCGGGCGATGTCGTCCAGCCGGGCGACTTCCAAAAAGGAGTCGAGCACCACCGCACCGACTCCGGCGGTGACGGCGGCAGCCAACTCGTCGGAGGACTTGTTGTTGCCGTGCATCGCAATCCGGTGCGCGGGGAAACCCGCATGCAATGCGACGGCGAGCTCGGTGCCGGTGCACACGTCCAGGCTCAGGCCCTGCTCGGCCACCCAGCGAGCGACCTCGGAGCACAAAAAGGCCTTGGCCGCGTAGTGCACCCGCTCGGGGGCGCCGAAGGCGGCCGCGTGCTCGGCACAGCGGGCCCGGAAATCCGCCTCGTCCACCACGAACAGCGGGGTGCCGTAGGTCTCAGCGAGCTCGCCGACCTCCACACCGGCCAGCCGCACCGCGCCGTCGTCGCCGCGGTGCGCCCCGCGTGGCCACACCGCTGGGTGCAGCGCATTCAGCTCGGCGGAGCCGACCGGGCACGGGCCCGCGGTGGAGGACCGGGCGAGCACATCGGCATGGCGAGGCCCGGCCGGATGCGCCCTCACATCCGCTCCGGTGCGCGGGCCCCGAGCAGGCCGAGCGCGTTGGCCAGCACCTGCCGGGTGGCCTGGCACAGCGCTAGCCTCGCGACGTGCCGCGGGCCTGAATGTTCATCGCCCATCGGCAGCACCCGGCATCCGGCGTCGAACCGGTGATAAGCCCTGGTGAGCTGCTCAAGGTAATGGACTACCCGGTGCGGCTCGCCGACGTCCGGGGGCTGCGACTCCGCCACTGCCACGATGCGCTGGAACTCGCCCAGTGTGCGGATCAACTCGCCCTCCAGCTCGTGCTCGAGCAGTTTCAGCTGGGCGCCCTGGCCGGTGATACCGAGGTCGGCAGCGTTGCGGGCCAGCGCGGCCAGCCGGGCATGCACGTACTGCGCTTCGTGCACGGTTGGTAGCTCTTCAAGGCCGGCCAACCGGGGGGTTGGTCGGCCTTGAAGAGCACCGAAGCGCTCCCCGGCGGCAAGCACCTGCGCGACGATGTCGCCCTGGGCGCCGGCCGCCAGCCGCAGGTTGAGGAAACCGGGGCCGGCGACCTCCGCGGAGCGGACTCCGTGGCGCTGCGCCAGTGCGCCCGCCAGCCAGCCGGCGAACTCCCGCGGTGGCACTCCTGCCCTCGTCCCGGTCTGCAACGCCACATTGGTCGTATAGTCGCCGTGTTCGGGGGCGTGCGAGCGTTCGACGGTCACCGTCGCCGGAAGCACGACGGGGTCCAGGCCACGGCCGATCAGCACGTCGTGGGCGAGAGACCGGACCAGGTCGGCGAGCGCAGCGGGAGTCACGCCTGCGAGTCTAGGGAGGTATCGCGCCCAGTCGGCGAACCAGTGTGGACACCCGGGCTCACGTGCCCTTGACGAGGAGTCCATACACTGACGCCGCGGTCTGGCAGCAGACCCGAATGAGCTAACCCAGCTGAGCGAAGACAGCTGAGCGAAAACCGTTGAGCGAGGACCAGGCCAGCATGCCCAGTGGCAAGAGCAGCAAGGCGGTGCGCAACGCCCGTTCGGTCGTATCGGCGACCAAACCGAGGCCGTGGGGCACGGTGGCGGCCGTGCTGATCGTGCTTGTGTTCGCGGTCGGCATCTTCGGCTACCTGTACACCCAGTACGAGGACCGTCGCGCCTTCACTCCCACGGCCAGCGACAAAGACCCCTCGGCTCACATCAACGGGATCGTCATCCAGAACTATGGGGCGGCCAACCGCGGGCACATCGGCCCGGACAAGCGGGTGGCCTACGATCACAGCCCGCCCTTCGGTGGTCCGCATGATGCGACCTGGGCGGCCTGCAACGGCGTTGTCTATACGACGGCCGTGCGCAACGAGAACATGATCCACGCCCTCGAACACGGTGCGGTGTGGATCGCCTACAACCCGAGCAAGATCAACGGTGCTGCGCTGCAGTCACTGCAGGATCGGGTGCAGGGCTCGAACTACCTCATGCTCTCGCCTTACCCGGGCCTGGACTCGTCGATCTCCCTGCAATCCTGGGGACACCAGCTCAAGCTGAGCAACCCCGCCGACAAGCGGATCGACCAGTTCATCCAGTCCCTGCGACTCAACCAGTACGCCTACCCGGAGGTCGGGGCCAGCTGCGACGAACTCCCCGGCCTGTTCGATACGGCGAAGCCACCTCCTTTCGTCGCCACGCCACCCGGTCCGGACGCGATTCCGATGACTTACGGCGGCGGCCACGGTGCTGCACCCAGCGCCGGGCAGGCACCGAACGCTCCGCAGTCGACACCCGGTCTACCCGCGGGTGGGTGACCGCGATGGCGCAGACGTTCACCGACACCGGCTCAGACGGCCAGACCAGCACTGAGACCGCAACCGTCAACACACAGCGTCAAGCGCCCTGGATCCGTCTGTTTGTGCGCGCTGGAGCGTTGCTGGCCGTGCTGCTGCTCGGGGCGTCGCTAGGCATGTTTCTCGCGGGTGGACCCGCGCAACTCAAGGGCGGTGCGGTGGACGTCGGATTCGCCCAGGACATGTCGGTGCACCACCGCCAGGCGGTGCTGATGGCCGGTCTGGCCCGGGATCGCAGTACCGATCAGGCGATCCGGTTGATCGCCTTCGACATAGAGACCAACCAGCTCCAGCAGATCGGTCAGATGCAGGGCTGGCTGAGTCTGTGGAACGCGGCGCCACTGCCCATCGGCCGGTACATGACCTGGATGCCTGACAGCCCGTCGATGCCGGGAATGGCGCACGGCACCGGACCGGGTGCCGCCGGGGTGGCGGCGATGCCGGGGATGGCGTCGGCTGCTGATCTGCAACGGCTTCAGGCGTCCAGCGGTGACCAGTTCGACGTACTGTTTCTGCAGCTGATGCTCCGTCACCACCAGGGTGGCACGCCGATGGCCGGATACGCTGCACAGCACGGCGAGAGCCCTCAGGTGCGCAACTTGGCTGAGAAGATCGTCATCTCGCAGGGTGCCGAAAGCGACTACCTGGCCCAGCTGATCGCCCAGCGCGGGGCGCANNCACCCCCTACCGCCGCCGAGCTGAGCACCGCCTGGCTTGGGCGGGCGTAGTCAGTACCGGTAAGCTCGCCTGCGGCATGCCCCCGTAGCTCAGGGGATAGAGCACCGCCCTCCGGAGGCGGTGGCGCAGGTTCGAATCCTGCCGGGGGCGCCACGTCTGAACTGCTTATATCACTGCGAGTAGGCGACCTTTCAGCCTATGCGGCGGGGCGGTACTCATGCTCTACTCAGCCACACTGCGGTGACAGATCTGGACGTCAGCCGGTCCGTCTCCGCTTAGACGGACGACCCAGGCAAAGGACGGCAACGCCAGCCTCGGTGTCGATCTTCACGGACACCACCGTCGCAGGTACCGTCGTCATCTCCACGATTCGCTCAGATCATGGATACTCTACCGGCGGCCACTGGCTAGCTCACGATGTTGACCACAGACAGTCATCGCTCGCGAGGGCAACGCCCGACCGGTGCAGTCCCACCGCTTGACCGCGCGAGATGGGATGATTGTCACGAACGGAGGTGATCCCGGTGACCAGTACGTCTGAGCAGCCTGAGTTCCGGACAGTGGACGACTTCGTCCCGACCGACGAGTTAGTCCGTCGTCAGGGTGTGCGGCCGATTTCTTCGGTGAACGAGCTCGCGCTCGACGATCCCTTCGAGTCCGACGACGAGTATGCGGAGTTCCTCACCGACTTGTACGCATCGCGGCGCTCTGCCGTGTCGTGAGCGTCGTCGTTCTGGACACTGACGTCGCCTCGTCGCTCCTGCGTCGGCGCATCCCGGACACTCTCGCTCGCCAGCTTGCCGGCAACGTTCCCGCCGTCACGTTCGTGACTGTTGGTGAGCTGACCAAATGGACGCTCGTACGACAATGGGGACCCCGGAATCTGGCCACCATGCGTACGTTTCTCGCGGGGCTCGTCGTGTTGCCCTACGACCAGCGTGTGGCCACACGCTGGGGTGAGCTTCAGGCGTACGCTCAGCTTCGCGGCAGGCCAAGACCCGTTAACGACGCCTGGATCGCCGCGTGCTGCTTGGTCCGGGAGCTGCCACTCGCGACCTTCAACACCAAGGACTTTCTCGACTTCGCCGAGTACGACGGGCTCATGCTGATCTCGTAGATCGGACCGTCGGGGACCCGATTGCGACGCTGAAACACGCGCGGTGCATCGTCCATTCGGGCTGGCTCCCTCACCATCATCGCCCACGCCCTTCAGATTGCCGACTCCGTCGCCGCGCGCCTGGAGTGGACAACGGAGGCCGGATTCCGCACCTCGGACGTGACCGACAGTGGTCGTCGTTCGTGCAAGGGTTCGTGCGCCAGTACCCTGCCCGCCACATGCCTAAAGCTGCCCGCGTCCTCGCCGCGCTCAAGCGCGATGGCTGGACCGAGACCCGCCGCCGCGGGTCGCATCGCGTTCTGGTCAAGGACGATAGGCAGCGCGTCTGGGCTTATCATGAGGGCGTTGACCTGGGTGGGCCGGCGCTCGGATCACCAAAGACTACGGCTACACCCTTGCTGAGCTGCGCAAGCTATAGGACGATGATCACATGAGCATAACGCTGCGAGCCGAGTTCTTCTTCGACGACGAGGCGAACACCTGGCACTACCGCGTGCCTGCTCTGCATATCAACGGCGGCGGCACGCCAACCCGCGAGGACGCCCAGCGCGAGTGCATGGACGCGATCGCGTTTGCCCTGGAGGGCGACCCGAGCGAGTACGACAGCGACACTCAAGCAATCGCCCTCAAGGTGTCCGTCGCACCCGCCGCCTAATAGCGGATCCCGCCGACTGCGGCTGCACTGGCGGTCAGGCTTGTCCACAGCTGGACGACGGAGACCGGATTTCGTGCTGCGGACATGACCGGCGGTACTCGTCCCTCGTGCAAGGGTTCGTGCAATGAATTGCGGGACGTCACGGCACCCATGAGACACAGAGCACGGCTTACAAGAACGATACGACTCCCGAGAGAAGGATGATCAGTCTTCTACCGGCCTCCGGAGGCGGTGGCGCAGGTTCGGATCCTGCCGGGGGCGCCACGTCTGACCAGGTATGACGGTGAGCAGAACTCGGCTTCGGATGGTTCGTGGAATCATTCGTGGATTCAGCGGCGCTACTCTCCGTCTATGGCTGGACGCAGAAGCCGCTCTCGCGGCCACATCGAGACGCTCCCGTCCGGGAGCTTCCGGGCAAAGGTGTACGCCGGGATCGATCCCCTGACCCGCAAGCGGCGATACGTAGTTGAGACCGCTGCGAGCGAAGGTGCAGCGAAGATCGCGCTGACCAAGCTCCAGCGAGTGGCTACCCGACGGCTCCTACCGATCAGTGCTGATCAACCCGAAAATCCGCGGACGGCGCCGCGAGGCGCTCATCGCCGCGGCGACGGCCGGTGCCGACCTCGACCCCACCCAGGCCATGGTGGTCCGCGTCGTGGAATACCTGATCGAAGACCGGCCCAGCAGCGGGGAACTGTTCTGCCTGATCACCACGATCGCAGACTATGAGTTCGCACCCGCAGTCGAACTCGCCACCGCCTACAACGAACGCTGGGAAATCGAACTGTCCTTCGACGAGATCGAAACCCACCAAACAGGCCACCACCGGGCACTCCGGTCCAAAACCCCCCAACTGGTCAAACAAGAAATCTAGTCACTACTGTTAACCCACTACGCGATACGCTACGTCATGAAAGACGCCGCCGACACCGTCGGAACCGACCCCGACGACCTCTCCTTCATACGCAGCTACCGCGCAATCCGCCGCCAGGTCACCAACCAGGCGGGCTTTTCCCCCTAAAAGACTCACCACAGCACTCAAAGAAACCACCGAAGAAATCGTCGAACGCCCCAATCCGCCACGGCGACACCGCACCTACCCCC
>QHBY01000048.1 GCA_003244245.1 Pseudonocardiales bacterium
GCCAGCGCACCCGAAGAGGGGCCTCAACCGCGGCAAGCGGCCAGGCAAGGACGTCGTGTCGGGCAGATCCCTATGACCGTCAGCGGGCAGTTCTCATGTCCGCCACCGGGCAGCTACGTGGCCGTCTCCGGGCAGTCTCCCGTGGCCGCTGTCAACAGGTCGCCGGTAGCCGCCGGCAGATGCATACGGTCGGATCTGGGCACCGCCGCCTCGACGCGACGCTGCGCGATACGAGGCCTCGGTGCGCGACACCCCGGCCGCGGCTGAGACCCTGCGGCTCGGCCGCATCAGGCGGGGAATCAAACACCACATCCGTGGACGCAACTGTGAGATAAGCGGCGACGATGTAGGTGACGTGCCGGTCCCAGTGAGACGCGGGCTCGGTCACACGCCCTACCGCAACAGCGCCCTCCCCGGGGATGAACCCATGATCCTTCAGCGGAATCTCGGACCTGGACCCAGCGATGTGATGGTCAGGCGCGGATTCATGCCTGACCGTCTTCACGCGAAAGCTCAGTTGACTCCGCCCACTGCGAGGGCGGTGAGCACGGTGTCGGCCGCGTAACTGTTATCGGCGGTGACGTTGCAGATCATTGCGATCGTGTTGGGCGCGTCGAGGACGATAGCCGCCTGAACAGGAACGGGAGACTCGTCGCCAGCGGCGATGGCCTCTTTCAGAAGCACATGGGTGTAGTCGTATTGCACGGCGCCGACCATCAGCCGGCAGCTGCCCTCCTGGTCGCCGGTGACGCTTCCGTTGTTCAATTCCGTTTTGCCGTTCACGACGTAGCTTCCTGCGGGAACGGCTGTGGATGCGACGGTTTCGTCGCTGCCCGGCAGCCCGGAAAAAGCATTGCTCACGACATAAGCGTGACTCGCGCTGGCCGGCCCCGCGGGTCCGGGTGCCCCTGCCGGACCGGTTGCGCCGGTTGCCCCTGTCGCACCTGGCAGTCCCTGCGGCCCGATCGCGCCGGTCAGTCCCTGTGGCCCTACCGGTCCTTGCAGCCCCTGGGGTCCTTGCGGTCCGGTTTGGTTGAAATTCAACGCTGTGTAGCCGGTCGGACACTTGGTACCAGTGGACGGGTCGATGAGCGTGATGTTCTTGAGGTTTCCATTGGTCACGTAGCAGGCGTGGATAACGCCGCCGGGACCGGGAATCGAGGCGGTACCGGTCGCCCACGCGAGCGTTCCGCTGCCGAGCAGCACCACCGAGGTGGTGAGCGCGAAGATCTTCGTCGTTCGTGTCGAGATCCGTCTCGTTCTCGCCGGGTGCTGTTCGGTGCGCCGCGCCGATGCCGTGTGCCGGGTGCTGAAGATGCTCATATCGGGTTCCCCTGTGCTCGGCGCAGCGGTGCTGCTGCGCGGGCTCAACCCTTGCGCCGGCTGGCAGGATCGGCATCCCTGAAATCAGGGATCTCGACGTGAGCGTCGTGTTGTCTGTCGGGTCATCCGGGTTCGGTCAGCCAGGTGAGCAGCAGGGTGCGTTCTGTGACGCTCAGTCCGAGTGCGTCGCAAGCGGCCTCAGGATCGATCGCCAGCCGGCGACGCAAATGGGGATCGCCGATTATTGCCTCGACGGCGTCATCGAGACGGGTGCGTGTCGGGGTGCATCGCTCGGGTGAGTCCGGCATGTTCTCGATGGTGCGCGCTGTGTCGGGTCTTCGACATCCCTGGGTTCAGGGATGTCCCTCTACGATTCCGCTGTGGGGACGGGGGGCGGCCGGGCGCCGCTGGTGGGTAGAGTGCGCGAGCTGGCGAAGGTGCAAGGCTGCCTCGATCGTGCCCGTGGCGGGCTCGGTGCCGTCTTGGTCGTGTCCGGCGAGGCGGGCATCGGCAAGTCACGCCTGCTGCGCGAAGCGGCTCGACATGCTTCGGATTCGGGGTTCGCGGTGCACGTCGGTGCCGCGGAGCAGATGACGCAGACGCGGCCCTTCGGGCCGTGGCTCGACGCGCTGGAGATCACCCCCTCCTCCAGGGATGAGGACCTGCGGTCGGTAGCGGTGCTGCTTCGCGCAGCGATCCTCGCATCCGCCGGGGAACTGGGCAGCGCCACGCATGTGGTCATCGAGGATCTCGTTGATCTGGTTGAGCGGCTCGCCGCCGAGGTGCCGCGGATGATCGTGATCGAAGACCTGCAGTGGGCCGACGACGCGACGGTGCTGACCGCTCGCGCAGTGGCCCGTTCCGCAGCGCATCTTCGTGTTCTGCTCGTCGTGTCTCACCGGACCGGTGGATTGCCGGCGATTGGCCGGCGGCTGCGCCGTGAGCTGCTCGACCTCGATGTCGCGACCGATCTGCCGCTGGCCGAGCTGGATCACGCGGCGGCACAAGGTCTTGCCGAGGAGCTCGCCGGCGACGCGATGTGGCCCGCGGTGCACCCTCAGGTCGAGGCAGCACGGGGCAACCCGCTGCTCATCGAACTGTTGGTCGCCGCTGGCGGGCGGTCGGGGGAGGGCGACCTGCGGTGCGCGCTGCGCGAGCACGTCCGCGACCGGACGTGGGCGCTGGGAGATGACGGGATACGCACGCTGCAATACGCCGCGCTGCTAGGCCAACGATTCTCACCGGACCTGCTCGCCGAGGTCCTCGGACGCCCCCCGGTTGAGGTTGCTTCTGCGCTGCAGCGTGCGATCGAGCAGCAGCTGCTCATCTCCTCAGGCCATGACCTCGCATTTCGTCATGACCTCATCCGCGACACACTCGGCGAAGAACTCCCCCAAGCGGTGCGGGCCAGCATGCACGCGACGATCGGGCGGACGCTGGCCCGGACCGGGGCACGCTCGCCCGAGATAGCGCGCCACGCCGCACTCGGCGCTCCGCGCGGGGATCGGGAGGCGCTGGAGTTGCTGCGCCGCGCCGCGGTCGAGTATCGGCGACTCGCACCCGCGGTGACCGTCGACCTGCTCACCAGGGCCGAGAGCCTCGCCGACGAGCGGCTCCCCGACCAGGTCGAACTCGAGCTCCTCTGGGCGCTGGCCGCGACCGGGCGGACCGGATCGTGCATCGAGCGCGCAGAGCGGCGTCTGCAGGACCAGCCGCAGCCGGCAACGGCAGCTGCAGTGCACGCATGCTTGGGCCTCATCCGACAGCGCACCAATGATCTAGATGGCGCCCGGACCGAGTTCGACACCGCGGTCGCACTGGCCGCCGAAGCCGGCCAAATACCCGCCGCCTACCTCGCTGACGCGGCCTCGACCC
>QHBY01000049.1:0-134 GCA_003244245.1 Pseudonocardiales bacterium
CACGTTCGGGACGGTTTCGAGGGCCGGCTGCTGTCGATGGTGGGGCCGGAGCAGCTTCGGCGGATCCTGGAACCGATGCTGTCGGAGCAGGAGTTCCTCTCGCCACACGGTCTGCGGTCGGTATCGCGCCACCA
>QHBY01000049.1:206-7555 GCA_003244245.1 Pseudonocardiales bacterium
CCAACTGGCGCGGGCCGGTGTGGTTTCCGGTCAACTACCTGCTCGTCGAGGCGATCGGGCGGTTCGCCCGGTTCTTCGGCGAGGATTTCGTCGTCGAGCACCCGACCGGCTCCGGAGTGAAACGGACGCTGGCTGAGGTGGCCGCCGACCTGAATGACCGGTTGATCAGCACATTCCGCAACGACTCCGCCGGGCGCCGCCCGGTGTTCGGTGACTACGAGCTGTTCCAGAGCGACCCGCACTGGCACGACCAGCTGTGGTTTCACGAGTACTTTCACGGAGACACCGGGGCCGGGCTGGGCGCGTCGCACCAGACCGGCTGGACCGGCCTGGTCGCGGCGTGCCTGCTGCACCGGCCCGACCCCGTTGAGTAGGTCACGTGCACCTGATCATGGAGGGCGGCCAGATACGCTGAGCCAGTGCCCGCCACCCCGCCATCCCCCCGCGCCGCGCTGGTCACCCTGGGCTGCGCCCGCAATGAGGTCGATTCGGAGGAACTGGCCGGCCGGCTGACCGAGGACGGCTGGGAGCTGGTCGACCCTGACGGCGGCGCCGACGTGGTCGTGGTCAACACCTGTGGTTTCGTCGCCGCGGCCAAGAAGGACTCCATCGATACCCTGCTGGCTGCCGCCGACACCGGCGCAAAGGTCGTCGCGGTGGGTTGCCTGGCTGAGCGCTACGGCACCGAACTGGCGCGCAGCTTGCCAGAGGCCGACGCCGTCTTGGGGTTCGACGTCTATCCGGAGCTGGGCGGCAGGCTGCGCGAGGTCCTCGCCGGCCGGGCGGTACCCACACACCAGCCGGTGGACCGCCGCACCCTGCTACCGATCACCCCCGCGTCGCGGCCCGCGGCGCTGGCCGCCGGTCCCGCGCTGCCCGGGCACGGCTGGGGGCCCCGGGTGCCGCGCCGCCGGCTGGACGACTCCCCGGTCGCCCCACTGAAGATCGCCTCAGGCTGCGATCGGCGCTGTGCGTTCTGCGCGATCCCCACTTTCCGTGGAGCGTTCGTCTCCCGGCCGGTCGACGAGGTGGCCGCCGAGGCGGCGTGGTTGGCCGGGTCAGGGGTACGGGAGCTCGTGCTGGTCAGCGAGAACTCCACGTCCTACGGCAAGGACCTGGGCCGCCCGGGCGCCCTGGAGGAGCTGCTGCGCCGGCTTTCCGTCATTCCCGGCATCCTGCGGATCCGGGTTTCCTACCTGCAGCCCGCCGAGACTCGACCCGCGTTGGTGACCACGATCGCCGGCACTGCCGCAGTGGCGAGCTATTTCGACCTGTCCTTCCAGCACGCCAGCGAGCCGGTGCTGCGCCGCATGCGCCGGTTCGGCTCGCGCGAATCCTTCCTCGCCCTGCTGGACCAGATCCGGCAGCAGTCGCCCGCGGCGGGAGTGCGCAGCAACGTGATCGTGGGGTTCCCGGGGGAGACCGGCGCCGACCTCGCGGAGCTGGAGCGTTTTCTCACCGAGGCGCGGCTGGACGCGATCGGCGTATTCGGCTACTCCGACGAGGACGGTACCGAGGCCGCCGGCCTGCCCGGCCAGCACGACGAGGGCACGATCGCCGAGCGCGTCGCCCGGATCAGCGGGCTGGCCGAGCAGCTCACCGCACAACGAGCCGAGGAGCGAGTCGGCGAAACCGTGGACGTGCTACTGGAGAGCGTTACGGCAACAGACACGGACGCGGACACCCGCTCCGAGGGCGAAGCAGAGACCATCGGGCGCGCCGAGCACCAGGCCCCCGAGGTGGATGGCGAGTGCCGGCTGACCGGATCCGGAACGCGGCCATTCGCGATCGGTGACGTGGTGCGCTGCAGGGTGATCGCCGCACAGGGTGTCGATCTGATCGTCGAGCCGATGGAGCTGATCGCCCCGGCCGGCGGCGTGCCGTGAGCCCGCCACCGGCGACCAAAGTCCCGCTGTGGAACCTGGCCAACCTGGTGACCATGTCACGGATGGTGCTGGTACCGGTGTTCGTGCTCGCGTTGTTCACCCAGGGTGGCAGCGATCCGGCGTGGCGGATCACCGCAGCGGTGATCTTCGGAGTCGCCTCACTCACCGACCGGCTCGACGGCGACCTGGCTCGCCGTCGCGGCCAGATCACCAAGTTCGGCACCATCGCCGATCCTATTGCGGACAAGGCACTCATCGGGGCAGCGCTGGTTGCTCTGAGCATATTGGGCGAGCTGCCCTGGTGGATCACCGTGCTGATCGCCGCGCGCGAGCTCGGTGTCACGGCGCTGCGCTTCTGGGTCTTGCGGTATGGCGTGATCCCGGCTAGCCGCGGCGGCAAGGTGAAGGCGTTCGCGCAGGCCGTCGCGATCGAGCTCTACGTGCTGCCGCTCCCACATGCGGTCCATCCGGTGCGCTGGGCGGCGATGGGAATCGCAGTGCTGCTCACCGTTATCACCGGCGTGGACTACGTGGTGCGGGCGCTACGGCTGCGCGCCTCCGGTCGCCGAGCGGTGATCCTGCCATGAACCTGCCGTGAAGATGGCACGTTCGCCCACGGCGGACGCCCCGCCAGCCGGCCGATGAGTACGGTAGAGGGCAAGCAAGCCGGTTGGACAAGGCCGGCCGACACCCGGGAGGAAACGCGATGACGCTGTTGCGGGAGGCCATCGGCGAGCGGTTGCGCCGGACGCGGACCTCGCAATGCCGCACGCTGCGTGAGGTGTCACGGGTGGCCCGGGTGAGTTTGGGGTATCTCTCCGAGGTCGAGCGCGGTCGCAAGGAGCCATCCAGCGAGCTCCTCGGATCGATCTGTGTCGCGCTTGACCTGCCGTTGGACGAGCTGCTGCGGCGGGTGGCTGACGATCTCGGTCCGGTTTACATACCTGACGTACCCGACACCCTTGCGGCTGAGCTGGTTGCGGCCTGACTCGGTGAGCTTCGGGCCGCCTCAGGGGGAACCCCGGTTCTCCCCGGGGTCGGTGGAAGAGCTGCCTCCCACCTGACACCATGGAGCTAGCGCGCAGCTCTGCCCATTGGCTGCGGACTGGTCAAGAGGAGAGGCAGCGGAAGAGATGGCCAACCCGTTTGTGAAGGCCTGGAAGTACCTCATGGCCTCGTTCTCGTCCAAGATCGACGAGCACGCCGATCCCAAGATACAGATCCAGCAGGCTATCGAGGATGCGCAGCGCCAACATCAGGCGCTGTCGCAGCAGGCGGCCGCCGTCATCGGCAATCAGCGCCAGTTGGAGGTCAAGCTCAACCGGCAGCTCGGCGAGATTGAGAAGTACCAGTCTTCGGCCCGGCAGGCCCTGGTGCTCGCCGACGAGGCGCGAGGTAAGGGTGATCAGGCCAAGGCGCAGCAGTATGAGCAGGCGGCGGAGTCCTTCGCCACCCAGCTGGTGACCGCGGAGCAGTCCGTGGAAGACCTCAAGTCGCTGCACGACCAGGCCTTGCAGGCTGCGGGCCAGGCCAAGCAAGCAGTCGAGCGCAACGCGATGGTCCTGCAGCAGAAGATCGCGGAGCGGTCCAAGCTGCTGTCCCAGCTGGAGCAGGCGAAGATGCAGGAGCAGGTCTCTTCTTCGCTGCGGTCGATGAGCGAGCTGGCCGCGCCGGGTAATACCCCCTCCCTCGACGAGGTTCGCGACAAAATCGAGCGCCGTTACGCCAATGCACTCGGGGCCGCCGAGCTGGCTCAGAACTCGGTGCAGGGCCGGATGCTGGAGGTGCAGCAGTCCACGCTGGACATGGCCGGCCGGTCCCGGCTGGAGCAGATCCGCGCCTCGATCAGTGGAGCGCCGATCGCCGGCGAGGTAACCGCCGGTGAGCCCACGTCGCAGCCTGTCTCGCCCCAGCAGGCCCTGCCACCGAACAGCCAGCCACAGCGCGGGCAGGGCTGATCTGGGTCTGGTCGCAAAACCGGTTCAGGCTAAGTCCGCGCCAGATCAGTCGGGGTGCGACGGCGCAGTTGGCTGGTGCGCAGCATCCGGATCAGCAGCACATCGAGGGCCACCGCGAGTTTGCGCGCTCCCGGGGTGTCCCAGCGCTGGATCGGGAGCCCGGCGCCCTGGGCGTGTTGCACCGCCGCGCGGTCGGGCAGGACCGTGGGTAGCACCAGCGGTCCGAAGATCTCCCGCAACTCGTTGATCCGGTAGTTGTGCTCGCTGGAGCGCACCCGCACCCGGTTGACCACCACGCCCAGAGGTTGCAGGTCGGGGTTGTGCTCGCGTTCGTGTTGCACGGCTTCGAACGCGCGCTGCACGCCGGCGACCGCGTAGATGGTCGGTTCGGTAACCAGCAGCGCCCGGTCGGCGGCGACCAACGCCGAACGGGTGAGCTGGCCCAGCGACGGCGGGCAGTCCAGCAGTACCAGCCGGTACGGTGGATCGTCGGCCACCGCGTCGAGATTGGACAGCGCGTGGTCGAGCTGCCGCAGGCCGGTGTGGTCGGGATCCGGCCAGTTGTGCGCCTCGGTCTCTTCGCCGCCGACCAGCACGTCCAGGCCTTCTCCCCAGGCGCTGGAGGCGATCGCATCCCTGAGCACCGAGCGTCTGGGATCGGCCAGAACGTCGGCCAGCGTGGCCTTCGTGGCGCCGGGATCCAGGGTGTCGGTGCAGTTGCCTTGCGGGTCGAGATCCACGACCAAGGTCCGGATCTTGCGCTGCAGGGCAGCCCCGGCCAGCCCGAGCACGACGGAGGTCTTGCCCACCCCGCCCTTGAGGCTGAGCACCGCGATGGTTCGCATCGGTGCACCCTATGGGAGCCCTCTATGGTGCTGTTCATGCGAGCCTGCGCGGTGCAACGGGCGCTGGAGGCCGAGGTCGCCGCGGCCGGCCGGCGGCTGGGCTTCGCTCCCCGGGTGCTGGACGTGGGCGGTGGCAGCGGGGTCTGGGCGGTGCCACTGGCTCGATCCGGCTGTCTGGTGACGGTGGTGGAACCGAGCCCCAATGCGCTGGCCACGCTCAACCGCCGGGCCGCCGATGCCGGAGTCCAGCAGTTGGTGAGTCCGGTGCAGGGTGACGTCGACTCGCTGGCGGACGCTGTCGCACCAGGCAGTGCCGACCTCGTTCTAGGGCACGGCGTGCTGGAGGTCGTCGAGGACCCCGCTGGGGCGATCCTGGCGTTGGCCGCCGCCACCGCGCCCGGCGGGGCGGTATCGGTCCTGGTGGCCAACCGGTACGCGGCGGTGCTGGCCCGCGCGCTGGCCGGGCGGTTGGGTGAGGCGCGCCGCGTGCTCGACGATCCGGACGGCAGGCTCGGTGCGGCCGATCCCGTGCTACACCGTTTCGATACCGAAGGTCTCCTCGCGCTGCTCGCCGCCAGCGGTCTGGACGTCGAGCTCGTGCAGGGTGACGGGGTGCTCGCCGACCTGATTCCGGGCGGCGTGCTGGAGAGCCAACCAGGCGCTGCCGACCAGCTCGCCGAGCTGGAGCTGCTGGTGGCGAGCCGGGTACCGCTGCGCGACATCGCCAGCCGGTTGCACGCGGTGGCCCGTCGCCCGGCGACAACCGGTTAGCATGGACGTCAATCGAACGTAGGTTCGATTTATCGTTGTCTGTCAGGGGGTGTGATGGGTCGCAGTGCTGATCTACCCCGCGCTGGATCAATGCGTGCCGGCTGCGGCACCGATCGCGGTTGCCACCTGCTGCACGTCGACATGGACGCCTTCTATGCCTCAGTCGAGGTCCGTGAGCGTCCTGAGCTGGCCGGGCGACCCGTGGTGGTGGCCGGTGGCAGCAACCCGGCCGGAGACCGCGGCGTCGTGCTGTCGGCGACTTACCAGGCTCGCGCGTTCGGGGTGCGCTCGGCGATGCCGGTCGCGCACGCGCGCCGGCTGTGCCCGCAAGCAGAGTTCATCCCGCCGCATTTTCCCCGCTACGCGGAGGTCTCTCGCGGGGTGATGGCCCTGTTCCGTGAGGTCACTCCGCTGGTCGAGCCGCTGAGCCTGGATGAGGCCTTCCTCGACGTCGCAGGCTCGCTGCGCCGGTTGGGAATGAGCCCAGCCGGGATTGGGGAGTGGATCCGCGGCCAGGTGTATGACGCGCACCGGGTGACCTGCTCGGTGGGAGTGGGGTCGAGCAAGTTCATCGCCAAGCTCGCCTCCGGGTTGTCCAAACCGGATGGGTTGCTCGTGGTGCCCGCCGACGGGGTGCTCGATTTCCTGCATCCGTTGCCGCTGTCCGCGTTGTGGGGAGTAGGCGAGCGCACCGCGCAAAGGCTGCGCCGGCTGGGCTGCGCCACGGTGGCCGACGTGGCCGTCATCCCGCTGCCCACCTTGCGGCGCGCCCTGGGTGTGGCGTGCGCCCACCACCTGCACGAACTCGCCAACGGCCGCGATGAGCGGCGGGTGGTGCCCGACATGGCGGAGAAGTCCGTGGGCGCGGAGGAGACCTTCGCCCACGATGTGGTGGACCGGGCGATGTTGCGGCGCGAGTTGCTGCGGCTGGTCGAGCGCTGCACGGCTGCGCTGCGCGGCCGCGATCTGCGCGGACGCAGAATCGGCCTGAAGATCCGTTATCCCGATTTCACCACCATCACCCGGTCCCGGACCCTGGCTGATCCGACCGACTCCGCGCACGAGATGTTCGCGGTGGTCACCGAGCTGCTGGAAGGTAACCTGCCCCGCGGGACGGCGGTACGGTTGCTGGGAGTGCGGGTGGAACTATTGGTCCGCGGGGCGGTGGGGGGCGAGCAGCTCACCCTCGATGGCGGCAGCTCCAGTGCATACTGGCCTGACGTGGAACGCGCGGCTGACGCCGCGCGGTCCCGGTTCGGCAGTGCTGCCGTGCGGTTGGCTACCCTGCTGGAGACACCCGAGCGGTCCGGTGGCGGGGAAACGCATCTCCCCTGAATCGGGTAACCAGATCGACTAGTCCATATCGCCGTGGGCTCGTATCCTCGACGGTAGGAGCCCACGGTAGGCGAGCGGTGGCCACAGGTACTACCGTCGGGATGTACACCAAATCGACAACCGGAGTGCCGGAGGAGGAGCGATGCCACTCTCCGAGCACGAGCAGCGTCTGCTCGACCAGATAGAGCGCGCCCTCTATGCAGAGGACCCAAAGTTCGCGTCGAATGTCCGGGGTGCCCGGATGCGCAGCCTGTCTCACCGTCGCAAGATCCAGGGGATCGTACTTTTCGTGCTGGGTCTGCTGCTCCTCGTCGCCGGTGTCGTGGTTCCGTTCCGCCCGGTCGGGATTCCGGTCATCAGCGTCCTTGGCTTCTTGGTGATGTTTGCCGGTGCTGTCGTCGCGATCTTCTCTCGTCGCACTGCTGGCGACGGCCGGCGCGCGGGATCGTCGGACCCATCGGCAGCCGGGCAAGGTCGCAGCACTCTGGGCCAGCGCATGGAGCAGCGGTTCCGTCGCCGCTTCGAGGAGCATTAGCGCGGATTTCCACATAGCT
>QHBY01000050.1 GCA_003244245.1 Pseudonocardiales bacterium
CGTCCTGCGCGCCCAACCACCGCGTCGTGTTCGTCGCGACCACGGACCGGCCGGGGTTGCATGCGTTGCTGGAGTACGCCTGCGACGGCGAGGGCTTATCGACAGGGCTCGGTCTGTCGACCCCCGATACTTTGCACTTCGGGCCAGCTTCGGGAGTTCCAGGCCTACTCACGGCGTCGAGCTGGGCGGCGAGCTGATCACGCCCGGCCGGGTCACCGCCGCCGGCCTGCGCGTCGAGCTGCCACTGCAGGGCTTGGGCGCGGGCGTCGTCGTCGGCTTCGCGGGCCCGCATTACTGGCAACTGCTGGTAACGCGCGAGCCCCACGGTCAGATCGGCCCGCTCCCGGGCGAGTTCCTGCTCGCGCTGCAGCAGGATCGCGGCGACGTCGGGGCGTTGGGCGATCACCGCCGCCGGCTGGGTCTGCCACTGCTGGGTTGTCTGGGCAAGCAACGACAGCTGCTGGTCGACCGACCCGAGCCGTTCCTGCGCCTGGGCCGCCCAGGCGGCGTCCGAGTCTCCCTCGATCAGTCGCCAGCCGACGATTCCGGCGACGGCTACGAGGCTGGCCACCGCCCCGAGGGCGACTACCCGATCGCGCCTGCGTCGATCGGGCGTAGGGGCAGTGAGCGGAGCCGGGGCGGTGGGGGTTTCCTCGGGTGGTGCGTCACAGCCGCCACGCAGGGTCCGCTCGCGCCGTTTCTGAACCATCAGACCAACTCCCTATCATCAACACCGGCCACACTGGTCGCTGACGACTCGGGCGAGGAGGCGTCTTCAGCGGCCAGCAGAGCGTGGTGGCGTCACCTCGGTCGCGAGGCTAAGTCGGGCGCTCACAAGGAACAAACCGCAGCTCAATGGCGAGTTCGGGTTTTCTATGCCATAGGGAAACCGGGGGTCTGGGTGTCGGGCGAACTCGATTTCAGAGACCGGCTGACGCGGCTGATCGAGGCGGCGGGCCACCCGACCCTGGAGACGATCTCCAAGCGGGCCGCCAATCTCGCGGTCCCCGGGGGGCAGACCGCGCCGACGGTGCCCACGATCTCCGGGTGGCGGGTCGGGCGGTCACTGCCGAAGTCGTGGGACGCGCTCAAGCTGGTTCTGGAAGCCCTGATCGAGATGGCGAAGGCACGAGGAACCGTGCCTGATCCGCCTGATCTGTACATGCTCCGGCGGTGGAAGCGCCTGCACGGTGAGGCGCAGCGCCGGGCCGCTGACCCTGAACCCACCACCGTGTATCAGGGGCTCGCGGCGTTCCAGCGCGGCGACGCGGACAGGTTCTACGGTCGCGATAGCGAGATCGACGCCCTCGTCGCGCTCCTGNNCTCGACGCCCCGGGGATGGTTGCGGTCGTGGCACCTTCGGGTGCCGGCAAAAGTAGTCTGCTCCAGGCCGGGCTGCTACCGGCGCTGGAGAAGCGTGGGTTGGGGTCCATCCCCGGCTCGGAGTGTTGGCCGACCCTGGTGATCACCCCGGGCCAGCGCCCCGTCTCCGCGCTCACCCGGGAGATCCCCGACCTCGCCGGGCTCTTCAACACCGGCGGGAATCCAGCGGCCCGGGCCCCCACTGCCGAAGATGTCCGTGCGGCCGTGGCGAGCTACACAGCCGACAGGGCGGGCGCGGCGGCCCGCCTGATCCTGATCGTCGACCAACTCGAAGAGGTCTTCACTCTCGCGGAAGAGTCGGAGCGGCAGACCTTCATCGACGTACTCCAGGCGATCTCCGACGCGGACGGGACAACCCCGGCGCCGGCGGTGGTCGTGCTCGGGATGCGCGCGGACTTCTCACAGAGCTGCTTCGGCTACCCACCGCTGGAGGACGCTTTGCAGCACCGCCAGCGGCTGCTACCCGCCATGACGATCCCGCAGCTCACCGAGGCGATCGAGCGACCCGCCGAGGCTGCCGGGGTGAAGGTGGAGCCGGCGCTGGTGCAGCTGCTGCTGCAGGACGCGGGCCTGGTGAATGCGGATGGATCGACGACCGGGCGGTCCGATGCCGGGACTCTGCCGCTGCTGTCGCACGCTCTGCGCATCACCTGGGACAAGCGCCGCAACCAGCGGGGACCGGTGACCGCCCAGGCCTATCTGGATGTCGGGCGCCTGCGCGGCGCGGTCGAACAGACCGCGGACGGCGCGTGGAACGAACTCACCGAACCGCAGCAGGCGGCCGGGCTATGGATATTGCTGAACCTGGTGCACATCGGCGCGGACCCAAGCCGCGACACGCGCAACCCCCGCGAGTGGAGAGAACTTCTGGACAACGCCGCAAACCGCGCCGCCGCCGAGCAGGCCCGTGACGTCTTCGTACGGGAACGCCTACTCACCGCCGACACCGACACCGTGCAGATCACCCACGAAACCCTGATGCGGTCGTGGCCACGCCTGGCCAACGCCATCAACAAACACCGCGACG
>QHBY01000051.1 GCA_003244245.1 Pseudonocardiales bacterium
CTGGGCCAGCGCACGATCGAGCACCGCGAGGGTGAGAAGGCGAATGAGCCCCTGGCGCTCGGCCAGGGGCACGAACTCGGCAGGCGACAGGAGCCCGAGGCGGGGATGGTGCCAGCGCACGAGCGCCTCCGCGCCTGCGAAGCGACGGTCGGCGATCGCGACCTTGGGCTGGTAGTGCAGCACGATCTCGGCGCTCTCCAACGCGCCTTGCAGTTCGCCGCCGAGCTGGAGGCGCTCGCGGGTGTTGCGGTCGCCGGCGGCCTTGTAGACCTCGATGCCGGTCTGGCACGCCTTGGCCCGGTACATGGCCACATCGGCGCAGCGCAGAAGCTCCGCACGCGTGGTTGCGTGCGCCGGAGCCAGTGCGATCCCGATGCTGGCCTGCACCGGGATGGAGAAGCCGTCAAGTACAAACGGGTCATCCAGGGCCGATTGCAGCGCCCGCGCAGCGCGGCGGGCGCCGGCGTCACCGGGCTCGGAGTCGAGCAGGGCGACGAACTCGTCTCCCCCGATCCGCGCCAGCAGACAATCCGGCGGCAAGGCGGCGTTCAGGCGAATGGCGATCTGGCAGAGCAGGTCGTCGCCGGCATTGTGGCCCAGCGTGTCGTTTAGCTCCTTGAAGCGATTGAGGTCGAGCAGCAGGAGGGTCGCTGAGCCTCCATCGGACAGTGCCCGGTCGGCGGCCTCGTAGAGCCGGCGACGGTTTGGCAACCCGGTCAGCTCGTCGGTCCGGGCTTCGAGCGTGGTCCGGGCGAGCGCCCGCCGTTCACGCCCGGCCAGGGCCAGGCGGCCGAGGAGCGCGACCACCGCCAACGCCAGCAGCACGCGAGCGACGAAGGGAAGACGCTGGACGGTTTCCAGTGCCACGAGGCCGACGATGAGCAGGGCGAACAGGCCGGTGAGCGCGTGCGCCGCCCAGCCATCGGCATCGGCATCCGCGGGTGATCGGCGGGCCAAGGGCACGGGCGCCCNNGCGTTGATCCAGCCGCCCTCGTCGTAGGTGCCCTCGGCCGCCTGGAACAGGTAGACGGAGTCGGCCGCGCCCGCCAGCAGCAGGCCGAGTCCGAGCAGCATCCACGACCGGCCGGCCCGGGAGCCCTGGAGGGCGAACCCGGCGGCGACGAAGGCCAGCAGCAGGACGTCGAGGGTCGGGTATGCCAGGTTCGTGGCCACCGTGGCCAAGCTGCCGTGCGTCGAGGAGACCACCGGGTCAAAGACGACGGTGGCTGCGACGCTGGCCAGCGCCAGCGCCCCGACCAGGCCTTCCAGCCATGTGCTCGCCAGCAGACCCCGCGTTCGCGAGCGAATGAGCAGCATCATGCCCAGGTAGAGCGGGAGGTAGTAGCCCAGCCACCCGGCATCCGCCCAGGACGGGTAGGGCGGGTGAGTGTTGTCGGTCAAGAACGTGTTCCAGTAGATGTCCCCCGCCCAGTAGACCGCGATGGCCGCGCCGATAGCCGCCCACGCGCGCCGATCATCGGGGATGGCGCGGGCTCGGTACACGCACAGCAGGCTTGAGCCGCCGATCAGCGCGTCATAGAGCCAGTGGTTCCAGAGGTTGTCGTGCCCGCGTCCGCCGAGGCCGACCGTGACGTGCACCGTATAGACGAGGCCCGCGGCGGCGAGCAGGACCAGCAGCCAGAGCACGAGTCGGGGACGGGGCGTCGCCGCGTGGAGCAAGCCCGGCCGAATCAGCACCCGGACTCATCGGTGCGCCCGCCCGCCCACTTGAATCCTGTGAGGTCAGCTTGGACGCAGAAAAGCCCGTGCGGACGGCGACCGAGGCGTTCACGATCCGCGCTCGCGCCGATCGATCCCGCGCACCTGCCCGTGATCGATCGCCAACGGCTCGCGCTCGTCCGTCAGCGGTTCGACGCCGGCCAGCAGCGCGGATCCCTCGATGTCGCCCGTCGCCTCTCGTAGAGATGAAACCACGGCAATCCATGCTCGGTGTAGAGGGCGGCGCTGACGGGGCTCGGCGGAGGCTCCCGACCCGTCAGCGCTCGAAACTGCTCGGTGTTGAGGATCGCGATGGAAAGCGAGGTTGCGCTGGTGAGATCAAGCCAGCGTAGTGGGTTCAGTCGAAAGGGTGAGGCGCTTTCACCGTCTATTTCACCGTCAACCCGCCCACGTCGGCTGGGCAGGCGTTGACGCGCCAGACTCCCGCGCTCGGCCTCAGTCGACGTGCAGCACTGCCTTGCCCGCGACGCGCCGCTGCAGCAGCGCCTCGATGGCCTCGGTGGACTCCCGCCAGCCAGCCTCCAGTGAGATCTGCGGGTCCAGTGCATCCTCCGCGACGAGCTCTGCGAGCAGCGTGAGGTCGGCGGCGCCCGATCCCTCCCGGGCGAGCTCGTCGAAGATAAGGAACGCGTAGAGGCGCGCACCGGTGGCGCGCCCGTAGAAGCCGCTGACGTCGAAGGTCGTGGCCTCACGGGAGGAGTTGCCGAAGGAGACGATCGTGCCGCCCGATGCGATCCGAGCGAGCGCCGCGGCCAGCGAGGCGCCGCCGGCGGACTCGAGGATGAGATCGAAGCCCTCGCCCTCGTCGTCGAGCCCGACGACGATCTCCTCGGCGCCCAATTCCCGCACGCCCTCGCCGCGCTCCGGGCTGCCCACCACCCCGGTGACGTGCGCCCCCGCACGGCTGGCGAGCTGGACGGCGAAGCGTCCGACCCCGCCGCTGGCGCCCGTGACCAGCACGCGCCGACGCAGCGCAAGGCCGCCCTAGCGCAGCGCCCGGTAG
>QHBY01000052.1 GCA_003244245.1 Pseudonocardiales bacterium
CCGTCCATGACGGTGACCGACTCGCCGACCTCGAAGTCGACCTCGATCGCGGGCTTGGCGCCGCCGAGGCCCGCCGCATGCTTGCCAGCACCGACCGCCACCTTGGCTTGCGCTACTCGCGGGGCGAGGAACTTCAGCACGTCGTCCAGGGACAGCGGGGAAGGCCGCGAGGTGGCTCCGACGAATCCGGTGACCCCCGGCGTGTTGCGCACGGCGCTCCATGAGGCGTCGTTGAGGTCCATCCGGACCAGGATGTAGCCGGGCAGCACCTTGCGCTGCACCTGCTTGCGCTGGCCGTTCTTGATCTCGGTGACCTCTTCGGTGGGCACTTCAACCTGGAAGATGTAATCCTCTACATCCAGGGTCTGGATGCGGGTCTCCAGGTTCGCCTTCACCTTGTTCTCGTAGCCAGCGTAGGAGTGCACCACGTACCACTCGCCGGGGGCAGTGGCCAGCGCGGATCGGAGCTCGTCGACCGGGTCCGTAGCCTCCGGCGACTCGACCTCAGGCGCCGCTGGGTGCTGATCGCCTTCATCAACGGTCTCGACGACCTCGAGTGATTCGGTCTCCGGTGCATCGTCGCCGGCTGCGTCGGCCTCCGGTGCGTCGACCTCAGAGGGGTCGGCGTCGGTTGTGTCGGAGCCGAACAGCCCCGTCAGCTCCTGCCGGTCTTCGGTGGAAGTCTCTTCGGTGGAAGTCCCTCCTGTGGAAGTCCCGCCGGTGGAAGTCCCTCCGGTGGAAGTCCCTCCTGGGAAAGTCACAGTCGGTCTCGCTTTCTCTACGTGCGTCATGCCGTGTTGGTCGTCAACCGGCGCCCGGGTATCCGGCATCAGCCGAACACGGACAGCACGGCCCTGCCCAAGCCCATGTCCAGCAACGCGACGAACGCCACCATGAAGCTGACGAAGACCAGCACGACCGCCGTGTAGATCACCAGCTCCCGACGGCTTGGCCAGATGACCTTGCTGAGCTCGGAGACGACCTCGCGGAGGAACCGGATCAGCCGGGCCGGTGCAGCGGCCTTGGTCTCGGTTGCGCCGCGCGCCCGGGTCGGGTGGTCCTTGCCCGCGATCCCGGACCCCTGCGCCTCAGCGGGTCGCCTGGCGGATCGCGCCCGGGGCACGGCAGCGACGGGCTCCGGGGCGTTGGGTGACGCCTCGGGCTGCTCCAGTCGGTCCGCTGTCTCGTGGGCGCGATCGTCGCTCACGCTGGTGATCCTCCGCTTCGCCGGGTTAAGTTCTTCGCCGGGTTCAGGCCTACGCAGGGGTGACAGGACTTGAACCTGCAACCTGCGGTTTTGGAGACCGCTGCTCTGCCAGTTGAGCTACACCCCTTTGCCGGACGTCTGTACAGACGCCGTACCACGGATAGCCCGGGCCACGGCCATCACCGGGCACGGGAGATCTGCTGGCAACCCCGGCACCAGAGTGTAGGCCACTACAGCCAGTGCGCTCCAACTGGCCAGTCCAGGGGGTTCGCGACGCTCGCCGACCCGGGCGACGAAGTGCTGCTACCCGGGCCCTGCTGGACGGAGGTGGTCGTGGGTGCAGGTTGCCAGTGCCCCACCAGGTCGCGGTAGAGCGCCGAGCAGGTCAGCAACTCCGGGTGAGTTCCCAGCAATGCCCGGCTGCCGTCCAGAACGAGGATCCTTTTGGCATGCAACGCCGAGCTGATGCGGTGAGCCACCACCACGAGTGTCCCTGGACGCTGGGCGAAGGCGCGCTCGACCTGCGAATCTGCCACCGGGTCCAGGTGACAGGTGGCTTCGTCCAGAATCACCAGCCGGGCTGGCGAGAGGTAGGCGCGGGCGAGGGTAACGAGCTGCCGCTCACCCGCGGATAGCGCTGCGGGATCCAGGTCTGCGCGGCACCCGCCGAGGCGTTCGACGAGCTCGCGGGCCCCGACGGCGTCGATCGCCTCGTCGATCTCGGCGGGGGTCGAACCGTCCCGCAGATAGATCAGGTTCTCTTCGACCGTGCCGGCGAAGACGTAGGCCTCCTGCGGGATCAGGACGCGGCGCTGGGCGAGGTCCTGGTTTTCCCAATCACGCAGCTCGGCGCCTCCCAGGAGCACCTGGCCCGCCTGTGGATCCAGCAGACCGGCAATGATTCCGGCGAGGGTCGACTTGCCTACGCCGCTGGGGCCGACGACGGCCAGGTGGTCGTCGTCGGGCAACACCAGGTCGAGGTCGCGGATCACCGGATCGGCGTGGGGGCCGTAAGCGAAAGTGACGCCGCGTAGCTCCAGGACGGATCCGTCGGTGCGGGGGCAGCGCGGCGGTTCGCGGTGCAACGAGTCGAGGTGCAGCGGTTCGAGGTGCAGGGCGCCGCCGCCGTCGTCGGTGGCCGGGAGCCCCGCAGCCTCAACGATGCGGCGCGAGGTGACCACCAACCACAGTCCGCTGCCGCCAACGCCCCGGATCAGAGTCCGCAAGGCCGGCTGAAGTCCCAACGACACGTAGGTGATGGCGCCTAGCACGGTGCCGGTCGTCGCGCCGCGCGACACCATCCAGGGTGATCCTACGAGGATGAGCAGCAGCGGAACCCAGGTGCTGATGCCCAGCGCCGTGGCCCGCAGCGTGGTGACCCTGGCCAGCCGGATCGCCGCGTCCTCCTGGGTGTCGATGGTGCGGGCCGCCGTGGCGCGCACTTGGTCCTCGGCGCCGCACGCGACGACGTCCCGCAACCCGCTCGCGACCGTAGTGACCGCGTCGGCGATGCCCTCGTCCGCCACGATCGCGGCACGCTGGTAGATGGCCATGGCGCGCAGGGCGCCGAGAAACAGCCCGAGTCCGATCAGCAGCGGAGGCGCGACCAGCGCGACGGCGAGTGGAGCGAGGGTGAACAGACCGACCAGTGCGCTCGTCGTGGTCACTACGAATCCCAGCGTCACCATGATCACGCTGGCGAACGACTCCCGGACGAGCTCCACCTGATGAGTCAGTCGTGCCACTGCGGCGGTGTCGACGGCTTCGCCCCAGACGGTGCAGCGGCGCAGCGCGCCGCTCACCACGAGGTCAACGAGCTCGTCCCGGAATGGCTCGACGAGCTCCGCGAGCCGCAGGTAGGTCTGGCGGGTCCCGACCGCCCCGACGACTGCGCTCAGCGCCATCAGGCCCAACCAGCTGAAACCCGCCGTCGGCCGACTGGCCAGAAATCCGTCGATCGCGGCGGCGACCAGGCGGCCTGAAAGTAGAGCCGGCACCGCCACGACGGCCGACCAGCCGAACAGGCGGCCCAGCAATCCGCGCCGCTTCCGGACCACGCCGACCAGCAGGCGCCAGTGGGCGGCCTTCAGGCGCGGCCCCGTGGGAGTCATGCCGTTTCCCCTGACCACGGGCCGCCTGGGGCAAACCCCTGGTCGAACACGTCGCGGTAGGCCGGCTCGCTCCACAGGTCGTGGTGGGGTGCGACGCGGCGCACCCGGCCGTCGGCGAGCCAGACGACGAGGTCGGCGTGAGCCGCCGTCGAGGCGCGGTGCGCTACAACGAGGCGGGTGCGGTCGGCCAGCGCGCTGGTCAGAACGCGCCTGATGTGATGTTCGGTGACGGTGTCCAGACTTGCGGCGACGTCATCGAGCACGAGCACCCGTCCAGCGTGCGCGAAGGCCCGCGCGAGCCCGATCCGCTGGACCTCGCCGCCGGACATCCGCGCGTCGACCAGCTTCGTCCGGTACCCCTGCGGCATCCGCCGAATGAAGTCATCGGCGCGCGCCGCCTGAGCTGCGGCGGCCAATTCAGGTCGGGCGGGAATGTGCCCGCCAAGGGCGATCACGTCAGAGAGCGTGTCTCCGAGCAGCGCCGGACGCTCGAAGCCGTAGCCCACAGCGCGACGCAGGTCGCGCCGATCTAGCTGGGTCAACGGCACCCCGTCGAGTAGCACCTCGCCCTCGTCCGGGTCGAGCAGGCGACCAACGAGCGCGGCCAGCAGGGACTTGCCGCTCCCGCTGCGCCCGACCACGGCGACAAGGGCACCGGCCGGCACTACAAGATCGAGATTGCGCAGCACCGGCATACCCCGGTTCCCGACCGTGACAGAACGGAACTCCACCCGGCCACCACCCTCGGGCAGACGTTCGGTGCCGTACTCCGCCGCAGGCTCGGCGAGGACTTCCGCGGTCCGTCCAGCGGCTGCCCGGGCTCGGGCGAACCGTGACACCGAGTTCACAACCGAGCTGAGCCCTGCGGCAAGCCCGACATACTGGGCGGCCGCCAACACTTCCCCCGGGCTGATCCGTCCTCGCCCGAGCTCAACGCCGGCGACCGCGAGCACCGCGACTTTCAGCAAGGGAACCAGCAGCGCCTCCTGGGCGGCGATCCGGCTGTGAAGGCGCCACATACCCATACCGGCGCCGTGCAGCGCGGGTAGCGGCGCGAGGATTCGCTGACGCTCCCGGGCCGTGGTCCGCGCGGCGGCGATGGTGCGGGCCCCCGCCAGTGCGTCGACCAGCCGCGTGGCGATGCTGCCCTGCACCCGCAGGTAGCGGTCGGCCAGCTCCGAGGCGTCCCGGACGTTGCTGCGTACCAGGACCAGCAGCACCGGGGCACCGACGAGGAACGTCAAGCACAACCGGGGATCGATGAGCGCGAGGGCGACGATCCCGCCCAGCGCGGGCACGAGGGCGGTGACCGCCCACCCCAGCATGGTGCCCACCCGCCCGGCGTCCGCAGCGTTGCCTACCATACGGGCAGCCAAGTCCCCCACCCCGAACCGGCGCCCCGAGCGCGGGCCCAGCGCGAGGACATGGTCGAGCACGGACCTTCGTAGCCACGCCGTCGCTCGCGCAGTGCTCGTGCCGCTGGCAAGATCATTGAGAGCGTCGCTGACGATGAGCAGCCCGACCAACAGCCCGGAGCCGACCAGCCACGGCATGGAGTCATGACCACCGAGCACAGCGTCGACGGTTCGACCGAGCACCGCCGGGAACACCGTCTCTGCGCCAGCGAGGATGAGCGAGGCGAGCAGTAGCAGGCAGGTCCAGCCTCCGCCGCACCGGACGGTCCGTAGGATCAACCGGTCGGACGCAGGCCGAGACCCCGCTCCGGCTGGTGGCCGGAGCGGGGCGTCACCGGTGCTGCTCAGCCGCACAGCAGCAGGCTGATATCGCTTCCGCAACCGCTGCCGGAGCGGTGGCCGGCGAGCGGCCCGTTTGGAGCTTCGGGTGTCTCCATATCCTGCAGGTCGAGCAGTGTCATGTGCATTCACCTCCTTCGCCGGGTAGAGGGTGTGACGGACCCGGTTCGGGCCGGGGCCGACGGTGGCGCAGCGAGGAACGGCAGGTGCACCGGCACCGGGTGCAGGGCAGCACCGATGGCGAGCAGCACACCGGCGGTGCCGGTGGCCAGGTCCATGGACAGCCGGAGCAGCTCCTCGCCGGGGAACGCTGTGGCGCCCTGGTAGTCGATGGCGTGCCAGGCCAACCGCCGGATGTGATCGGCGACGGTGTGATCGCGCGGCGCGCACCCGTGGCTGAGGTGCAGGATCATGCCGGCCCGACCGCGGAAGAGACCGGGCTCGATGTAGAACGGGGACCGCGCCGCGCGGCGGATCCGCTCGGCCGCGTCGGCGAACTGGTCGTCGCTTCGGTGGACGAGGTACTGGTCGAGGACGAGCCCGATGCCTACGCTGCCGTCGGCGAGGTAGGGCATGGTCCGCCAGCCCTCGTTGACCTCCATTCTCCCGTCATCGCGGACGACGCATCGTCGAAGATCTTGTCGCAGCGCGGTCCGGGCCAGATCGAGCAGGCCCGGCTGGCCGAGCTGCTCATATAGGCGCAGGAATAGCAGGGCCGGACCGGTGGAGCCGTGCATGAGCCCGGCGTAGGGGTGGGTACCGCCGCTCACCTCGCCGACCGCGTCTTGATCCCCCAGCCGATTCGCGATCACCTGCGCCACGTCGAGCACCGCGCTGCTCATCGACGGGTCCCTGGTGATCGCGGCGAAATGCGCCAGGTTGAGACCGATTCCCGCCAGGCCGCCGTGCAGGTCCAGACCTAGCCGGTGCCACTTCCCGTCCAGCTCAGTAGCGCAGATTTCGAGGACCTTCAACGCCTCGGCTCGGTGGCCGAGGTGGTCGAGCACGTACGCCACGCCGTGTAGGCCGTCGTAGAAGCCCAACCGGGTCGTTCCGGAAGCCGGGTGGGCAGCCCGACGCAGCAGCCATTCCTCGTGGTCCGGGTAGCGTCCTGCGCCCGTCACGTCCAATGCGTAGAGCACCCCGGCGGCGCCGTGGGCGATGTTGAGCCCGCCGGTCTGGAACTGCTCGATGTCGCCGGGAAAGAGCCGGTCGTCGCGGTCCGGGGTAGCGCTGGCGAGGATGGCCCCGGCCAGCGATGCGCGGATCCGTTTCCAGCCGTCCCGCTCCGGGTCCAACGGAACCGGCGGATGAGACGACCCGGCCAGCAGCGGACCAACGATCACCTGCACCGCCTCGTTCAGGAAGGCAGGCGGAACCGGGAACGACTCGGAGATCACGGCGGCGAAGTCCACCGCCTTGGCCCGGTCGATCGCGAACAGAGTGGTCAGCGGGAGGAAGAAGAACAGGCGCAGGCAGGCCAGTGCGTAGCGGTCGATGTCGAAGCCGGTACGGTCCCGCGGCGCGACGAAGCCTGGAGCGGCGAGGGTCTGCCTGCGTCCTTCCTCGATGGCCGCCGCTATCTCGAAGTCGATCAATACCACCCGGCCGTCTGGCCGCAGCAGGACATTGAACGGGTGCAGATCCCCAATGACGACCCCCCGCTCGTGCAGCGAATCGACCGCGCGTTCGAGTTTGGCTTGCATGTCGAGGACCCACGAGGTGTATTCGGCGATGGCCCGCTCGTCGCCGTCGAGTCTGACCAGCGGGTACCGCTCGGCAATGGCCGACCGCAACGGGCTGCCGTCGACGAACTCAAGGGCCAGGAAGAAATGCTCTCCGAGAGTGAACGAGCCGTGCACCCTCGGCACGACGTCCAGCCCGTCGAGCCGCTCGAGCATCTCCTGCTCGCGGCGCAACCTGGCTACCGCGTCCGTGCCATCCACGTCCAGGCCAGCGTGCGGCCGGGCCTCCTTGAGCACGACCTGCGCGCCGGTCTGAATGTGCTGGCCGACGTAAAGGCCGCCCCCGTTGGAGAAGTGCAGCGCCCGCTCGATCCGGTAGGGCAGGCCGTCCACCTTCACACTGTTCCGCGCTGCCAGATGCGGCTCGAGGAACACTGGCAGGCGCACCCATTCGGGAAACCGGAATGTCGGGGTCCTGCGGTCGGGCACCAATCGTCCTTGCGGATCCTCAATTGCCAGTTCCAACGAGCCGGTCTCCGATAGGCAGTACCGCTCGGCGAAACCTCCATAGCGCACGTACAGCGGTCCCTTACCCCACCGCAGGTCACTGAGCACGTACGGACCAGGGCTACCGTCCAGCGCCTCGCCGAGCTCGGTAAGCACAGCTTCTAGCTGCGCTTCGTCCACCGGATATATCGTGACGAACTTGCCGCTGGACCCACGGTTTGCGTACTTGGCGTTCGCCAGCAACAGCGCACCGAGGCTTCGCCGGAACTTGAACGCGATTCGCCCGTTCCGGCAGTAGTCCGCGACCGCAGCCAAGACCCGCTCGGCGTTGTCGAGGCACGCCGAGACGTGAACCTTCCACCCCTGCGCAGGAATCTTCGCGTCGATCGGACGATGGACAAGCCAGTCGTCGAGTTCGCTCGCCGCCCAGCCCCCGGGCACCGGAGCACGGCCGAGCTCGAAGTCCCGAGGCTGCTCGCCTAACCGAGATGTGGAGTCGTAGAAGTGCGGATCAGCCAGGCAGTACACCTCGTACCGCTTGTCCACGACACCCCCAGGGTCGACAGACACACTTAAGTGGTTTCTCGTTACCCCTTAGCATTTACGTGGTGACTCTTGGGAAAGAATAGGTGACCCATACGTACCAGCGAAAGACTCCGTCTGGCTAGCCTGAGAGTTATCACTCGTGTCGATGATCACGACATTTCCCCCTCTAAGGACAATCTTCCTCAGCAAGAGAGGAATTCCCTCACCAAAGGGGGCTCAGGCCAGCGCGGCGGTGGCGGTGGCCATGCCGAGCACGGTCTGGCCGGCAACCCGGGCGGTGATCGCAACCACGACGGTTCCGTCGTCGCGCCGCTGCGCGACCTTGCCGGACAGCTCCACCAGCGCCCCGTCGGCGCCATCGGGTACCACGACCGGGCGGGTGAAGCGCACCGCGCATTCGATGACGGCGCCTGGGTCACCGACCCACTCCGTCACCAGGCGGTTGGCCAGCGCCATGGTGAGCATCCCATGCGCGACGATGTCGGGTAGTCCGGCCTCCCGAGCGGCATGTTCGTTCCAGTGGATCGGGTTGAAGTCACCGGAGGCCCCTGCATAGCGAACCAGATCCGCCCGGGTGACCCGGACCGGCAGGCTGGGCAGCTCATCGCCCTCGGCGACCTCGCCGCAGCGGCGACGGCTCACCGGTCCTGCTCCGCGTCCGGGTGACGAACGACCAGCATCGACCGGGCCGTGGTCACCGGGGCACCGGAACTGTCAGTGATCTCGCAGCGCACCGTGAGCATGTCGTTGCCGCCCATGGTGCGGACGCTGTCGACGTGCAGCGCCGCCGCCAGCTCGTCACCGGCATGGATGGGTCGGTGGTGGCGAAACGACTGGGTTCCGTGCACCATCCGGTGGTAGTCCAAACCCAGTTCGGGGTCGCGGATGAGCGCCTGCTGCGCTCGGAGGGCGAGGATGATCGCGAACGTGGGCGGGGCGATCACATCGGAGTAGCCACGGGCTCGAGCCACGCTGGGATCCCGGTAGACCTCGTCGTCGTCCCCGATGGCTTCGGCGAATTCCCGGATCTTCTCGCGTCCCACCTGGTAGGTACCCGCTGCGGGATAGCACCGGCCGACGAAGGACGGATCCAGTGCCATCCGCGCAGGCCAGGTCGACGCCAGCCGGCTCAGCGAGTCTCGCGGTGAGCCCGGTGCTTGTTGCAGTTCGGGCAGTACTTGTTGATGGTGAGCCGGTCCGGGTCGTTGCGCCTGTTCTTCTTGGTGATGTAGTTGCGGTGCTTGCACTCCTCGCACGCCAACGTGATCTTGGGCCGAACATCAGTGGCGGCCACGGGTGCCTCTCTCTCGCCGAGCTGTCATCAACATTTGCAGTGGGCCTGCTGCGGCCAGCGCCTGGCACGCCGGACCGATGGTAGCGGTGGCCGGAATCGAACCGGCGACACAGCGATTATGAGCCGCTTGCTCTTCCGACTGAGCTACACCGCCTTCAAGGGCAACACCTTCGCCAGGCGTCCCCACCCACGAGCCCCAATACGGAATCGAACCGTAGACCTTCTCCTTACCATGGAGACGCTCTGCCGTCTGAGCTATTGGGGCAACACCTTTCCAACCAGCCACACAGTCAACCGGCGCGCCCGAGTGAACGAGCGACGATAACTCTACACAACCTCGGCGGGCTACCCGACCAGGGTGAGCACAGTCTCCTCGCGCGCTCCGAGGGCACGGACGGTCCGGGCGGCCAACCAGGCGTCGAAACGGTCCGCCCCGAGCGGCCGGGAGAACAGGAAGCCCTGTGCGACGTCGCAGCCCATCTCCAGCAGCTGGTCCCGGGTGGCATCCTGCTCGACGCCCTCCGCGACGACGATCAACCCGAGCGAGTGGCCGAGGTCGACGATGGCGCGCACCACCGCGAGATCGCCCAGGTCGCTGGACAGGCCCATGACGAAGCTTTTGTCGATCTTGACCTCATCGACCGGCAGGCGCCGCAGGTAGGCCAGCGACGAGTACCCGGTACCGAAGTCGTCCACCGCGATGCGGACCCCCAGACCGTGCAGCCCGCGCAACACCGGCAATGCTCGCTCCGGATCGCTCATCACCGCCGACTCGGTGAGCTCGAAACCCAGCAGCGCGGGGGGCACCCGATGCCGAGCCAGAGCGTCGGTCACCCGGCGCGGGAACTCGGTGTCGGCCAGGTTGCGCACCGAGAGGTTGACCGCGACCGACAGCGACAGCCCACGGTCCAGCCAGCTTCGGCACTGCGCCAGCGAACGGTCGAGCACATAGTCGGTGAGCGGATCGATCAGACCGGTGGTCTCGACGAGGGTGACGAACTCCCCCGGGTCGACCATCCCGAACTCCGGATGGTGCCAGCGCACCAGCGCCTCCACCCCGATCACCTGGCGGGTGAGCAGCGCTAGCTGCGGCTGGAAGTGCACGTCGACCTGGCCGGTGTCCAGCGCGTGCCGGAACTGCGTGA
Organism: Pseudonocardiales bacterium; assembly: GCA_003244245.1. Classification (GTDB taxonomy): domain Bacteria; phylum Actinomycetota; class Actinomycetes; order Mycobacteriales; family Pseudonocardiaceae. Next base: position 10,250 of record QHBY01000052.1, read on the forward strand.
CCAGCTGGAAACGGCGCAGCAGAACCTGACCCATGCTGGGCAGGTAGTTGCGGACGGTCTCCTCGCCGCGTGCGGCATGCAACGCCACGTCGGCCCGTTGCAGCAGGGTATCGGCATCCCGGCTGGGTTCGACCCCGGTGAACGCCACGCCCACCACGGCCGTGCATTCCACGGCGAGCTTGTCGACCGGATAGGGCGCGCTGAGCGTCGTCTGTACCTGTTCGGCCACCGCCACAGCGCCTTGCGCCCCGACATCGACCAGCAGCGCCGCGAACGTGTCCCGCTCCAGCCGGGCGGTGAGCACCCCGGCCGGCAGGGTGCGGCGAAGCCGCTCCCCCGCGCCCACCACGACTCGATCACCCCAGACGTGACCCAGTGCGTCGTTGACCGAGGACAGCAGCCCTAGTTCGACGACGATCACGGCGCACGGGGTCACATCACGCCGGAGCACCGCAGCGGCGGCCTCCCGGAAACCGAGCCGGTTACGCAGGTTGGTGAGACTGTCGTGATAGGCGTCGTGGCGTAGCTGGGCGAGCAGCCGGCAATTGTCCAGCGCGGTAGCCAGATGGCTGGCCATCGTCTCGACCAGCCGCTCATCGGCTGCCCCGAAGCGACGCACCCAACTCTGGCGGTCATGTACCTCGATCACGCCGAGCAGCTGGCCGGCACCCCGCAGCGGTGCCACGAGCACCTCCGCGGCTGCCCTCGCGGTCAAGGCCGCGGCGACGGCCGGATCCGAACTGCTGCCGACCAGCCGCAGCACGTGCCCGGTCCCGGTCCCGGTCCCGGTCGGCGGGTCGGCCGCAAGGACAGCGTTGAGGTCATGCCGCGACAGCGGACGGGGCAGCGGCAGACCCGCCACCACGGTGTGCAGCCCACCGTGGACGGGCATCCGGTGCAGCACCACGCGGGTGGCGTTGAGCTGCACGCGGGCCAGCTCCATGGCAGTGCTCCAGGCGCCCTCGTCGAGTTCCGGCTCGTCGTCTTCGCCACCTTGCCGGAGCCCGCCTCGTCCGACCACCGCCACCCGCAGGCTCAGGTCGTTGAGCACCCCGATGTCGCGGTGATCGCGGAGCAGCCCGTAGTAGGCGCGGTACACCGCGGCCACCGTCACCGTCAGCAGGCCGACGAGCACCACGCCCCAGGGCACCATCCGCACTGTTTCCGCGGCGGTGAGCCCGAGTGCGGCGTTGAGCAGGCCGGTGAGGTAGAGGTGCACCACTGGGCGCGCGCTCTCGCCGGGACGTCGGCGGTCCAGCAGGACGATGAAGACCCAGGTCAGCCAGGAGGTGATGGCGTGCGCGATGACGAATCCGGCGAGCACCGCGAGCCACCGCGGCAACGACGGCCAGGCCGGCTCAAAGACCAAGCGGGCCAGCAGGTCGGTGATCGCGATGGTGAGGGTGGCATAGGAGGCGTTGAACAGCAGCTTGGACCAGGTATCCCGGCGCAGCAGCCGGGCGGCTACCACAACACCGACGTAGGCCGCCAGCACCACCGGGCTAGGCAGGTACAGCAGGCCGAAGACCAGCGGGATCTCGGTGGGAGTGATCCGTGCGGTATCGCGGCGGACGTCGACTTCGATCGCCAAGAATCGGGCGATCCCGAATGCCGCCGCCAACCCGAGGCCGCCGAGCAGCGTGCCAACACCTGGCTCAAAGGCAACGGTGGCCACCACGGCAACGCCGGCTACCCCTGCAGCGAGCGCGAGAATAGCCACGAAAGCGTTCGACGCGAAGGCACCTCCGCGCGATGGCAATGCGCCCAAGGGGCGCCATCTCGCATTCACACGGGCCTCCAGCAGTGGCTTAACGGCTGTGCCTCCCCGCCGAGGAACCGGTCGATCAATGCGTACCGTCCGGTGATACAGCGGGTTGGCCGGGCGAACTCAGCCGACCCGTGACCGGCAGCGGCCTGACCGGTGTTGGCCGATCTCAACACCGCGGGGAAAGCCCGCGGCAGCGGGCACGATGATGCAAACGGGGGTCATCTTCACCTCCAACCACCTGCCGTTCCGGTGCGGACAGTAACAAACAGTGAGAGATACTTAACTCACTTGGGTGTAGGATATCCGCTTTAGTGTTGCATCGCCACCTCAATGATGCCAAACAGCGACCAGCGGTCGCTCGCACACAGCGTGGCGGACGGCCTTTTGCGCAGCGTCACCGATCGCTGTCGCGTCGTAGCGGTATCGGCAGCGCTGAAGTCACGAGGCGCCGCTCATCGCAACTTCTCACCTCTCTGACGACTGGAGGGAAAGAGCGCGACAGGTCGGGGTGCGGTGCACGAGCGGGATGGCGAGCACTGCCAGGGTGGCGATTTCGACGAGCACGCTGATCAGGGCTTGCGGGGCGGGTTGCAGGCCGTATTCGATGAACCCGAAGACCCCCATTGTGCGGGACGCGGCGAAACCGCCCAGCGCGCCCAAGGCCAGCCCGGCGGCGGCCAGCCGCGGCACTACCGTGGCGGTGGGCAATAGCAGCACGGCCACCGCGAGGGCACCGCTGGCTTGGAGCAGGAACGCCGGGCCGACCCCGGGGATGGTCCGGTAGCCGTGAAGATAGAGCTCGGCGTGGATGACACCGCTGGTGGCCAGGCAGCCCGCCGCGGCGACCCGCGCCCCCAGTGCCACGGCCGGGTTCATGTGGGCTTCCGTTCGGTGAGTGGCCGGTCGCGGATCGCCAGGACGTGTTGACCGGGCTGGTAGGTGACGTCGCGGATGCCCAGCGCGGCGCCGAGCTTCCCGGCGGGCAGGGTGACCGGGATCGGACCAGGCCCGACCCCGGGGTGGGGCAGGGGGTAGGCGGTGGTGGTCGCGCTGTAGAAGGTGACGTTGCCGTCGGTCTTGGTGAACAGCTGGTGGACGTGGCCGTTGAGGCAGGTCACTGAGGAAAACCGGCGGAGGTAGCTCAGGGCCTGAGTGGCGTCGTCGGTGCCCCACCCCCAGGTCGGGTACATGGCGAACAGCGGGATGTGGCTGAACACCACGATGGGGGTGTCACTGGGCAGGCCGGCGACATCGTTGCGGACGAAGTCGAGCTGGTCTGTGCCGAGGTGGCCGAGCTTTTCCAGGGCGAGGGTGTTGACCAGCGCGATGATGTGCACGCCCTTGACGTCGAAGCTGTACCAGCCGTCGCCGTGGGTGCCGGCCCCGAAGGCGGCTCGGTATTTCTGCCCGTGGTCATCGACCGAGTCGTGCTCGCCGGGCACGGTGAAGACCTGTCCGGTGCGCAGCCTGCGCAGCATCTGGGCGACCTGGTCGAACTGGGCCGGGGTGGACAGGTGCGTCAGATCGCCGGTGTGCATCACGAAGTCCGGGCGGAACCCCAGGGTGTTGACCTGGTCGATGGCGCGGCGAAACGAGCTGGTCACGCGTCGGTGTTCGCGGGTCCGTGGAATCCCAGGTGACTGTCGCTGACCTGGACGAACCGCAACGCGCGCGGATCGTCGGCGATCGCGGCGGCGGGCGGGGTGCGTGCCGGCCTTGACCGTCACGGTGGCCGGGGAGAACACGAAGTTCTCGATCGATACTGCGTTGGTGGCCACCGGCGCGTCCTGACTCGGTGCCGCGGCCGCGACCGGTGCTCCCAATTCGGGTGCAGCGGCGGTGGCGGGGCTGCCGCAGCCGGCCAGGATGGCCAACCCCGTGACCGCCGGTATCACCAGTCCGGCCCTCAACTGGTACCTCATGATCGACCCCTCTCCGCTGGTGAGACCCACCCGATGCGGGTCTCACCTACAGATAGGGACCGGTTTACGCGACTGGGCCCGGCGGGGCGTAGACCTGCACCTCGCCGTGCACCTCACGGACCTCGAACTGCGGCAACGCCGCAAGCGGTGCGGGCAGCTGATGCCGCAGCAACTCGCCGCTGAGGGCGAAGGACGTGCGGTGGCACGGGCAGTCCAGCCGCCGGGCCGCCGAGTCCAGGGCCAATCGGCAACCCAGATGCGTGCACACCCCCGACACCGCCCGCAGCTGACCACCGGCGCGAGCCACGAACCCGACCACCGTGCCCAGGTCGAAGCCCTGCACCCCGCCCTCGGCCAGATCCGCACTGGCACTCACCGTGCGCCACTCACCTGTAGTCGGGATCGGCCGCCGCGATCGGCCCGAGCCCCTCGTCGTCGCTGAGACTGGTGATCTCGCGACCCAACGTCCGCCGCCAGTACCCGGCCAGCACCGTCCGCGCGGTGGCCGACAGGTAGGCCCGCACCTCGCCCACGCTGGCTGAGACCCGCAGCGGCCGCAGCGCCGCCAGAAACACCTCCGCGGTCAGATCCTCCGCGTCCGGCCGGTTACCGACCTTGGCGAACATCAGCCGGTACACTCGATCAACGTTGTCCCGGTAGACGGCCTCCAGTCCGGGTAGAACTCGCCATCGACCACGCGCAACTGTGGCGCGTCCGCAGCAGGCTCGTCACCCCCGGCGCCCGGGCGAGCGGCGGCGGCCCGACCACGCCCAGTCCGTCCCATCACACCAGCCACCACCTCCGCTGCCGGCGCCGACCCGGCCCCTACCAACAAATAGGCACCGGGGTTACACCGCGCCGGGCGATCCCACTGCGGGAATGACGGCTGATACTTACCGGTCGGGGCGATCTACGAGCGGGCTCAGCATCGCACGCAGTGGGGCGTCGTCGCCTCGAATCGATGCCTGTGAGGCCGCGAGGTTGGCCTCTGGCTCCATCGTCGACCAGTCGATCCGGTACCCGGCGTCGCGGGCCAGCTGGCCGAAGAACGCCCGCTGCGTTCGGCCGTTGCCCTCGCGGAAGGGATGGATCGCGTTGACGCTGGCCAGGTGCTCGGCCAGCCCCTCGACGAAGTCGGCACGCTCGCGGCCCCGGAGAAAGTCGTCGCGGTTCAGCGCGCGAAAGACCTCCAGGGAAAACGAGGCGATATTCTCCGGCAGGCAGAACAGATCCGCTTTGGCGATGGTCACGGTGCGCAGCTCGCCGGCCCACTCATAGACGTCGCCGAACAGGAACCGGTGGAACTCCTGCAGGTGAGGTAGGTCGTATCGGCCGGGCAGGTGTCGTCGCTCCAGCTCCACCATCTGCACGACCGTGAGATCGGACTCGACCTGGGTGAGCTCGTCGGCATCGACGATGCCGAGCCGGTTGCGTAGGACTCCCGTCTGCGGATCGAGGTACCGGTCGCCGCTCACGTGCCGTAGCGCGCCAGAATCCGTTCCCGAGCCTGCGCCGTCGTCAGCCGCCCCTCGGCTATGCCCTCGAGCAACTCCTGGCCTTCCGGGCTCGGCTGCAGCCCCTCGGCCCGCAACGAACCCAGCGCGGACTCGACGGTTCGCCGGCGCTCGGCCGCCTGCTGCAACGCCTCGTACTGCGACACGGACATGACCACGGCCTCCGGCTTCCGATGAGCCCCGACCAACACCGGCCCACCACCCGGCTCATTGACGCGCTTCAAGACCCCGGCCAACCCAGTTCGAAACTCCCGGACACTCAAGATCTCAGGTGCAACCACCCTTCCAGGTTAGCCTCTTGTGTACACGTTCATGCGCCGGGTTGCCGGCGACCCGGGCACAATCTGGCGTCGCACCACTTTCTGGCACTGTGGAGGAGGGCAACCTGCCCGCCGCGAGCGAGGGAGGCGCTGTGCCAGCTCAGCCCGAGCTCGCCGCGAACGGCATCCTGGCGGCCGCCAGCCTGGTCGAGCTCGCAGTGCAACGGCTGCGTAGCGAGATCCTCAGCGGCGTGCTGGTACCTGGCGAGCGGTTGATCGAGGAACAGCTCACCCGGCGGTTCGGCACCAGCAGGGCGCCGCTGCGGGAGGCGCTGCAAGTGCTGGGACAGCAGGGCCTGGTCGAGCACCTGCCGCGGCGTGGCGTGCGGGTTACCGAGCTGTCAGGCCAGGATGTCGACGAGCTGTTCAGCCTTCGCGAAGTGCTCGAACGGTTCGCTGTGCACACCGCGCTGCCGGTGCCCGACCCGTTGGCGCTCTCGGAGCTTGCCATCCGGCTCGATTCGATGCGCCACGCTGCCGACAGCGGAGCCCCGCTGGAGCAAGCTGAGGCACACCGGCAGTTCCACATCGCGTTGGTTGCCCTGGCGGGACATCGCCATCTGCTGCTGGTCTACGAGCCGGTCCTGCTCAAGCTGCAGCTGTACATGGCCGCCAACCTGCGGCGCGAAGCGCAGGTGCGGACGCCGCACGAGGGAGTCCATCGGCACCAGCGACTGTTCGACGCGGTCGCGACTGGCGACGTTGACGAAGTCTTGGTCGCGCTGAGCGACCACGGCGCCCGGTCCTATTTCGGCTGACCCCGCTGGCGCGCGCCCAACAGCTCCCAGCTTCCCGAGTTCAACCACAGAGCTCCGGTGCGCCGGCCCAACAGCTATGGTTGAACTCGGGAGCCTCAGCGTCGTCGGCTGGTCAGCAGCGCACGCATGTAACATGGATGTAACAAGCACGACCATCGGGTGACACTCGCCGGTCGACAATCGACAAAGTGCGCTCTAGTTCACCCGCTATCACGCCGCCGGATCACTCGATCGGGGTTCGTGAACTGCAGGTTGCCTACGCAACGGAGCGGTTGCGGCCGCAACGGATCGTCGACCTCGTGCTGGAGCGGATCGCGGCCCGGGGCCAGGACGCGGTATGGATCTCTCGCTGTTCCGACCATGAGCTGCATCAGCGGGCTGCAGACCTGGACCGGATCCGGCGAGGGCGCGGCTCGGCCGAGATGCCCCTGTTCGGCGTGCCCTGCGCGGTGAAGGACAACATCGACGTGGCCGGGCTGGCCACCACGGCCGCCTGCCCGGCGTTCAGTTACCGACCAGCACGCAATGCCAACTGCGTACAGCGGCTGATCGACGCTGGCGCCATCGTCGTCGGCAAGACCAACATGGATCAGTTCGCCACCGGACTGACCGGCACCCGCTCGCCTTACGGCACCTGCCAAAGCGTCCTCGGCGGTGGTCTGGTTGCCGGCACCGGCGCCGACCTGATCTCCGGCGGTTCCAGCTCGGGCTCAGCCGTCGCGGTGGCTGCCGGACTGGTCTCCTTCACGCTGGGCACCGACACCGCCGGCTCCGGACGCGTCCCAGCCGCCATGAACGGGATCGTCGGCTGCAAGCCGACCCGTGGCCTGGTCAGCACCGCGGGCGTCGTGCCGGCCTGCCGGTCGCTGGACTGCGTGAGCATCTTCACCGCCGACGTCGCGGACGCCGCCGCGGTGTTGGACGTGATCAAAGGCTTCGACCCCGCGGACGCGTGGTCCCGGTCTGTGAGTGGCAATGCGAGCTATAGCTAATCATCATTTTGTTACCTACTCGTGATCTGCGCTGATGTGCTGCTCCCGCTCATATGGCGGCCTAGCTTTGGCGGCTGGCCGCGAGGGCGAGCCGTGATCGTTCATCGAAGTCACGGGCAACCGCCACGGTGTGGAAGGGCTGGATGCGTGCTCGGAGGTCGGTGATGGCTTCGGTGCAGCGGGATGACTTGACGGTGACGGCGAGGTCCAGGGCGCGGTTGGCGTTGTGTACCGCGGTTTCGAGGTCAAGGTTTCCGCTGGTGAGGGCGGCCCGAGCCAGAGCGGCCTGGCTCAGCGCGCCGCGACGGGCCCGTTTCTGGTTGCGAGCTTCAGCAGCCGAGCGTCGAGCAAATCGGGTGGACTCGACCGGTCGGGCGATGTCGCCGAAGGCGTTGGCCCATTCCCCGGCAAGGTAGGCGGTGTCGATGAACCGAGCCCATTCAGGCTCCTCGCCGCGGTAGACCTGCTCAAACGCGGCCTCGGACTCGACGACAGCGTGGGCGGCTTCGCGGGATTCGCCGAGCGTGGCGTGGGCGCGGGCCTGCAGCGCCCACAAATCGGCGGCGCAGGCCGGGCTGTAGGCGCGGGTGAGTCCGTGGCGACCGGCGGTCGCTAGCTGCAGTGACTCTTGGTGATGGCCCAGCAGTCGGGCTTGGTCGCTCATTCCGGCCAGCACATGCGCGCCGAGCTTGGCGTCCCCGGAGGCCTGGGCCAGTCGCAGGGACTGAACAAGGTAGCGCTGGGCGAGGGCCTGGCGGCCATCGTCGAAGGCCATCCAACCCAGTAGATAGGTCTGTTCGCTCGCGGCGGCGAACAAACTCGCGCCGGTGTCGGTGTCGGGGTCGACATCGCGCACCAGCGGCAGCACATGGCCGGTGACGTACTGGGCCAACGCACGGCGCGCATGACCCCCGCCGCGCATCACGTCGGCCTCCTGGTAGACGGCGAACGCCTCACGGATCGCCGCGACCTGCTCATGATCGACCCTGCCCCCGCCACGCGGGGCGGTGGCGTCCAGTGTCGCGAGCAGCCAATCCCGGCTGGGGGCAACCGCTGCAGCAGCGACAAACGGAGCAGTGCGCAGGAAATCGCGGCGGTGCACGTCATTCCTCCCGAGGTCGGCTACTGCTGCCACGGTAGCCGCCAAGCCCGGCCGGTACCTCAGCCCGACGTCGGTGTCGGCGTCAGCGGACAGGCCGATCGCCTCGGGTCGCACTGGGTAGCCGAAGTGCTCGCTGAACAACTCGCACAGAATCGCCGGGACCGGGGGCTGCGGTCGTTGACCAGCAAACCAGGCCCGGACCCGGCTGGCGTCGGTATTGAGGTGCAAGCCCCGTGACTGACCACGGCGGTTGACCCGCCGGGCCAACTCCTTACGCGACCAACCAGTACCCGCCCAGACCCGCTCCAGATCACCATTGGCGCTCCGCGGCCTGCTCATCACCAGCCTCCACCTCCTGCCCTGCCCCCATCGAATCCGAACCGTCACAGCTTCTTCACGCGCCGTCAAGGATTTCGCACTACCCCTCACCACCCCCTCACCCCCTGCCGGGCACGCCCCGGCGGCAGTTAGCTGGATCAGGCCGACGAGAGATCGCGTAGGCAACAGACCCCACGACAAACATCGGCAACCCCAGCCGCGAGCGCAGGAAGACGATGATGATGCCCGCCAAAGCAGATCACGCCAACCTGAGTGTGTACCAGGCCAGTCATGACCAACCGCGTGAGCAGCTAGTTGATGCCGCGCGGGCTGCGGTCGAGCCCGTCAGCCGATTCCCGCGGGGTCAGCTCCCGCGGTACCTGCCCCACGATGCGTCGCCTGCCACAACAACTGACGTTTCCCACCCCGACGCCCTGGGCGGCGTGACACCCCAACGAACCGCCATGTCGGATGCGGACAGCCGCCGTGTCCGCATCCGCGCCCAGCGAGGCCCGCTGTGGGCCCGGACCGCACAAGGAGATGGCCGATGAACCCGAACGATCCACTGCGTGGGGCATTGCGTGATGTCCTTGTTGATGCGGTCGAGTCGGGGTCGGGTGCTGTGGGTGGGATCGGCTCGCTCCAGTGTCGGGTGTTCGCGACCCTGTATGCCCTGCTCGGTGCCCACCCGGTGGATCAGCGAGGCCGGTGCTCGTCGTGTCGGAGGCCGGGCGCGGTGCTCGGATTCCGTCGCCGGCACTGCCGGGTGCACCGGGAGGCGACCCTCTGGCTCCAGCAGCCCGAGTGGTTCCTGCGTTCCCGGTTGATCAGCGAGCTAGGGCTGACCGATCTACCACCCACGCAGGACCCTACGAACCCTACCGCGGCCGGCGACGTGGGGGACGACACTGACGTGAGGCCCCCGATCGAACCCGACCCCAGCGACCCACACAGTGAACCATTCCAGACCCCGACCGTCTCGCCACCGCTTCCTCCCCGAAGGCTCCCCAGGGCGAGACGGTCGGACCCCACCCCACGATGCATCCCTGGCAGGTCGCCGGTGCGCGCAGGCATCCCATAAGTGACGCCGGCCCCCTTAGATCGCCGGCTGGCTGCCGGTTGAGTCAGCGGCCCCCGACGCTGGGCTCCCGGCGGCCAGTCGGCCACCAACCACACCCGCGTGAAGTGGAGATACACCATGCCCGCTGCCACACCGCCACCGGTCGGTGACCGGTGGGGCGATGTCGAGGGCCGCCACATTTCCCTATTCTGCCTGGTCGAGCAGGTCGCCGAGAGCACGCTGCGGGGGTTGCTGCCCTCGCGGCTGCACCAACAAGGCCAGGTCGTCGGCAGGGGCCTCGATTCGGTTTACGTGCGCTTCGCGGGCAACGAGGTGGTCAGCCTGTCACCCCGTCTGCTGCGCCTGCTCCCCGATGCGCCAGATGGCGCGGCGCGTCGCGAGGGGCCGGGATGAGCGCGGGCAACAGTCACCGCGCTGCCGGTGCTGTGGCGGTGACCGCCACCCGGCCGGTGGTGCTGGTGCGGTACCGGCCGGGTGCCGGGGAAACCGCGCGCATCGTGCATGTGGTGCCAGCACACCCAGGAACGCAGACGGACATGACCGGGGTGGCGCTCTGTGGGGCGCTGCTGCGCCCGGAGTTGGTGGAGACCGTCACGCCCGGTCAGGGCATGCCCTGCTCGTTGTGCGTGCTCAGCCAGGCCAGCGCGAGTCTGCCCCCGGTGCCCGTCATCGGCTCCGGGGCGGTGGATGCCACCGTTGCTGACTGCGGGTCGCAGGCGGCTGCAGTGGCCTACCGGGAGTGGGGTTGGCCGGTGACCCGGCGTCACCACCAGGTGTGGCTGACTCTGGAACCTGACACAGTGGCGCTGATCATGCCCGTGCCTCTGTCGGCTCGGGTGAGCACGATCTTGCGCCAGCAACATTGCCCTGCCCTGGTGCTGGCTCATCCCGACGCCCCTGAGCACCACGTGATGCTGGCTGGGGAGCGCTATGGCGTGGCGCTGCCCTGGCCGGCGGGTATGCACCGCAGCATCGGCACCTTTCCGCTGCCACCCACCAGGACCGCCAACGGGCCGGTGACCTGGGCGCAGCCACCCGAGGCGGACGCATTGCGGCTGTGTCGGGAGATCGACGTGTTCACCGCGCTGCGCGACCCGCCCACCTAAGAGCAGGGCCGGGCCACCCCCACCGTGCAAGGAACGGGTGGCCCGGCTGGGAACCCCAAGGAGGCCCCGATGCCAGATGGTATCGGGGCCGTTGCGCTGCGCCATACGGGCGTAGCGCCGCTAGCGGCTCCGGTCAGGACCTGAGGAGTACGCGATGGCTGGGAGCGTGATCTTTCGGCTGGTGGCGCCCGGTGAGGCGGCCGGGATAGTCGCCGCGCACGGCAGGGCGGTCGCTCTGGCACAGCGGGTCCGGGCGTTGCTGGCGTTGGCCGGGCTGGACACCGGCTCGGTGCTGGTGGTGCCCAGCCTGACCGAGGAAGGTGAGCCGGTGGTGTACCTGAGCACCCTCACCGACCTCGCCCGGCGGCATCTGACACAAATCCTTCCCGGCGCTCTCCAGCCACCCCCGGATGATCGAGGCGGTGGGCAACACGCCGCCTAACGAATTGGACAGAGGTTTCCCGCGCTCCTGGGTCTGGACCTGGGCCCAGGAGCGCGCCGCCGACGCGCGGTACTGCGGTGAGCGGGGGTCCGGGCGCCGTACCAGCCGCAGCGGTGGTGTCGGCCCTCCATTCGTTCCACCAGTTCCGGAGTCGACGGTGGGCGATGAGGACAAACTCATCGTCTGGCTCGCCGGGGACATCTGCCCGGTGAAGATGTCGCGGGACTGGCTGCGTCGCGCGCATCAGCGTCTGATGAGAACCAGTGGTGGCAAGGACTTCGGCGTGGCGGACGAGGCGGTCGATCCAGCGACGCTGCGGCCAGCGGGTCGCCCACTCCTGCTACTGGCACACCGTCGTCGCGGTAACCGCCACCCGTATAGTTGCCACCGATTCCCCCCGGGGATTCGACCGCCACCGCGGTCAGCGAGCTCTTATGCGGGTCAATACCGATTATGATCATGCGCACCCTTCCGTCGCCAGACGAGGGTGATCCCGCGACGGGCACCCTGACTTCAGGTCGGTTCATGCCTCTGTAGAGCCACGTCACGGGCGGGCGATGACCACCAGCACGCTATGTGTGAGCCAGCCACAGAAGGCGGCAAGAAGCATCCGAGCTAACCAGCCATCGCCCTCGGCACGCTATGGGCTGCAGAGCCAGGCGCCTGATCCACATCCAACAAGTCAGCAGCGTCAACTCACTGCCGACGGACCAGCTCAACGAGACCCTGAATGGACACAGTTCCCTCCCCACTTCGTCCAGTCGTCCAGTCGGCGTGCGTCTCCCTGACGTTCGTCAGGATGACGCGGGCTGACCCTCGTGGTCATATCGAGACTGCCAACACGAGCGGCGAGTGTGTGAGATTCATTGGCGTGGGAGCGCAGCTTTCATGCGGCCGCCGGAAACTGGGGGAAGAATGATCCGCGGAAATTCCCTGATGGCAGCCATCGAAGACGCGGCAAGGCTGGACCCGAGCGGGCTCGCCTGGACTGGTGACAGGCAGATGTACAGCTACGGGCAACTCAACCAGGATGCGGATCGCCTAGCCCAGCATCTCCTCCACTCGTCTATCGGCACCGGCGATCGGGTCGGGTTGTTCTTGGAACGGGGACCGGACATGGGCGTGGCGATGTTGGGAGTCCTAAAATCGGGGGCGGCTTTCCTGCCTCTCGGTCTCGAGGAACCGGCAGTGCGGCGGACAGCCATTCTGCGCGACGGTGAACCCGCCGCTGTGATAGTGCACCCCGCCACCGTGGACAGATTCACCAACGGGTGGCGGGTGGTCGATCTGCACGCCGCCATCGACGACAGCTCGTCGCCGGTGAGTACGCCCAAGCTCGACGTCGGCGCGAACCATGTCGCCTATGTGTTGTACACGTCAGGTTCGACCGGAAAACCGAAAGGCGTAGTCGTCGAGCACGGCAATCTGCTAGCCCATATCGACTGGCTAGCCGAGCATCTGCCGCTCGGACAGGACGATCGGCTACTCCAGTTCTCCCCGTACACCTTCGATGCCTCGATGACCGACTTCTTTTGGCCACTGTCCTGTGGCGCGACCGTCGTGTCCATGGCGGAAGGCGACTACCTGGACCCGTTGATCGTCGTCCAGACCCTCGTCGAGAAAAAGATCACGGCGGTGCGCCTGCCACCAGCGATGATGCCGCTGCTGCTCGCCGAGCCTGCATTGCGCGAAGCCATCCGGCTGCGCTACCTGATCTGCGGTGGTGAGAGATTCCCTGCGCCGCTGGCACGACGTATCCGGGAGACCCTGCCGTGGGTGAGATTCTTCAATCGCTACGGACCGACCGAAGCCGCTGTCGCGGTCACCTATCACGAGGTCACCGACGCAGACGACCTCGGCGACGGCGACCTACCGATCGGTTCGCCTGTAGCGGACGTGGAACTGCACATCGCCGACGACGACGGCCGGATCGTCGACATCGCTCCTGGCCTCAGTGGCGAGTTGCTGATCGGGGGCGCACCCGTCGCTCGGGGCTACCTTGGCGACAGTGCCCTGACCTTAGAGCGGTTCGTCGATCTTCCCGAGGTTGGGCGCGTGTTCCGCTCCGGCGATGTCGTCCGCGTCACCGAGGCGGGAGCGCTGCTCTTCGTCGGTCGTCGAGACGAACAGGTTCAGGTGGCAGGCAACCGGGTGGAACTGGGTGACGTACGGAGCGCGCTATGCGCACATCCTCACGTCGAGAGCTGCGTGGTCACAGTACGGGAGGACACTGGCGCTGCCCTTGCGGCCTATGTCGTGGCAGGAAGCGAACGCCCGGAAGCGGATGAGCTGCGTGCTTTTGTACGTTCGCTGCTACCACGGCACATGGTGCCGAGCCGCATCACCTTCCTGGACCGGCTACCCCTGACCGACCGGGGAAAGGTCGACCTAGCCGCACTGGCACGTCTCGGTGAACCGATCGTATCCGAGCCGGAGCCGCCGTCGGCCGAAGAGAGTGTCGTTCGTCTGGCGTGGCGGGAAGTGCTCGGCACGGCCGACGGCTCGCGGGGGTTCTTGGACTGCGGAGGGAGTTCGCTTCAGGCAGCCAGGCTGGCCAGCCGACTTCGATCCCGGCTTGGCGTCACGGTCACCACCGGAGACATCCTCGGCCACACCGATCTTGATGCGCTCGACCGTTGGGTAGCAGAACTTGGACGGCACTTCGATGAGTCACCGAAAGGCCGTCCAGCGGACAGTGAATCGCCGATGTCGTTCCTCCAGGAACGCCTGTGGTTCATGCATGAATTCGCACCTGACGAACCCGTTTACAATTTCCAGGCCATCTACCATTTCACCGGGGATCTCGACGAATCCGCGCTGCGGACCGCATTGTCTGGGGTCATCGAGCGGCACGAGATCCTTCGCACAACTTTCGTCAGCCGTGACGGAATACCGCATCAGCTCGTCCATGACCGGGCCGATCCGGCTGTCACCGTGTTGGACCTGAGTGACGCGGGACTGACGATCGACCAGTTGGAGACCGAAGCCAGACAGGCCGCCAATCAGTTCGTGCGCCGCGTCTTCGACATCACGACTCTACCGCTGGTGCGCTGGTGCCTGATCCGCCTCGACGAACATCACAGCTGGCTGGTTCACAGCCAGCATCACCTGACACACGATGGCTGGTCCTTCTCGGTGTTCCTTGACGAGTTGCTCCGGCGCTATCGAGCCGCGGTGGGCGGAGTCGAGGTGCATTTGGTCGATCCGGTGTTGCAGTGCGGAGACTTCGCGTACCGCCAGCGCCGCTGGTGGGACAAGCGGGGCAAGGCTGAGCACCTGGGTTACTGGCTGGACCACCTGCGGGGCGTGCCACCGCTCGCACTCGCCGCCCGATCGGGGGCGCTTCAAGACCAGACAGGCACTCAGGTTCGTCGGCGAGTCCACCCTGAACTCGTGCAGCGGATCAAGCACGCGAGCAGCAAGCTCTCGGTGACACCGTTCATGTTCTGCTTCTCCACCTGGGCCGTCTTCCTGTGGACGCTGACCGGGCAACGAGACTTCGCGATCGGCACCGCCGTGGTGAACCGGCCCTGGGAAGACGCCGAACACATGCTCGGCTGCGTGCTGAACAACATACCGATCCGGGTCGCGCCAGAGCCGGATGCCGAGTTCGGAACGCTGGTCGGGCAGACCGCCGAACTATTGCTGGACGGATACGCCCACGAGGGTGCACCCCTGCACGCGATCGTAGAGGCACTACGGCTACCGCGTTCCACCGAGAACCCGGTCTTCCAGACGACCTTCAACTTCCACGATGCGCCGTTCCCCGACCTCACGCTGCCCGGTGTGCGAATGGTACTGGAAGAAGCGGTGACGAACGGCACGGCGAAGTTCCCCATCGACGTCATCGTCATCACAGAGGCGCAACAGCGGACCGGACGCACAGGACCGGACGAATGGGACCTGGTGTATCACGCATCGGCGCGCTACTTCGACGCCAAACAGGCAGAGACGACCGCGGACGCGTTCCTGTCCCTGCTCGCCCAGGTCGCCAGCGACCATTCGGTCCGGTTGGCCGGCCTGGTCACGCCGTCGATATCTGCGCGCGCCCTGCCGGCGGCAGCCGTTTCGGCCGACGTGGCAGTGACGGCATCACCGGGCGAGGATGGCGACCGCGCGAGTGTTCGAGATGTCGCCCGCGAGGTCTGGATCAGTTTGCTGAGGATCGCCGACCTAGCTGACAACGACGACTTCTTCGAGCGCGGCGGGCATTCGCTGCTCGCCGTGCGGGCGGTAAGCCTCATACGAGCACGGCTCGACCGCTCGATACCGGTGCGAACGATCTTCGAGACGCACACCTTCAGCTCCTTTGTGGACGCTGTCGTCGAGTCCGGTCAGGTGCGCGAGGTGATCTCGTGAGCCTTCGGTCACATACACGTGACGCGCAGCTCCTGATGCCGACAGATGCCCTGCCGCGGCTGAGGGAAGCACTGTCGTACGCCTATCACAACACGAAGCTGACCCGGGATAAGTTCGATGCCGTCGGCGTCCTACCCCAGAACATTCGTGACAGCCCCGACCTCGCCATGGTGCCGGCCACGACCCGGGCGGAATACCGGCGGGAGTTCCCGGCCGGCGTTCTTGCCGGTGGTGCGACATTGCATGATCCGATGGTCGTGCGCAGCCGCAGCTCCGGTACCGCATACGAACGTCTGCTCAGCGCGGACTACTCCTACACCCTGGCCGAACGCCGCCTGGGGGCGCTCGCGGCGAACCCTCCGTTGTTACGAGTACTTGCCGATCCCGAAACCAGGCGAAGCGTCCGATACGCCGCCCCGAACTGTTCGGACGTCGAGTGCGCTCTACCACAGACCACCATCCGGGACAGGATTTTGCCGAACGGAATGCTCGTCCTTCCCGCCGCCCACGACCTTTATGCCACTTCGACACAGATGCTGCGCCAGGCTTGGAACGAGATCGTCGACTGGCGTCCCGACTATCTCTCCTGTGACCCGACCCGGCTGGCCCATCTCCTGCGCTATCTCGACCACGACGACCCACAGGACATCCCGGGTCGTGCGTTGGTCATGACCTACAACTTCGCACCCGCGTTCGCGACGGCGTACCTGCGCAGACGGCTGCCCACCGGCATGACGGTGGCGAACTCGGTGACCATGTCTGAATGCGGCTGGGTGGCGGTTAGCTGCCCACACGGCACACTGCACCTGAACACGGCAGAGTTGTGGATGGAACTGGTGGATGCTGACCTGGCGCCGGTCGCTGTCGGCGAGGTCGGCGAGTTGGTAGTGACCAGCCTCGGTGAGCCGCTTTCACCGCGCGTGCGCTACCTGACCGGCGATCTTTACCAGCTGCTCGACGGCTGCCCGTGCGGACATCGTCATCCCGCCGTGCGGTTCGAGGGACGCTGGCGCAATGCCCCGGTGTGCTCGGACGGCAGCCGGATGAGCATGCGGGAGTTGGACGATCTCATCGGTGCGCCAGAACATCTTGTGAGCTACCGATTCCACCAACACGCACCGGACCGGGCAGAACTGAGATACATGTCCAGCACTGGCAACGTATCCGAGTGGGAGCACAGCATGAGGGACAGACTGCGCGCGCGACTCGGGAAGGTGTGTCAGATCGTCATCGACGTTACGGCCTTCCTGCCCGCGGAACGCTCTGGCAAGTTCGTCACCTGCACCACCGCCGTCTCATAGAAGGACCCCTATGTCCACCTCAAATATCGCCACCACCGTGCGCTCGGACCTGCCGATCCTACGGGTTCATGAAACCGGCACACGCGCCCTGATTTACCTCGACAGCGCGGCCACCACGTTGACCCCGGAGCCGGTTGTCGCACAGATCGTCGCCTACTACCGGGACGTGAGCGCGAGCGTGCACCGCGGCAAGCACATGCTTTCCGACATCGCGTCGACCCACTTCGAGCAGGTTCGTTCGGACATGGCCAGCGAACTGGGCGCCAATACCAGGGACATCGCCTTCGTGCCCAACACCACGGTCGGCCTGAACACGGTCGCCTGCGGTCTTCGGCTCAGCGCCGACGACCTAGTGATCGTCCCGATCGACGTGCACCATTCGAATCTTCTTCCCTGGCGACATCGAGCGCGGGTCGAGTACATCAGGCTTAATTCGCGCGCCACGGTGGATCTCGACCACTACGCGCAGCTACTGCGCAGACATCCACGGATCGTCTCGGTCAGCCACTGTTCCAATGTCACCGGTCGCTACGCCCCGGTAGCCGAAATGGCCAGGATGGCGCACGACGCCGGAGCGATATTCGTGGTCGATGCTGCTCAGTCCGTTCCGCACGGCCGAATCCGACTCGCCGAAACCGAAGCGGATTTTGCGGCGTTCTCCGCGCACAAGATGCTCGGACCGACAGGTATCGGCGTCCTGTTCGGCCGATTGGGCGAGCTGAGTCCACTCGCGCGCGGCGGAGGTACCGTCGACTGGGTCGACCTCGATGGTGAACGGTTGCGCGACAGCCCTCACCACCTAGAACCGGGTACCCCACACGTCGCGGGCGTGTACGGGCTGGGGGCGACGCTGGACTACCTGCGCAAGCTGGGCTGGCAGGAGATCGCACGCCACGACGCCGAGCTTGCCGGCGAGTTGTACAGACAGATCGCGCAGCGTCCGCACATGGTCTCTCTCGGCGGCACCGATGCGGTCGACCGCGCTGCCATCGCGAGCGTCCGGCTGCCGCCCGGCGTGGATGTAGACGAGGTCGCCCGGCTGCTCAGCGACTCCTACGCCGTCATGTGCCGCTCCGGTAAACTCTGTGCGCAGCCCCTGGTGGAGGCACTCGGTGATCGGAGGCCGGTATTGCGGATCTCGGCCTATGTCTATACGACGACCGAGGAGATCCGGACGGCCTTCCAGGCGATCGACGAGGTGCTTCCCATGGTGGGCGCATCCATGGCGGCGAGGTGACGGCGGTGGATGTCCGACACCACTTCGAGGAACACGCCGAGCACTACGCCGAGCGAGTGGCGCCCTTCTTCGCCATCACCTATGAGTACCTCGCGCGTTGGAGCACCGGGCTGCCATCGCCGGCTAGGGTGCTGGACGTGGCATGTGGCGATGGCCGTGTCGCCGCCGTACTGGCAGCCCAGCGGCACCAGGTGATCGCCTGTGACCGATCGGCGCCATTGCTCGAACGCGCCGCGGGACCGAGAATCAGGCTGCTGCACGCCGACGCCCACGCCCTGCCGCTGCGGAAGGGGTGCGTGGACGCCGTGGTGTGCAACCTCGGCGTGCAGTTTTTCGCGCGACCCGTCGTGGCATTGCGGGAGATGGGCAGGGTGGTCGTCTCGGGGGGCCCGATCGTGGTGACCGTGCCCGAGAAGCCGTCCGTCCGCCCACAGGCGCCGCACGCCATCGTGGCGCAGTTGAACGAAGCCGGGCTGCGTATGTGTGACCAGTTGTCCCTCAGCGTCAGCGTTCGTGTGATGGACGTGACCACACTCGTGGCCGTGTGGAAGGTGGAGATGAGTACTCTGCGCGAACTCGCCGAGGGATCGGAAAGCGACCTCGTAGAGCTGGCACAAACACTGTTGGATCAGGACGACGGCAGCATCACGCTGCCACTGAAGTTCAGCGCATACCACTGCGTGGCCGGCCACTCGTGACCCCACCCAGCCTGTGGCGGTCTCGCGATTTCCTGCGCCTCTGGGTTGCGCAGTCGGTGAGCGAGACCGGCACTCAGGTCGGGTTGCTTGCCGTACCCCTGCTGGCAATCGAGGTGCTGCATGCCTCGGCCGGTGAGCTGGGCCTGCTCGGTGCGGCCCGGTCGTTGCCCTTCCTCCTGTTCGCATTGCCCGCAGGAGCGATGCTGGACCGAATGCGCAGGCGCCCGTTCATGATGGCCGCCGACTTCGGCCGTGCCGCGCTGCTGATGAGTGTTCCGCTGGCATACCCACTCGGGGTGCTGTCACTGACGCAGCTCTACATCGTCGTGGCACTGGTCGGCTTCTTCACGGTGTTTTTCGACGTTGCCTACCAGAGCTTCCTACCGTCGCTTGTGGACCGCACGCAGCTCACCGAGGCGAACGCCAAGGTCACCGCGACCCGCTCAGCAGCCGAAGTGGTGGGCCCGGGCGCGGCGGGAATACTGGTCGGCGCCATAGGCGCCGCGGCCACCGTGACCGTGGACGCGGTCAGCTTCCTTATATCCGGTTTGTTCTGCCGCACGATCGGCAACGTCGAGGACCTCGCACCGTCAGCGCGGCGATCGCTGCGCCATGAGATCGTCGAGGGGTTCGGCTTCGTTGTACGTCACCCGATACTCAGCCGGATCGGCGCCTGCGCGGGCTTGACCAATCTGGCATCTTCCATGGTCACCGTGTTGCTTCCCCTGTACATGGTGCGTTCACTTAGGTACTCTCCCGCCCAGGTCGGGCTGGTGCTCGCACTGGCGGGCGCCGGTTTGGTCGCGGGCGCGATCACCGCACCGTACGTGGTCCGATACCTGGGCCTCGGCCCCACGATCGTGTACAGCGCGGTGATCTCTGGAGCAGGTCTGGTCCTGCTTCCGTTCAGCTCCGCGACGCTTGCCTGGCCGTTCCTCGTCGGAGGGAAGGTTCTGTTCGGACTCGGCGTGCCGCTGTTCAACATCAGCCAGGTCAGCCTGCGGCAACATGTCACCCCGCACCGGCTGCTCGGCAGGATGAGCGCCTCCATGCGCTTTCTCGTGTGGAGCACGCTCTCGCTCGGCAGCCTGCTCGCGGGCGTGCTGGGTGACAGCGTCGGTCTGCGCGCGGCCCTGGCCGTCTCCGCCGTCATCGGCGCGCTCTCCTGGCTGACCCTGCTCGGCTCGCAGGTTCCCGCTCTGCGCGACCTCCCTTCGCCTGCCTAGGCAACAACGCCAGATGTTCGGGACGTACCAGGTCAAACTTGAGTGCCAGCCCGGCGATGACCTCGCGCTTGCCGATCCGTTTTCCCTCTATCGGCGCGAGCACGTCCAGCTTCTCCGCAAGATAGTCGATGTGGTAGTTCACCGCCGAGCGACTGAGTGCCTGATCGTCGCCAAACGAAGCGAGGCGCCGGCAGATCTGGGTCGGCGTCGGCACGGTCTCCACACCGCAGTTGCGCAGGCGAGACTCGCACAGGCACACCAGCACCATGTAATATCTGCTGGTTTCGTCCAGCAATGGGAGCCGTTCCCCGCCGACATTGTGTACCTGGCCGACTTCGGCACGTTCAGGCGCGAAGACGACTAAGTTATCCTGCCTGTTCGCCACCGTGAGCAGGATCCGGCTCAACTCGAACGGTATCGGGACGCCGCAGCGCCCCGCCTGAACCTTGACGTACTCGCCGGTGCCCTCGAGGTTCTCCACGCAGTACGTATTCGACGAACTGTCGTTGGTCATCAACCAGTAGTCGGCGAGCGCGTGTATGTGGCCCGCAGTCAGTGCCACGTCGGAGCCGACGGCGAGTTCCCCGTCGCTGAGCCAGCCGATGCCCACGCTCCCGCCGCTGGCGAGTTCGTAGGTGCTCTGGCCGTGATCACCGAGATCCGTAGAGATGAGTACCGACCTTGCCGGCTCGGCTCGGTGGCCTGATGGCGGCCACTGCATCACCGACTCACGCGGACGCATGGAAACGCTTCCGCACGGCGTCGACAATCGCACCGGAGATGTGATCGGCCATGTCGTCCGGCACGAGCGCCGGATTGTGGTCGACCCTCAGATTCAGCTCGTGACGATCGTAGGAAGCTGACACGATCATCGGTGCTCCAACCCTCATCCCAGGAACGTAGGTCTCCTTTCCGGCTACGCCACCGAGGACCGGAATAGTGCGTTGGGAACGGTCATCGAGGGTGAGCACCAAGTCCAGGTGGCCGGACCACCGCAGTTTCGCCTGCCGCGCGGCCCTGACTACCTCGTCGAACGGGGTGTCGGCCCATTCCAGGTCGTCCCACCAAGCGTGCTGCACGGCCTGGAATCCGTCGCCCGGTGGACAGCACACAACGGTGTTGATGAAGCAACCCATCACCGATTCCGGCCCAGCCTCACGACCACCGGCCCAGGTGTAGCAAACTGGCGCTGTGTCATCGTGCTCCACCAACGCCGCCCGGCAGGATGCCAGCAGCGTCGGAAAGAGCTGACCGCGCCCGCGGACGGTCGGCAGCGCCACCGTGCGCCAGTCCGACCGGGACGCCGCACCTTCATCGGCTCGCCTGCCGACGGCCCACCGTCCGGTGTGCGCGTCACGAAGACGGGAAAGCCAGTGGACCAGAGCCTCCTCGCCGCTGGCGCCCAGTTCCCTGTCGAGCTGGGTGTGGATCGCATCGCGATAGCGGTCCATCCCGTCCACGACGACCCGGTCCGGAACGTCGACATCCGCCCCGTATGCCTCGGTCAACTGCGCGACAACCTGGCCGATCGAGGTCTCGTCGCAGACGATGTGGTCGAACGCCAGCGCGAGCAGATCCGTGTGCGTGTCGCGACCGAGCACCAACTGGAATGGGCCCGCGTCACCGGGCCACTCGTCGAGCGCGGCGCGGACGACCTTCCGGGCGTCGTGTCCGGACACCTCCCGCACCGAGACGTTTACCTCGACGATGCGCTGCAGCGGCACACCAGCGTAGCTGTCCACCCTGGACCGCAGTGCCGGATTCCTCCGGACGACCGCCTCGGCGGCGCGGCGCAGGAGCTCGGCAGACACTGTGGCAGCCGGAAACTCCGCGAACAGGCACACTACGGTCCGCCGAGACTCGGGTTGCATGCACTGGGCATGATGGAAGCGTCGCTGCGCTCCCGTCAACGGCAGTACGTCATCTCCCGCGCCGGCCAACTCGTCCCGAACCGCCTCGAACCGAGTACGATACGTCTGAGTGATACTCCGGTACACCATCGACCTCCATACGAGCCCACGTGGCTGTCAACTCCGATCAGGTGCACGCATCTCATTCCACATCGGACCAGTCGACGTCGATGCCCGTAGCCCACAGTCTGCCGATCATGTTGAGCAGCAGAGCCTGCGCGGAGTTGCTTTCAAACGGGCCGGGCAGCGTTCTGAGCAGGAGCGCCGAATCGTCCGCCGGCCGGTCGGGATGACGCGTGGCCAGCCGTGACAGCGCCGGCCCCGGTCCGAACTCGATCAGGATGGGCGAGGTGAGTGCCCACACCTCGGACAGGTCATCGGCGAACCGGATGGGCTGGCGCACGTGCCGCGCCCAGTAACCAGGATCGGTCGCCTCCCGGTCCGTGAGCCACGTGCCGGTGACGTTGGACAGCAGCGGAACCCGTGGTGGCCGCAGCTCAAAGTCACCGACCATCCGGCGCAGCGGCTCGACCACCGGCTCCATCATCGGCGAGTGGAACGCGTGCGATGCGGCGAGCCGTTTGCTGGCGATACCCTCTCCGGCCAGTACCTGACTCATGTTCGTGATCGCATCGACCGTGCCGGCCAGCACGGTCAGCTCCGGGCCGTCCACGGCGGCAAGAGACACCCGCTCGTCGATGTGGCCAGCGATGTCCGGTGCTCCGGCCATGACCGCGAGCATTGCCCCCTCAGGCAGCTCAGCCATCATGCCTGCCCTGGCGGCGATCAACCGCAGGGCACTGTCGACCGGGAGCACACCGGCGACGCAGGCGGCGACGTACTCGCCGACGCTGTATCCGAGTACCGCCGTGGGACTGACCCCCATCGCCCGCACCGCCTCGGCTAGCGCGTACTGCACGGCGAAGACGAGCGGCTGGGCAACTCGTGTCCGGTGGATTTCCTGCGTGGTGTCGCGCAGATCGAAGACAGCCGCGAGATCGAGCGTCCTGTGGTTACCATCGCTGACCGCGGGGCGCACGCCGTCGGGATAGAGCACGTCGTGCAGGTCGACGCCTAGTCCCACACGCAAGGTCTCGAAGCAATGGTCCAACCGCTCCCGGAACCGCGGCAGACACAGATAGAGATCAGCGGCCAGCCCCGGGTAGTGGTCACCGACGCCGGCGAACATCCACACAAGGGGCCGGTCCGGTCGGCTGCACGACGTGTGGACCCACAACGGATCCTGTTTGGCCAGCCGCCGCGCGGCCTGCCGCGGGTCTGCCGCGACGACCGTCCGCCGGTAGGGGCCGGTCTCCTGCTCCGACCGCAGTCCACGAACCAGGTCTGCGAAGTCCTTGTCGTGTAGGGTTTCCAGCTTGTCGTGAATCTGTGTGGTCACCTCCTCCAGGATCGAGGACGTGGCCGCGGACATCACGAGCAGACGAGCCTTCCGCATGTCCGGTTTCACCCGATCACGGCCCTTCGGACGGGCGCGGGCCAGTTCGCCGGATCAAGACCGTGCTGGCAGAGGAAGGCGAAGGCGAGCCGCTCGAGTCCGTACCCGGCACACGCGGTGTAGACGGGGGAGGTCCCGTCGGCCGACTCGATCCGGTAGGAGTCCGAGAAGAACTGCTCGTGGAAGTTGAACGAGCATACGGCCACGTCGCGTCCGGGCTCCAGGGGCAGCCGCAGCTCGTATTTCAGTCGGAGGATCTGCTGTGACCACACCCTGTCCGCCGTGCCGCCATCAACGAAGAACGGATCGTTGGCGACCTCGCACCGTCCACCAAGCCCGAGGTCTGTGACCAGTTCGTAGGTCAGTTCCATCAACCGGCTCCTGCGGCCCAGGACGAGGTCTCGCGATCCCAGGAACACCACCTCCCTGATGGTGAAGTCCCACAGCCGCTCCAGCGAACGCCGGTAACGGGACTCGAATCGGAAGGACTTCCCACGAGCGGTGACGACCATCGACGGCTCGCGAAGCGGGCGGTCGGCCAACTGGTGGTAGGTGTGGAAACACATGGTTGGTGGCAGGCAGTAGTCGAAATCCCCGCAGTAGGAGCGCAGGGAGCCGGACAGGTCCGACCGGTCAGTCAGATCGTCCAGGAAGCCCCGGTAGGTGTCCACATCGCCGTGCAGTCGCGAGACGAACATCATCAGGTGTGGGAAAGACCGGAAATAGCAGCATCTGTCCATCGCGGCGGTGGAGATCAGGGTGGGGTATCGGAACTCGCGAGCACCGAACTCGGACCTCACCAGCTCGAGGATCCGCGCATCGAGATAGTCCATGAGCGACAGGACCGGTTCACCGATGGCAATCTGACCCTCCCCTGCCTCGGACGCGACCCCGCCGGCCAATAGCTCATCGAACACGTCGCGCGCCAGCCGGTCGGCGTCCGCGGTCCATACCACGTTGTGTTCCACCTGCCGCTGAGCAAGAACGTCGTTGGCCACCATGAACGTGAGCTTCTTGCTGAGCTGGTCGAGATCGGCCGCGCCGGCGAGGACGAGATCCACGGCGCCGATCAGGCCACCGCCGCGGATCAGAGAGAAGTCGAGAATCGCCTCGGAGACGAAGAATAAGCGCTTCGCGAACTCGTCGGCCTTGGCCTCCGGTATCGTCGGGTGGAGCTGGATACGGTGTGTCGACCGGATCTTCGCAGCGTCGTGATCGGCGGCCGTCATCCGGACAGTCCCCCGTCCAGGCCAAGCAACTCGGCGAGAATGCCGCGCTGGACGGCGGACGAACCCGCGTAGATGGGGCCGCCGAGCGCGTCCCGGAGTTCGCGCTCGATGCCCGCGTCGCTCACATAGCCGCGCGCCCCATGGACCTCCACAGCAGCCATCGCCGTCTGCACCAAGCTCTCGCTGACGAAGATCTTGGCGATTGTCGAGTCGAGCAACGACATCCGGCCCTCGGTCTTCAGCCAGCCGACGCGGTAGAGGATCAGCCGGGAAAGCTCCAGCCGGATCTTCATGTCCGCGACCTTGTGCGCAACCGCCTGGAACGCGCCGAGCCGCCTGCCAAACTGGCGCCGGGACATGACATGCTCAATCGAGGTATCCAGCAATCGTTCCATCGCGCCAACCTGGTTGGCGAACATGAACGCCCTCTCCCACTCGATGGTCGAGGTGAAGATCGGGTAGCCCGCGCCCTCGACGCCCAGCAGGTTGGCGACCGGAACTCGACACTCGGTGAACTCGACGGCGCCCATCTCGGTGGTACGCAGACCCATCTTTTCGAACTCTCGGGTCTTTGCGACGCCCGGCAGGTCGCAGGGGACCAGGAACGTCGAGAACTGGTCCTGCCCACGACCGGCGACCCCCGTCTTGGCGAAGACGACCAACAGGTCCGCGACTGGACCGTTACTGATAAACCACTTCGTCCCGTTCAGCACGTAGTCGTCACCGTCGCGTACCGCTGTCGTCTCGAGGCTCAACACGTCCGATCCGGTGTTCGGTTCGGATAACGCGTGCGCGCCGATCAGCCGGCCTTCGCACAGTGGTCCGAGGAAACGGTTCTTCTGGTCTTCTGTACCGTGGTTGAGCAGGTAGATGACGCAACCCCACAGGTGGTTGTTCACGGCGAAGACGAGCCCGTTGTCGCAGCATCCGTAACCGAGCGCCTCGAGGGCGATCATGGTGGTCAGCGGGCTGTACCCACTGCCGCCGAATTCCGCAGGGACGGGCCATCCCAGCACGCCGAAGTCTGCGCACTTCTGCCAATCCTTCCGGGAGAACCTGCCGGCCCGGTCGTCTTCGGCGACGTCATGCCCGAGCTGTTCCTTGGCGAAGTCGATGATCTGAGAGCGGATACGGCACTGTTCGGTGTCCAGTCCGAAGTCCACGTCTGGTCTCCTCGCAGATTAGGTGCCGGTCGAGTTCGATACTGCCCTCTTGCGGTCGACGAAAAGCATGACCGCCGAGACACTTCGAAAGTTGACCAGATCGAGGTCTTTGTTTTCGGCGGGAATGTCGAACGTGCGTTCAATCCACATGACCAGCTGGACGATGAAGAGAGAGTTGACGAGGCCACTTGCAAACAAGTCAAGGTCGTCGTCGACTTGGATACCGTCTGTATGTTTGGAGACGAATTCACGAACACGGCTCGTCTCATGGTCATTCATCGCGTTACGCCCCCGTCTTCAGTTTTGTGTCGTACTGGTCTCGTAGGGCCGGAACCCCTGACCGCTCTTCTTCCCCGTACGTCCTGCGTAGACCATTTTCCGGAGCAATGGGCACGGCCGGTATTTCGGGTCGTTGAGTTCGTCGTAGAGCACCTCGAGGGACAGTAGAACCGTGTCGAGGCCGATGAGATCGGCGGTCTCAAGAGGCCCCATACTGTGCCCGAAGCATTCCTTGAACAGCCGGTCGATCTGCTGAACCGAGGCGACCCTCTCCCACAGCAGGAAGATCGCCTCGTTGATCGTGATCATCAGTACTCGGTTGGTGACAAACCCAGGAGAGTCCTCGACGACGATGCAGGACTTCCCCGCGGTGGCCAGCAGCGCTCGCGTTTGTTCGATCGTCTCCTGGCTGGTGTGCACGCCTCGGATCACCTCGACCGTCGGCTTGAGCGGCGCCGGATTCATGAAATGGACACCTACGACCAGCGGAGCTCGACCGGTCACGGAGGCGACCCGAGTGATCAGGATCGCGGAAGTGTTCACCCCGAGTATGGCGTCCGCACGACACACGCTGTCCAGCTGCTCATACAGGCGGCGTTTTGTCGGCCAGTCCTCCGTTACGTTCTCGACGACATAGTCAACATCGCTCAGCTCTGCGATGCTCTTAGTGAAGTTGATGCGATCGTCCAGTTCACTGAGTGATATTCGTTTGACCCCCGGACGTACCAGCGGAGCCAGACGCACATTACGCGCGATTTCCCGCCGCGCGCGGTCGAGGATATCATCCGCGATGTCGACGAGGACGACGTCGTATTCGTTCTCGGCAAACAGCTGAGCCACGCCGATACCCATCGTTCCGGCGCCGACGATCCCTATGCGCTTCATTGAGTACTTCCCCGTTCGCATCGTTCGCCGAGATCACTGTTCATGGTCCAGCGCAATAGTTCACACAGTTCGCGGCGACTCTCACGAAAATAGAGATGCCCACCTGGCAGAGTATGTAGGTCGAATGGTCCGGTGGCCTGGGCACGCCAGGCGATGGCACGGGCCCGGCCCGGTTCCCGATCTCCCACCAGAACAGTGATCGGGCACTCGAGCGGGCCGCTTTGGACGTACTCGTATGCGTCCAGCAGCGCGAAGTCGGCTCGATAACAACCGAGCGCCGTTTCCAGCAGTAAGGGGTCCGATCGCGCTTCCGCCGGCATCGGGCCCCACCGGCGTTCGATCTCGGCAAGTAGGTCTGCATCGGAGAGCAGGTGCAACCGCTTCGTGGTTCGGATCGCCGTGGGAGCCGAGCACGACGAGGCGAACAGCCGCACCGGTCCCGGTAGCCCGCGCGCGCGGATGGATCTGGCCACCTCGAAAGCCACGAGCGCGCCGAGGCTGTGTCCGAAGAGCGCAAACGGACCTTCAAAGGTCACCTGGTCCACAACGGCCTCGACCAGCGCCGTCATACGAGTGAAGGGACGTTCGGCCAAACGAGACGCGCGGCCAGGCGGCTGCACCGCCCACACCTGTATCTCGGGCAGGTCATCCGCCCAGCGGACGTACTCACCCGGTGCGCCCCCGGCGTGCGCGAAACAGTACAGGTGAGCCGCGGCATCCGGTCGGCGCACGCGGCGGATCAGCCAACGCCCGCCGTGCCGAGGAGTCTGTGTCGCGTCAGTCATGCCGGCTTCCCGACGGGTTCGAGGTGGATGACCGGACGTTGTCGGCCATCCGCTCGTCGATCAGGGCGGAGAGCTCAGCAACGGAGGGCGCCACGTACATCGCACGCAGCTCGATTTCAACCGGGAAGACCTGACGCACCCGCACAACCAGTCGAGTCGCGACGAGCGAATCACCACCGAGGTCGAAGAAACTGTCCTGCGGATCCACCTCCCGCAGGCCGAGCATCTCGCCGAACAGCCCATTGATCACTTGCTGGGTGTCGAGCCGCAAGGTGTCGGCCTGAGCGATCGTCGGCTCGGTCGTTCCGGTCGAGCCCGGCTCGTCCGGTTCCACAAGGTACCGCTGCCGCTGGAACGGATAGGCAGGCAGTGGCACGTGCAACCTGCGCTGTCCCGCGTGGACAGCCTCCCAGGACACGGAGACTCCGGCACACCACAGACGACCCAGCGCGTGCAGCAACCTGTCGTCGTCACGTGCTGGACACCCGCGCAGGGCGAGGTGTCCAGGCGACCACCTCGCGCTACTCCGCGCAGCCGCGGTCAAGGCACAGTCGGGACCGAGATCGACGAGAATGCGGCCGGGAGCGTCGAGCAACGTCGACAACGCACGATCCGGTGATACCCGGGAAGTGAGCCGCTCCGCCCACCACATCGGGTCCGACACATCCGTACGCGTTACGAACCCGTGCTCGTAGGCGACCGGCACCCACGGGGCCTCCGAGCGTATGTCCGCGACAAGACGGGCAATTTCGTCCACCACCGAGCTGTCCCCGGCCCGCAGGCGCGCCCGGCAGCCGAGCAGTTTGATTGCCACGTCGAGAGGGAGGGTCCTGACAGCCGCCAACGCCGTCAGCGTTCCTTCGGCCTGTCCGAACGCCGACTCCGGCGTGACACCCCACCCTGCCCACATGCGGGCCAGGCCGTACTGGCGCATGAACTCGCCGAGATGGGTGCCCGAGGAATCGACACCCAGCGTGGCGGCGACTCGGCGACACCGCTCGATCTCCTGGCGGTAGCGACCGCTCCCGCCGTACTGCGCATCCGAGGTCGTGGGAGCGACTTCCGATAAACCGTCCCAACCCGGAAACATGAGCGCGATCGGGCGGTCCGGGTTCGCGATGTCACTGATCGATCGGTCGTCGTCCGAGGTGGAGAGCGCCCGGACCGCGTCCGCTCGCCCGCGCACGACCGCGCATCGCCGATACCGATGCTCTCGTAGCCCGGTCTGCAGGGTCCACGCAACGTCCGGCAACTCCTGCTCGGTATGGCGAGACACGTGAGCGGCGAGCCGGGCGGCGACGGTGTTCAACGCCATGGCCGTGCGAGCCGACAACACGAGCAGTTGCGACGAGGAGGTTCGATCGCCAGGGCTTCGTGCCGTGCGCTGCTCCAGCACCACGTGTGCGTTGGTTCCGCCGAGGCCGAAAGAGCTCACTCCCGCACGCCGCGGCATCCCCTCTGGATGCCATTCTCGCAACTCGGTCACCACCATGAACGGGCTGGTGTCGAACTCGATCTCCGGATTCGGTTCGGTGAAGTGCAGACTCGGTGGAATCTTCCCGTGCTCGATCGCCAGTACCGTCTTGACGAAGCCCGCAATCCCGGCCGCAGCGTCGGTATGCCCGATGTTCGTCTTCACCGAACCGATGCAGCAGAAGCCGCATTCGTCCGTGGATGCACGGAATGCCCGCGTCAGCGCGGCCACCTCGATGGGGTCCCCGACGGGAGTGGCCGTGCCGTGCGCCTCGACGTAGGTGATCGTCCTCGGATCCACGTCGGCCGCGAGATGCGCAGCCCGGACCACTTCTGCCTGCCCCGAGACGCTGGGAGCGGTGAAACCGACACGGTCGGAGCCATCGTTGTTCACTGCCGACCCACACACAATGGCGTGCACCTTGTCACCCGAAGCTGTCGCCTCTGGCAACCGCCTCAGCACGACGAGGCAGGCCCCCTGACCGCCGACCACGCCATCGGCGCTGGCATCGAAGGTCCGACAGGTTCCGTCCGTCGAGAGGAGGCCACCCACGGAGAAACGGCCCAGTTTGGGCGGAACATGGACCGATGTGCCACCGGCGAGTGCGATGTCGCAGTCGCCGGACAACAAAGCCTGTACAGCGAGATGAACGGCCACCAGTGAAGTAGCGCATGCTGCCTGTACTGCCACCGCTGGACCACGTAACCCCAGCTTGTACGCGATCTTGCTGCCGAGGAAGTCCGCGGCAGTCGCCATCCGTATATCCCAATCGGTAACGGCGGAGAGATGATCGCGCTGCGACCTCAGAATCGGTGCGTACGACGACTCGCTGCACCCGACATAAATCCCGATCGTCTCAGTGCTCCGATCAGGGTCGTGGCCCGCGCTCTCAAGAGCCTCAACGGCACACTCCATAAGTACGCGGTGCTGCGGGTCAAGTAGGAGGGCTTCACGAAGCGTATAGCCGAAGTATTCTGAGTCGAACCATTCAGGATTAGCCAATAGGCCGCCGGCGGGCACGTATTCCGTGACCTTCTGGTTGCCGATCGCCGCCACAGTCTGTCGGGAAAACCTGGTGACACTATCCACGCCGTCAACCAAGTTTTGCCAGAACTCATCGATGTTATTCGCACCTGGGAATCGGCATGCCATCCCGATGACGGCAACACGTGTGCTGTCCCGGTCCAGATCTTCCGAGTCAACCGGTTGGCTCATTGCCCCAGCCCCGTCATACGGGCGCGCTGAGTCCGTAGCCGCCCTAGTCTGGCGCGCGCGTCCTGACGCTGCTCGGAACCACGCGAGCCCGTCCGACCCGCAACGTCGATAGAATCTCCGTCTATATGGCGCGCGAGCGCGCGGACAGTCGAATGCTGGAAGAGCTCCATCATGCGTGGATGTGCACCCAACCGTCGAACGATCTCTTCCCGCACCACGTGCAGCAGCAGTGAATACCCTCCCAGATCGAAGAAATTGTCCCGGACGCTCACGTCAGGACGCTCTAAGACCTCACGCCATATTTCAGTCAGGATTTGCTCGGTGCGCGAAGCTGGTAACTCTTGAGCGTCCGCCGAAGGTGACGGAAGGTGCATGTCTCCGCCACACGGATCAATCGGTCCCACATGTGGGCGTGCACCCATATGTCGACTCCCCCTACTACCTAGACTTCATCAACAGTGCATAATGCACTTGCTTGAGCCATTGGCCAAGCTGAGCCCCCTGACGGGATGCTCTTGACAGGTGAAAGTCTCAAGTCTCCATCATCTCGACCATATCCACGACGAGATATTCGGAAAAGACTCCACACGAGTGACAACATACGTAA
This sequence comes from Pseudonocardiales bacterium, assembly GCA_003244245.1. Taxonomy (GTDB): domain Bacteria; phylum Actinomycetota; class Actinomycetes; order Mycobacteriales; family Pseudonocardiaceae. Next base: position 41,397 of record QHBY01000052.1, read on the forward strand.
GTGACCTGCACGGTCGTCCTAGTAAGATCGCTTGAGTCGACGTTCCTCGAAGTCTTACATCTGCACGTGCAAACGCCCTGGGGGATGCAATCGCGTATGCATGTACTGCGGAGGGGTTGTTGTTTATGGAACATGACTTGACCGAGGCGCTCACGATGTTGAGTTGATGGACGCCGCGTTTCATATGAACATTCAGCCCTGCGCCTGACCTGCGGCTGAGCTGTTGGTGATGTAGCCCCGGTGGACGGCCGGCACTTGCCTGACGCCACTATCCGGTCGCGACTGGAGCCAGCCGAGCACGCCCCACACCGTTGAGCAGTTCTGCATCTTCTGCCTGACCGCGCGCCTCGGCGACCATCTTCTGGTTCGTCGTGCCGCGAGGTTGCTTGCCCACGATCGGCGTCTGCGCGACTCGCTGCCAGGGGTAAAGCGCGAGCACTACTGACCTCCAGGTTGGCTAACCGTCGCGTAGGCCACCCGCCGGCCCGGTGGTAACACCGCGTTACAACGGATCCTCCCGTGTTGTTGAGGCGGTCTGTCGCCACGCCGCCGGGGCCTCCCAGCCGCTTCTCGACCATCGCGAGCATGCTTAGCTCTGACGGGTTGCCAACCGCTGCCGCAAGTCCCTGATCCCCTGCCAGTTGCCCCCGACAGAAGCGGGCCCTACTGCTATCCGGCCGTCTGTTGGCCAACTTGTTGAGCGCGGACTTGCTGTCAGCGGAAACGCGGACTAATGAGATGACGCCTATCACTGTCCGTTCCCCCCGATCATGGGAAGTTCCCGTTCGAGTTGAGAAGCGATCCGACAGGCCCCGCCGGATCTGAGACGGTGGAACCCATTGCGCCTGGGCCAGCGTCCGCGACCTTTGCCGCGACGAGGGCCGGACGAAATCCCACAAGCAGGGGCAACGACTGCAACCACCGTCGCGGTAATCGATCATAAGGTCGATGGTGCAAGGCCAGGTAGGCAATGACCCCACGCCGCCGAGGCGGTCGATCTCCTCTGTTGCCAACTCGACTACGGGGGCCTCTGTCGACGCGACCGAGCCTTGGTAGGGTCGCGTCTCACGAGCGGTGTAAATGAGGGGACGTAGAGATCCTCTCGCTGGGTTGATGTTAGGCCACGATCCCGACAGTGTTGGGGTCGGCGGCGGGGGCGGGTTCGGTGTGTCGTAGCGCGGTGGGTGGTTCGAGCAGGGTGCGGCGCAGGTCTTGGAGCAGCCGCAGTCCGGTGGGGGTCATGGTGAATCCGCGCGCGCCGCGGGAGGAGCGGTCGAGCACGGCCCAGACGAGGCTGATGCAGCTGGTCTCGCCGGGTAGCCGGCCGATGACCTTGGCCCGGCGGCGAGTCTCACCGAAGGTGCGCTCGATGAAGTTGGAGTGCCGCACCCGGGTCCAGTGCTCGCGGGGCACCCGCAGGTAGTGGGTCAGCGACTCGCGGTCGGACAGCAGGATGCGCACCGCGGCGGGGTAGGAGTCGCGCCAGCGGCGGGGTAGGAGTCGCGCCAGCGGCGGGCGAAATCGTCGATCTTGGTTTGGGTGTGGGCGACGGCGTCGAGGCCGGGCTCGAGGGTGTCGGGTACCTCGAAGATGGCCCAGTAGTCGGCCTTGACCTCTGCCTGGGCATTCTTCGGGATCTTGGCCAGGAGGTTGCGGGCGCGGTGGATCAGGCAGCGTTGGCGTAGCACGGCGGGCATGGTCTGCTCGACCGCGGCGATCAGGCCGGCGGCGCCGTCGGAGATGACCAGCAGCGGGCAGGCCAGCCCGCGGGCGCCGAGGTCGGCTAGGAAGCCCGCCCAGGCGTCGGTGGATTCGGCGGCGCCGGTGTCCAGCCCGACGAACACCGGCTTGCCCGCGGTGGTGATGCCCCACGCGGCCAGCACCGGCTCGGCCGCGGCGCCGACGTGGTATCGGAAGAAGCTAGCGTCGAGGAACAGGTAGTCCAGCTCGACCTCGTCGAGGCGACGCTGCTGCCACTGGGTCATCTCGGTCCCGATCTCGGTGCAGATCCGCGACACCGTCGAGCGCGACACGGTGGCCTGCTCGCCGAGGGCCTCGGCCAGGGCGGCCTCCACGTCCCGGGTCGACAGGCCGCGGACGAACCCGGCGATGACCAGGCTCTCCAGCGCGTGGGTCTTGGTCACGCCGGTGCCCAGCAGCCGGGAGGCGAACGCCTCGGTGGTGCCGCGCAGCTTCGGCCGCGACAGCGTCACCGGCCCGGTAGTGGTCTTGATGGTGGTCTCGCAGTAGCCGTTGCGGCTGCCCTCCCGAGCCTCCGGGCTGGCTACGACGCGGGCGTAGCGCTCCCGGCCCAGGAACTCGGTGGCCTCGGCCTCCAGCGCGGTCTGCAGCAGCAGCCGCGCTCCGATCCGGGCCACCTGCTCGATCGCGGTGGCCAGATCCGCGCCGCCGGCGAACACCTCGTCCACCTCGACGCGCAGCCGCTCGCTGGGCGTTACTCTCTTCGACACGGACGTGGGCTCCTTCCTCGTGACTTGGTCGTCTTCGAGGGGAACCTACGTCCGTCTTCATTTACACCGGAGCTGCGACGCGACCCCTTGGTAGGTCCGTTGGCATCTTGCTGTTTGCTATGGTGAGGCGGTCCACGAGGTTGTCGAGGTACTCAATTCCTCGCTTGCGACACGGTCCAGTGTCGCGATGATCCAATCTGTCACAGAACAGTTCCTCTGTTCGGCAGCAGACCGCCATCGGTCGTGTCGCTCGGCCGGCACGTCAATTTTCAGCGCCCTGGCATCGACCGATGTCTCGTCGCCGGATGCCCTGCGGCCGGCCATCTTGGCGACCCGCAGTGCTCGCCGTAGTTTGCTGCAGGACCAGCTCGACTGTTCAGCCCGTGCCAACCACGCGTCCTGCTCATCGTTGGGGAGTGCGGCCACTTCGGCGTGATGACCGAAGCTCAGTGTGTCCCGTCGACGGGACATGGGCAGCTTCCTCGCCACCCACGCATAGTTCCGCAAGGTCTGATAGCCCAATTCGGTATCAGCGATCACCTGCTCGTAACGATCACCATATGCCTGCTCACCGTAGACGAGCCAGTCACCGAGCCACCATGCGGAGCAACTCACGACAAGGGCGACCCGGCATCCGAGCTCCCGCCACGAATCGAATGACATCCCATCCGGTAGGGTTAATCCGTGAGGGTTATTCAGCCGGC
>QHBY01000053.1 GCA_003244245.1 Pseudonocardiales bacterium
CAGGTCCGCCCGGGGCGCGCGGACCGGCCGCCGGCTCAGCTCATCGGCCCATGAGGTCGACGGGTTCGAAGCCGACCTGGAAGGCGGTCACGTACCCGCCACCGCGCAGCGAGGTGGGCGTTGAGAACTGGGTCACCGACATGGTCGCGGTGTCGACCATGGAGACCTTCCCATCGCCACCGTGCGTGGCGAAGGCGTAGCGGCCATCCGGGGTGATGGCGGCAAATCGCTGCTCCTTGCCCTCTCTCGGCATGCCGGCGACCGGTCCGTTGCTCATCTGCTCGAGCTTCGCGGTGCCGACGATGTCGAGGTAGCTCCGAGAGTTCGGGCGCACGTCGATCAGCTTGAGCTCGTCGCCGCGGGGATCGCCCTTGGAATGCACGAGGATGTATGCGAGATAGCGCGACGAGGTCGGAGCGTCGGCGAAGCCGCGCTGAGACGTCCCGTTGCCCACGAAGATGAGCCGGGCCGTTGCGTCGGTGAGGTCGGTCACGTGGAGCTCCTGGCGGGCGTCGGCCCAGGCCNNCAGTGGGATAGAGGCCGACGGTGTTGAGGACGTGCTCGCCATCGAACGCCAGCCGAGGCCGGAAGCCCTGTCCGCCGATGAGGCCGTCGGCGTCCCATGACACCGTGGCGCGGCTCCTGAGTGAGGAGCACGGGAATCCGCAGGTGATGACATCGAGTCCGGCCTCGGTCGTGATGCCGAGCTTTCCGGTGTCCGGCGAGATGAACTGGCCGTGGCTGCCGGCCCCAATGCGGATGGTGCTCGTCGGCGTCGTGGGCAGCCCATCGAGCACATCGGCGACCCTATAGGCGTCGATCTGGGCACCGGTCGCAAGGAACAGCGTTCGCGGCCCCCGGCCGGGCCCTCCGGCGAGAAACGGATGAAGGTCAAGGGCCGGGTTGCTCAACGTGACCTCGAAACGGGTGTTCTGGAAGGTCCTGAGATCGATGAGGTTGACGAACTCGGTCGTGGCACTCCCCGCGCCGTTGGATACGACGGCGTAGTAGCGAAAGTCCGGGCTGACGGCCGTCCAGGGCACCTCCTTGCCGAGCGTCGAGCTCACGCTGTCGGCGATCCTGGGCCTGCCCCGGTCGTCGAGGCGGACCGCGAGGGTCTTGCCGGCGGCCTCGTCGTTCATGAGGATGCGGCCGTCCGGCAGGGCGATCGTTCCCCCGTGCGCCGGCGCCTCGCCCAGGTCCACGCCCGGAAGCACGCCGGTCAGCCGAGGCGCCGCGTCGCCGTGAGCGGGGACCCTGTAGAAGAACAGCTTCTTCTCCCCGGGGTCGGCGACCATGAGGAAATTGCGCCCGGCCCCGTCGTGGAAGCTTTGGCCGCGACCGTGGTGGACGTGCCGCCCCTTCGAGCCGGCGCCCGCCCACGCCGGGCCGGCGATGACCATCGAAACCAGGACGGGGATGAGGAGGAGGAGTGACGTGCGAGCTCGAAGCGCGTGCGCCACAGCACGGACTCCCTGCCTGGTTTCGAATTGGCCAAGACCCATTGCAGATCTCCTCTGCTGTTGCTTCCACCTACTATCACGACCGTATCGCATTAGCGGTAGATTTGCAACAGACAATGGAGTTGGGACTCGGGAACCGGCGGCCGGGCGGCCGCGTACCGAGGGGTCCCGGCACACGGCCGCGCGGCGGACTGCTAGTGCTGGTGCTCGTGGGCCTCCTCGAGGCCCTCCTGATGCACATGCGGGTGACTATGGGCGTCGCCCTCGTGCTCGTGGTCGTGCTCGTGCTCCACGTGCTCGTGCTCGTGCGTCGTGTGCGCGTGGGAGTGGGTCTCGCCCTCGTGCTCGTGCTCGTGCGCGTGCGGGGCGTCGTGAGGATGCTCTTCGGTCATGGTGCTCCTATCGTGTTGTTGATGGTCGATGTGGAGGTGGGCTCCCGGCGTGTCCGGGGCCGCCGCCCGCAGGTGGTCGATGTGACGAAGCGACTCGTCGAGCAGCATCGCCACGTGTGAGTCATGCAGGCTGTAGCTCGTGTAACGACCGTCCCGCTTGCCGACCACCAGCCCCAGATCGCGCAGGATTCGCAGCTGATGGGAGACCGCGGGCTGGGCCATCTCGACCGCCACCATCAGCTCGCCGACTGTGCACGGAGCTTCACGCAGTCGCCCCAAGATCCGCACCCGGCTGGCGGCTCCGAGCCCAGCCATTACGCGCGCGATGTGCTCAGCCCGCTCGGCGGTGACCGGCGTACTGGAGGTGACACCGTGAGCCTGACCCATGCACCCATGCTTACATGCGCATGATCACATGTCAAGCTGCTCGACGACTGCGTACGCCGATGAGCCGTGCGGAGTTGGCGATGACCGGAATGGATGAGAGCTCATGGAGGAGCGCGCCCGAGACCGGGCGGAGGATGCCGACGATGGTCAGGACGACGGCGATCGCCAGCACGCCGAGGGAGAATGCGAGGTTCTGACGGATCGCGCGCATGGCCCGCTTCGAGAGCCCGAGCAGGTGCGGCAACTTTGTGAGGTCGTCTGACAGCAAGGCGATCTGGGCGCTCTCGAGCGCCAGATCCGTGCCCGTCAGCCCCATTGCCACGCCGACATCGGCGGCGGCCAGCGCAGGCCCGTCGTTGATGCCATCGCCGACGAAGGCGACCTTGTGTCCCTGGCGCTGCAATTCGGTCACGAGCCGCGCCTTGTCCTGAGGCCGGACCTCGGCGTGCACCTCGTCGATGCCGACCTGGCCGGCGATGCGCCGGGCGGTGGCGTGTTGGTCGCCGGTGATCAGCACGGTTCGCAGATCGAGCTGCTGGAGGCGCTGCACCGTGGGCAGAGCCTCGGGACGCAGCTCGTCCTCGAGGAGCAGCAGGCCGACGGGCCGATCGTCGAGCGCGACTGCGACGACCGTCGTGCCCTCGGCGGGGTGATCGACGAGCGCCTGCTCGATGCCGCCCTCGAGGCCGCGTTCGGCGAGCAATTGGGGGCGCCCGACGAGTAGGGAGCGTCCGTCGGCGGTGCGAGCGCTCACGCCCAATCCGGGGAGCGCGTCAAAGCGAGCTGGGTCACGGACGCTGATGTGACGTTGCTCTGCGGCGTCCACGATCGCGCGGCCGAGCGGGTGCTCGGAGAACTTCTCGGCGCTGGCCGCCAGGCGCAGCAGCTCGGTGTCGGCCAGCCCGTTGAGCGCGATCGCCCGCAGCAGGCGCGGCTCGCCGTG
>QHBY01000054.1 GCA_003244245.1 Pseudonocardiales bacterium
GTGGTGGATGTTGATCGCCCGACCCGACCAGGCCGTGCACAGCCGGGCCGGCAGTACCCGCATGAACCGGGCGAGGACGACGGTGTGCGGGTTGTGGTCCTCGACTTGCGCCGCGAGCTCGTCGAACGCCGCGTCGGTAGCTTGTGGATCTGTACCGGGTTTGGGGAACGGCACGAAGGAGAACTGCAGCCCGTGCGCCTCGGCTGTCGTGCGCAACGCCTCGTTGTTCCCGATCACCGCGCTGATCTGCGCGGGGAGCTCACCGCTGATGGCTCGACCCAGCAGATCATGCAGACAGTGCGACTCTCTGGTCACCAACACCACCACACGCTTGGTCCGGCGGGTGTCGCTCACCCGCCAGATCGCCTCAGGCGACAGTGTCGCGGCGACACGGGAGAAACTCAGCCGGAGTTCGTCGGCCTCGCAAGGAACCGACGAGGCGCGCACGACCTGGCGGGTGAAAAACCAGCCGGTGGCGCTGTCGGTGGCGTACGCAGCCTCGGTGATCCACGCACCCGCATCAGCGAGAAACCTGGATATCGCGGCCACGATGCCGACCCGGTCAGGACAGCTGAACGTGATCACATACGAACGCGAGGCATCGTTGATGGGCAAATAGGTCGCGGGCACAAGCCACGATGCTGCCACCAGGGGTCGGGCCGAGAGCGCACGGTGTCACCGGTGCTCACGAGCCGGGGACATTCGCGGCCTGTGCCTGGTCGATCAGCTGGTCGCCGTCGTAGCTGGTCAGCCATCGTTGCTCGACGAGTGTGCGCACGTCGTCGGTGATCTTGTCGACGTACACCTGGTGGGTGGGGTAGAGGACCTTGAGATATTGCGAGGAGAACGGGATGTCGTACCCGGCGTAGGCGCTGTTGTTGCTGCCCGGGGCTTTAAGACCCCGCTCCACGTAGGTGCCGATAGGGACGTCCACGCTCGGGGTACGGACTCCACCGATGGGATTGCCGTACTGATCCAGGGCCGGCCGAACCGGCCACGCGGTGGGGTCGACCGGAGTGAGCCGGGAGGCCCGAGGTGGCGGTGTGCCATCGGCGATCCACCTGTCGAGATTGACGAAGACGGCATCCAGCACAGCGTGCAAAGGGAAGCCATTGAGGGAATAGGCCACCCGATTCTCCGGGGCGAAGCCGGCTTGGGCCAGCTCCTCGGGACCCGGGAAGTAACTGCCCTGATCCGCCGGGAGATGGCAGCCTCCGCCTACCTCGTAGAGCCGGATCCGCCGCTCGGGGGTGTCGCTGTCGTCTGGGCGATCGGTCCGACGGTTGTAGGACGCGGCGGTGCAGAAGTCGGTCGGCGAAGCAACCGCGATGACCGGAACACCCGGTGGCGGGTTGTACCGAGCACGGGGGTCTCCTACAGCGGGCAAGGCGGCGAACTGGCTGATCGGAGTGCCCGCATAGCTACCGGCGCCGGGAAGATAGTCATCGAAGATGGGACCACCATCGACTAGCCGCACGTGCCACGCCCGCCGTCGGCGCTGAATGTGAGCACGACCCGCGCGGCGCTGGCGAGCAGACCGTCAGCGGGATCGAGCTCACCTGATAGTTGACCAGTTGAGCTGACCCGGTTGCCCGACATGGGCCGCGACTTCCTTTCTCTGTGGTGGCACCCAGGGACCGCCGACCTGGATGAGTTACTCGTGGTGTGGAGGGCAGGACCGACGGCGGCGGGCAGCGCAGCGCCGTCGGTCCTGCCAGCTTGGGTCGGGTCGCGCCGAGGGTGGGTTGCGCTCGCCGTTGATCTGCTTCGCTAGGCGGCCGATGTGGACCAGCACGCACGGCCACTTGGTCGGCCGATACGTGCCGCAGCCGGCGCAGTCACCGTCCTCGCGGCGGGTGTGCCCGCTGAGCAGCCGATCCGGCATGCCGGGCTGCCCGGCGGCGAACCACGCGGCGGTCTCGACGGGCCCCGGCAACGGGTCCGGCATTGAACTGTCGATCATGATTCGAAACCCTTCACCTGATCACTCGGGAAGCACACCGCGACATCGGCGTGTCGTGAGCAGGCTGGCCAGGCGGCGGGCGCAGCGGACGCGATTGGTGGACATCCCCCGTTGTGGTCACGCTTCCCCAACCCCTTTCCGCTCGAAGCTCAGTCGACCCCGCAGGCGTTGGCGGCGATCGAAGTCCGCCTCGGTCTCGCGCGGTGCGTGCCCGGCGGGTGTGATGTGCACGGCTCGCCAGCGTTGTAGAAGCGCTCGGGCTCGGTCCGGCCCGCACCGAGTATCCTGCACGTGAGACTCTCACAATGCAAGTATCAAAAAAAATGTCTCATTGTGATACTCTAAAAAAGGTGCTCTCAGTGTGATACTTGGTCTCCGGCTGAGACCAAACCAGGTAAAGTTCAAGGAGCAAGGGAATCCGGGGGTAGTCGTGGCGACAGTGGGACCGACAGTGGTCAGGCGTCAGCTCGGGCGACGCCTACGTCAGCTACGCGGGGTGTCGGGCATGTCGGTCGATCAGGTCGCGGCGGAACGACGCCTCGGCATATCGCGCGCGAAGTTGTTCAAGCTCGAGGCCGGCAAGCACGCAGTGAAGCCGCAGGACATCGCGGTCCTCTGCGCTCGCTACGGTGTCTCCGCCCAGGAGACCGACACCTTGCAGGCGCTCGCGTTGGCCACCCAAGACGCCAGTTGGTGGCACGTCTACGGCGAGGACGCGGTGCCGGAGTGGTTCAGCCTCTTCATGGACCTCGAACCGGCCGCCGCCACGATTCGTCAATACGAGGCGGAGCTTGTCCCAGGGCTACTCCAGACCCGCGACTACGCCTGGGCGATCTATCGAGCCGCCCTGCCCAATACCGACGAAGCGGAGATTGAGCGCCGTGTCGCCGTGCGGATGGAGCGTCAGGCGATCTTCGACGGCGCGCCCCCTCGCCAACTTCACGCCGTGCTCAACGAGGCCGTCCTGCTTCGCACCGTCGGAAACGAAGAAGTGATGGACGAGCAGCTGACCAAGCTCCGGGACGCGGCCGGGCGTCCCGAGATCACCATCGACGTCCTGCCACTGCGCGCCGGCGCGCACCCCGCGATGAACGGGTCATTCGCCATCCTGGACTTCCCCAACCCAGGGGAAGACCCGTCGGTGGCTTACGTTGAGACGGCAAGCTCAGCGGCTTACCTGCAGAAGCCAGCGGAGCTGGACCGGTACGACACGATCTTCAAACAGACTTTGCCCAGCACGATCCCTCTCCTGGAGTACTCACCATGACCGACACCGATACACCCACGTTCGTCAAGAGCACCTGGTCAGGCGGCAATGGCGGCAACTGCGTGGAATGGGCCTTCACCCCGTCCGGTGTTTATGTCCGCGACAGCAAAGATCGTTTCGGTACGGAGCTGCTCTTCACGTTCTCCGTCTGGGAGGACCTAACGGCAAAGGCCGGGAGCGGCGCCGCGCACGACTCGATCTCCCACCGCCCAGGCGGCGTCGGCCTGACCGGCTTCGGCGGACAACTGTTCTTCACCCACGCAGAGTGGAGCGCATTCACCGCTGGCGCGAACGCCGGTGAATGCCGCTCAACACTCCACGCCGCGAGCTGACGACAAGCTGCCCCACTCTGTGCCGACCTCTTTGATCGGCCACGGTAGCCGTCTTGCCCAGTTCAGCGCGCCCTGAGCGCTCACTGCCGGCCCGTGGTCACAGCCGGGCCTCGGGCCGCGAAGTGATCTCGAACGAAATCCGGCGGCAAGGAGCGTTTCCGCAGGTCATCAACGCCTTGCATGGAGTATCGCCTGCACCCCACACCCACGTGTAGCGGTCGGCGGTGCGGATGGAACTTGTGGTGAGTCTTGGCCATGATCGCGGTGGCGTCGGCGTTGTCGCCGAGGTGTGTGGCCGCGTTGTGCCGGAGCTGGTGGGAGTTCGAGGCCGGGGATTGGGAACCGCTGGTCTATCGCCGCGACGGGCAGGGCCGGGACCGGGTGGTCTATGCGGACGGGCGCCTACCCGACGTGGCAGGGAGTGGCGGGGGGGGGGAAGGGGTGGGCCCCCGCGCGGGCGGGGGGGGGGGGGCCCGCGCCCCNNCGGTGGTCGTAATGGTCTGGCCGCCGGCGAGGTCGATGTCGATGGTCCAGTCGCTCACGCGGGGACTGCCGTGGTCGAGCCACCAGCGGTAGGCGGCCACGACCTCGTCCAGCAGGCGGCGAGCACCCGCCTGCTGGACCGGGAAGGGGCGGCCCTCGCGGGTGCTGACGGTGGCCCAGGCGCCGGCGGCGAACAGGGTCAGCCGGCCCCGGTGCGTGCCGTCGGGGGAGCTCCAGGCCCAGCACACCCCTGGCACGCGCTGCCCGATCGCGGTGGCGGCGTCGCGGGCGGTCAGCCGCGAAG
>QHBY01000055.1 GCA_003244245.1 Pseudonocardiales bacterium
ACCCACCTGGCTCAGGTCGCCGCCTACGCCGATCGACACCTGGTGGTGGACAAAGCGACCTACGCCACCGGGTTGACCCGCAGCGGGGTTCGGGCACTCGATGAGACGGCCAGGGTCGGTGAGCTGGCCCGGATGCTGGCCGGACTGGATGACACCGATACCGGACGCGCACACGCCGAGGAGTTGCTCTTGTCCGCTACGGCGGACAAAGCTCGTGAGTGCGAAACAGTGTTATAGCACTGAATACCACTCACGGACTTTTGTCTCGGCGCGCCTCCCCGACCTGGGACGGGGCTTTTGCCACCATCACGAGCATGAAAATCGCCGGTCTGCTCAGCCGATCCGGCCACGAGCTGCCCGGGGTGATCGGGTTGGCCAGGGTGGACCGCCGTGCCGACGCGCTGGCGCGGCGGGTCGGTCGCGGCGACATCGCGGTGTTCGACCAGGTCGATCTTGATCGCAGAACCGCCGACGCGCTGGTGGCCGCGGGCATCACGGGAGTGATCAATGCCGCGCCGTCGATCTCCGGCCGGTTTCCGAACCTGGGTCCCGAGATCCTCATTTCCGCGGGCATCGTGCTGATTGACGGCGTCGGATCAGAGGTGTTGCGGATCAAAGAGGGCAGCCGATTGCGGCTGCACGACGGCCGGGTATATGTCGGGGACACCGAGGTCGCCTGCGGTATCGAACAGACCGCCGACTCGATCGCCGACCTGATGATCGAGGCCAAGTCCGGGCTGACCGCTGCGCTCGAGGCGTTCTCGGCGAACACCATCGAATTTCTTCGGCACGAGCGCGCCCTGATCATCGACCGGGTGGGCGTGCCCGATATCGAGGTCCCGATCCGCGGCCGGCAGGTGCTGGTTGTGGCTGCCGGCTACGACCACATCGCCGATCTGGCCGCGCTCAAGCACTTCATCCGGGAATACCACCCTGTGCTCATCGGCGTCGAGGCCGGCGCCGACGCGCTGCGCGCCGCCGGGCACCGGCCGCACCTCATCGTCGGCGACCCGTATCAGGTGCAGACCGAGACCCTCAAGTCAGCCCAGGAGGTCGTGGTTCCCGCCCAACCCGACGGTTTCGCCCCGGGGCTGGAACGGATCCAGGATCTGGGGATCGGCGCGGTGACCTTCCCCGCGGTGAGCAACCCGGAGGATCTCGCTCTGCTGCTGGCCGAGGCGCACGGCGCCGAACTGGTGATCGCCGTCGGGTTCCAGGCCACCCTGCACGAGTTCCTCGACCGGGGGCGCTCCGGGTCCAATCCGTCGACGTTCCTCACTCGCCTGCGGCTGGGTAGCAAACTCATCGACGGCCAAGCCGCCGCCGCCCTGTATCGCAGCCGGGTGTCGTCAGGCGCCGTGCTGTTCATGGTCCTGGCGGCGCTCACCGCGGTGATCGCGGCGTTGCTGGTCTCCAACATCGGTGGCGCCTACGGCGTTCTCGTCAGCGGTACCTGGAACGACGTCGTCTCCTGGGTCAAGGGATTGGGATAAAACCGTGATCTCACTGCGGTACCACGTGATCTCCATCGCCGCTGTCTTCCTGGCGCTTGCGCTCGGGGTGGTGCTCGGGTCCACCGCCATCAGCGATCGGTTGCTGTCCGGGCTCAGCTCCAACCGGGATGACCTGGGCCGCCAGGTGAGTGATCTCCAAGCTGAGCGCAACGCGCTGAATGCCCAATTGGCCAACGCGGACGTCTTCGGCGCGGCGGTCGGTCCGCGCATCGTGAGCGGCGCACTGCGTGGCCGCTCCGTGGTGCTCGTCACCGCAGCGGATGCCGCTCCGGCCGACCGCGATGCGCTGACCGGGCTATTGAGCAGCGCTGGCGCCACCGTTACTGGCGAGCTGCAGCTCACCGATGCGTTCACCGATCCGTCCCGCTCCGACCAACTCAGCGAGCTGTCCACCCGACTGCTGCCGGCCGGGCTGCGGCTGCCTACCGCGTCGGACGCCGGGACGCTGGCCGGTGGGCTGCTCGGCTCGCTACTGCTGATCAATCCGAACAACGGTAAAGCGCAGGCCACCCCAGCTGAGACCACTGCCGTTCTCGCCGGGCTCGGTGACGGTGGCTTCGTCCACGCCGGTCCGCGGGTGCTGCCGGCGCAGCTTGTTGTCGTGCTCACCGGCGGCGCGGGTCGCGGCAACGGTAGCGGCGATCGGGCTGGCATCCTGGCCCGGTTCGCCACCCAACTGGATCACGCCGGCGCCGGCGCGGTGCTCGCGGGTAGGCCAGGGTCTGCCGACGGCAATGGTTCGATCGGTGTGGTGCGGGCAGACACCGCAGCAGCCTCCGCGCTGTCCACGGTCGACGACGTGAGCACTGCCGCGGGACGGGTGGTGACCGTCTTGGCGCTGGCCGAGCAGGCGCAGGGACGGGCCGGTCGATACGGAACCGGCGGCAACGCACAGGCCATGGTTCCCGCGATCCAGGGCTGACCGGCGAGGCGGCGCTCCTAGACCGCCGCCGGTAGTGTTACCGTGAGCTTCCGTGGTCGGCGGCGTGCCGCCAGCTGCATCGCAATCGGTCGAAACGAAGGACCGGTCCGGACCACGGGAGAAGGTCTTGGTCAAGCCCGCCAGCCCAACCAGGTACCTGTTCGTCACCGGGGGCGTCGCCTCCTCGCTGGGTAAGGGGCTCACTGCGTCGAGCCTGGGCCAGCTGTTGACCGCGCGTCGGCTGCGGGTGACGATGCAAAAGCTGGACCCCTACCTCAACGTCGACCCCGGGACGATGAACCCGTTCCAGCACGGTGAGGTGTTTGTCACCGAGGACGGCGCTGAGACCGATCTGGACATCGGGCATTACGAGCGGTTTCTGGACCGCAACCTCGGTCGTAAAGCCAATGTCACCACGGGCCAGGTTTACTCGGCGGTGATCGCCAAGGAGCGGCGGGGGGAGTACCTCGGTGACACCGTGCAGGTGATCCCGCACATCACCGACGAGATCAAGTCCCGGATCCTGGCCATGTCCGAGCCCGGCGATGATGATCGCCCACCTGATGTGGTGATCACCGAGATCGGTGGCACCGTCGGGGATATCGAGTCGCTGCCGTTTCTGGAGGCGGCCCGCCAGGTGCGCCACGACGTCGGCCGGGACAACTGCTTTTTCCTGCACGTCTCCCTGGTGCCCTACCTCGCCCCCTCCGGTGAGCTGAAGACCAAGCCGACTCAGCACTCGGTGGCCACCTTGCGCAACATCGGTATCCAGCCTGACGCCTTGGTCTGCCGCGCCGACCGGGAGATCCCCGACGGGCTCAAGCGCAAGATCGCGCTGATGTCGGACGTGGACATCGACGGGGTGGTTGCTGCGCCGGACGCGCTATCCATCTATGACATCCCCAAGGTGTTGCACTCCGAGGGCCTGGATGCCTACGTGGTGCGCAGGCTCGGGCTGCCCTTCCGGGACGTGGACTGGACGGAGTGGGGGGACCTGCTGGATCGGGTGCACGCACCGACGGAGATAGTGCGGATCGCCCTGGTGGGCAAGTACGTCGACCTGCCGGACGCCTACCTGTCGGTGACCGAGGCGCTGCGCGCCGGAGGTTTCGCGCACCGGGCCAAAGTCGAGATCCGCTGGGTGCCGTCGGACACCTGCGAAAACCCGGCGGGCGCGGAGGCCGCACTGGCCGGGGTGGATGGGGTACTGGTGCCCGGTGGGTTCGGAGTACGCGGGATCGAGGGCAAGATCGGGGCCATCCACCATGCCCGCATCAACGGGATCCCGGCGCTGGGTCTGTGCCTGGGCCTGCAGTGCATGGTGATCGAGGCTGCTCGCAACCTGGCCGGGCTCGACGGCGCCGGTTCGACGGAGTTCGACGCGGACACGGCGCACGCGGTGATCTCCACCATGGCCGATCAGGCGGATATTGTGGCCGGCCAAGGCGATATGGGTGGAACGATGCGGCTGGGCGCCTACCCGGCATCGCTGGAGCCGGGCTCGGTGGTGGCCCGGGCGTACGGCACCACCGAAGTCCGCGAGCGGCACCGGCACCGCTACGAGGTGAACAACGCCTATCGGGACAAGCTAGCAGGCGCCGGTCTGGTGATCAGCGGAACGTCGCCGGACGGTCATCTGGTCGAGTTCGTCGAGCTACCGCAGCGCACCCATCCGTTTTTCGTCGGCACCCAGGCCCATCCCGAACTCATCAGCCGGCCCACCCGGCCACATCCGCTGTTCGTCGCGTTCGTCGCGGCAGCGTTGAGTTACCAGGCCGCGGACCGGCTGCCCGTCGAGCTGCCAGCGGGGTTGCGGTGAACCCACCGCACGAGTTTGCGGTGTCCGGTAGCGAGACCCTGCACGTCGGCCGGGTCCTCGCGCTACGGCTGGACCAGGTGGTGATGCCCGGGGGGCGCGCGGTCCGGCGGGAGGTCGTGGAACACCCCGGTTCAGTGGCGGTCCTGCCGCTGCACGACGACGGGTCGGTGGTGATGATTGACCAGTATCGGCACCCGGTGGGCCGCCGGATGCGGGAGCTGCCCGCCGGGCTGCTCGACGTGCCCGGAGAGGATCCGCTGGCTGCTGCCCAGCGGGAGCTGGTGGAAGAGACCGGCTACACCGCGTGGGGCTGGTGGGTACTCGCGGACGTGGCGCCATCACCAGGGTTCAGCGACGAGGTGGTGCGGGTGTTCCTGGCTCGCGGGCTGACCGAGGTCGGGCGCCCAGCCGACGGCGATGACGAGGAGGCTGACCTGGACGTGGTCCTGCTACCGCTGGCCGACGCGGTGCGCCAGGTGCTGGCCGGGGAGATCATCAGTGCGCCTACGGTCGCCGGGCTGCTCGCTGCGCAAGCCGTGCTGGCGGGTACTGCGCAGCCGCGGCCGGTCGACGCGTCGTGGTCAGACCGCCCGACCCGCTTCGCCGATCGCGCAGGCACGCCGAAGTGAAGATCGGTGTTCCGCGGGAGCTGAAGGTCCACGAGTACCGGGTCGCGCTCACGCCTGCGGGGGTGCACGAGTTGACCCGTCGCGGGCATGACGTGCTGATCGAACGCAACGCCGGGGTCGGCTGCGCGTTTCCCGACGAGGTTTACCTGGCCGCGGGTGGTCGCATCGTGGTGGAGGCTGACGAGGTGTGGGCCGAGGTCGAGCTGGTGCTCAAGGTGAAGGAGCCGGTGGCGCCGGAGTATCACCGGATGCGCAAGGGCCAGATCCTGTTCACCTACTTGCACCTGGCCGCGTCGGCAGAGTGCACTAATGCGCTGATAGACACCGGAGTCGACGCGATCGCCTACGAGACCGTGCAGCTGCCCGACGGCTCGCTGCCTCTGCTGGCCCCGATGAGCGAGGTTGCCGGGAGAATGGCCCCGCAGGTGGGAGCGCACTGCTTGGAACGTATGCAGGGTGGCCGTGGGGTGCTGCTCGGCGGCGTCTCCGGGGTGCCCGCCGGGAAGGTGGCGGTGCTTGGGGCCGGGGTGGCGGGGATGAACGCCGCCACCATCGCGCTGGGCCTGCAGGCCGAGGTGGTGGTGCTCGATACCAATATCAACCGGTTGCGGGAGATCGATTTCGGGTACCGGGGCCACCTGCAGACCATCGCGTCGAACGCGTATGAGGTGGACAAGGCGTGCCTGTGGGCGGACCTGGTGATCGGCGCCGTGCTACGGCCCGGCGCGAAGGCACCGACCCTGGTCAGCCATGATCTGGTCGACCGGATGCGTCCGGGATCGGTGCTGGTCGACATCGCCATCGACCAGGGCGGCTGCTTCGCTGACTCGCGGCCCACGACGCACGCCGACCCCACCTTCACCGTGGGCAACTCGGTGTTCTACTGCGTGGCCAACATGCCCGGGGCGGTACCGCACACCTCCACCTATGCGCTGACCAATGTCACCCTGCCCTACATCTGCGCGCTGGCCGACAAGGGACTGCGCCACGCGGTGCTGGACGACCCGGCCCTGGCCCGGGGGGTCAACGTGGCGGGGGGAGCGGTGGTATCCGCCGAGGTCGCCAGGGCGCACGGCGTTGAGCACGTGGCGCTGGCCGAGGCACTCGGGTGAGCAGTGGCCCGGCCCGTTCCCCCGTCGACTCGCCTTCGGTCGCTGCGCACGATGACGCGCTGCCGCCTGCGCTGGCCGCGGTGATCTCTGACTATCTGGATCACCTCGCGGTGGAACGCGGTACGTCACCCAACACGCTGGATTCCTACGCCCGCGACCTGCGCCGCTACGCCGCCCACCTGGCGTCGGCCGGGGTAGCGGGGCTCGCCGGGGTGCGCGAGGAGCAGGTCAACGGATTCCTCGCCGCGCTGCGTGACGGAGCCGGTGGGCATCGCCCGCTGGCACCGTCCTCTGCGGCCCGGGCGCTGGTCGCGGCACGCGGGTTGCACCGGTTCGCCCTTCGGGAGGGATTGGTGCCGGCCGACGTCACGGCCGAAGTCCACCCCCCGAGCCCGCCGAAACGGCTGCCCAAGGCCCTCGGGGTGCACGACGTGCTGCGGTTGCTCGAGGTGTTCCCCGCCGACGGGGGCCCACGCTGCCTGCGTGACCGGGCGCTGCTGGAGTTTCTGTACTCCACCGGCGCACGGATCTCCGAAGCGGTCGGGCTGGACCGCGACGACGTCGACGGCCCGGCTCGCACCGTGCTGCTGCGCGGCAAGGGCGGCAAGCAGCGGCTGGTGCCGGTGGGCCGGCCGGCACTGGCCGCATTGGATGCCTACCTGGTCCGCGGCCGTCCCACGCTCGCCGCCCGCGGGCGGGGCCTCCACGCGGTTTTTCTCAATGCCCGAGGTGCCCGGTTGTCCCGGCAGAGCGCCTGGGCGGTGCTGCGCGATGCTGTGGCGCGCACCGAGATAGCCGCCGCGGTGTCACCGCACACCCTGCGGCACTCCTTTGCGACCCACCTCCTGGAGGGCGGCGCGGACGTGCGGGTGGTGCAGGAACTGCTCGGCCATGCCTCGGTGACTACGACGCAGATCTACACGCTGGTGACGGTAGACAACCTTCGTGAGGTCTATGCGACTGCCCATCCGCGGGCCAGGGGCTAGGCTCCGCGGAAATTGCACCGCGTTGGGAAGGGGGATTGGGTTTCATGTCGACTTGGGCATCCGCGCAACAGCCGCTGGTTGCGCCTACCGCGCCGATCTCCCCCGACGACGGAGCCCCAGGCGATGGGATCGATCCCGCTGGGCGCCGGGGCCGCGCGGTGCCGCAGCCACCCCCGCTGGACCGCCACGGCCCGGCCCGGGTGCTGGCGATCTGCAACCAGAAAGGTGGCGTCGGAAAGACTACCTCGACGATCAACCTTGGGGCCGCGCTCACTGAGTACGGCCGCCGGGTCCTGCTGGTCGACTTCGATCCGCAGGGCGCCCTGTCGGTCGGGCTCGGGATGGCCTCGCACCACCTTGACCGCACCATCTACAACCTGATCATGGACCAGGGCGTCTCGGTGGACGAGGTTGTCCGCCCGACGTCGGTGTCTGGCATGGACCTGCTGCCCAGCAATATCGATCTGTCCGCCGCGGAAGTGCAACTGGTGACCGAGGTGGGTCGGGAGCAGGCGCTGGGTCGAACACTGCGGCCGCTGCTGCCGCACTATGACTTCGTCCTGGTCGACTGCCAGCCATCGTTGGGTCTGCTCACCATCAATGCGCTGGCCTGCGCGGATGGTGTGCTGATCCCGCTGGAGTGCGAGTTCTTCAGCCTGCGCGGAGTGGCTTTGCTGATGGATACCATCGACAAGGTGCGCGAGCGCCTCAACCCCGACCTGACGATCACGGGAATCCTCGCCACGATGTACGACCCGCGCACCCTGCACGCCCGGGAGGTGATGGCCCGAGTCGTGGAGGCATTCGGCGACACCGTGTTCGACGCCGTGATCAGCCGAACAGTCCGGTTCCCGGAGACCACCGTCGCCGGCGAGCCGATCACCCGGTGGGCACCGAAATCCGCCGGAGCGAAGGCCTACCGCACCCTGGCCCGCGAGGTGATCGCGCGATGACCGTGGTGCACGGTCCGGCCGTGGTAGCGTCGACCGCTCCTGCGGTATCCGGTCGTTTCACGGTGCGGCTGCACAACTTCGAGGGCCCCTTCGATCTGTTGCTGCAGCTGATCTCGCAGCATCAGCTGGACGTGACCGAGGTTTCCCTGCACCAGGTGACCGATGAGTTCATCGCCTACCTGCGGGTCCTGGGGGAGTCTTTCGACTTGGACGAGACCACCGAGTTCCTGGTGGTCGCCGCCACGCTGCTGGACCTCAAGGCGGCCCGCTTGTTGCCGTCGGCCGAGGTGGAGGACGAAGCGGACCTCGCGCTGCTGGAGGCGCGGGACCTGCTGTTCGCCCGGCTGCTGCAGTACCGCGC
>QHBY01000056.1:0-495 GCA_003244245.1 Pseudonocardiales bacterium
TCGTCAAAATAATGGGTGGCACAGCGACTCGTGAAACCGGCGCGCCGCACCGCGCGGCCGTAGCAGCGGTTCGCTTCTGACGAGGTCATCTCGGTAACGGCAAAGTGTCCGACCAGGGCCCCGCGCCACCGGGCGTGCGCACCGAAGAGCGACATCAGATTGACCGTCGCCAGGGTGACGCCCGGAACCCCACAGACATGCGCGTTCTCAGTCCCGTCAAGTCCGAGCGCGTCCATCGTCTGGCGGTAGAGCTCAGAATGAAGGCGTCCGGGGCGGCCGCCGCCGTATTCGTCCGCGAGCACCTCGACGAATGCGGACTTGGCATCGTGAGGGAGCCTGGGGATCGCCCGCACCTGGGGGTCGGCCTCCTTGAGACCGTAGAGAGAGCGATGGACTAGCAGCTCTCGGATCTGCTCGGTCGTCCCCCGCGATGCCAGAAACTTCGCAATCGACGGCGACTCATCTGCCTCGATGAGCGTGTTCAGGCGCCCGGCC
>QHBY01000056.1:516-2231 GCA_003244245.1 Pseudonocardiales bacterium
GCATCTGGCAGCTGCGAGACGCCTTCGATCACCGCCCGCTCGAAGCCACGTTCGAGGTCGAGCCGCAGGCCGATGAGCGAGGTCTCCCACTCCCATTCATCGTCCACATCGGACCAGCCGCGGTACGCCAGCTCGCAGCATGCATACAGCGCGAGCTGCTGGTCATCGTCGTCGAGGTGGTTGCCACTCGGTCCCGAGAGGTCAGGCAGGGCGTGCGGGGGTCGGCGGAGGTGTTCGAAGAGCTCCTCCGTCAAAGAGCCAACGGAAGACGGCAATGGGCTGCGAGCAGCTACAGCTACATTCATCTACAACCCTTGGATGGCAGTTCGTTCTGCGGTTAGAACGCGCACCTGGCCGGACGGCGCGCGATGCGTCCCGAAGCGTCCGAAGCCTACTTTGCGCAGCATCGACGCCACCGGCCTCGCCTGGTCGTCGCCCACTTCGAACGCCACCCATGGTACGCCGCAAAGCTCGGCCGTGAAGCGGCGATAGAGCAAGAGTCCATCACGGCCGGCCCAGAACGCGCCGGACGGCTCATGGTGCTCGAGCTCGGGCGGAAGCGAGCGGGCACCTGCCTCAGCGTCCGCCACGTAGGGCGGGTTCGAGACTACGGCGTCATAGGGACCATTGGGCGCGCCTGTAATGCCCTCTGCCCGTATGNNGTATGAAAGTCACTTCCACTCCTAGGCGGGTGGCGTTGACCTCGGCCACGTCGAGCGCCTCGCCGCTGCGGTCCGTCGCTGTCACGTCGAGATCCTGTCGCTCGTGCTTGAGCGCCAGCGCGACGGCACCGGATCCGGTGCACGCCTCCAGCACACGCGCGCCGTGGGGTATCGCCAGTGCCGCCTCGACGAGCATCTCGGTTTGCTGCCGAGGGATGAACACCCGTCGGTCGACCAAGAGGTCCAGTCCGCGAAAAGCCACGCGGCCGCGGATGTAGCCAAGCGGTTCTCTCTGCACGCGACGAGCCACCGTGAGCGCGAGCGCGTCGGATGCGGAGGCCGAGAGGTCGTCTGCCCGCGCGCGGTCTTGAGCCATTGCATCGGCGACGAGCAGGACGGCGTCATGCTGCGGGTCAGCGCACCCGGCCGCTTGCAGCGCTGCCGTGACGCGACGCTCAGCTTCGGTTACGAGCATCCCGGCCTAGGCCCCCGCTCATAGATTGAAACGTGCTGGCGCGAATGGGCAGTGAACGGCGCTCGGCGCCAGTTCTCCCAGCGCTCCCGCAGGTGGAGGCCGGCGATGCGAGCCATGAGATCGAACTCGCGGGGCGTTGTGTACTGGTTGACGTAGGTGTTGAGACGCACTCCTGCGTGAGAGAGGTGAACGTTCGTAACCTCCATCCGCTGGGTGAGGCCGTCGTAGCGCTGGACCTGAATCTCGACCTGCTCGGCGTCCGAGAACCGGGGTTCGATCGCCTGTCCTCCCCGGAAGTCAGCGGGGTCCAGGACGCGTGCTTCGATCACGAAGACACCACCCTTCCGCAGGTGGCGCGCAGCGTTTTCGAAGCAGCGGATCTGACGCTCCGGAGTCGGAAGGCCAAAGATCGTGTGAAGCGCCAGCACCACGACGGCGAACTCGCCCTCGGCCCTCGCTTCGGAAAAGTCGCCGATGACGACTGGAATCCGATCCCCATCCGGCTTGGCGCGAAGACGCGCGACCATCTCCGTGGAGCCCTCGATGCCCGCCACGGCGATCCCCCTCGAAAGCAGCGG
>QHBY01000057.1 GCA_003244245.1 Pseudonocardiales bacterium
GCGCCTCCGCTGCCGCTGCCGCAGCCACGTGCCCGCTGACGGGCAGCCGCTTCGAGCTGTGACTTGTACTCCGGCGCATACTGAGCGACGTCGTTTGGCACGCCCCCGCCGAGCTGCCCCGGGCTGTACTTGCATGGGCTGATGCGTCCCGTGCTCTGATACTCCTGCAGCGGCGTCGCGGAGGCGACGACCGCCGAGGCCAGTACGACCAGCACGGCAAGGCTCGCAGCGGCACCGAGTGAGAAGAAGCGCCTCATCGCAGCTCAGATGGTAGCGTCCCGGCGGCCTCTTCGATGGCCGCCACCCCTCCCACCCTCCTCCCCAGAGCAAGCACCTCGGGGCCCGGAGGAGGGGTAGCCCAGGGCGTCCGCGTCCGCACCTCCAGGCCGGGCAGCGCCCTTGTGGGCTTCCTCCTCGCCCTGATCGCCTACGCGGCCTTCGCGCAGGGAGCGACCTCGACCGGGCAGCAGGCTCTGGTGCAGACGATCGCCGCGATCGCCGTGACCGTCGCGGCGGCGCTGTGGCTGTGGCACGGGTCGCTGCCGTTGAGCGCTTCACGGCCGGCGTGGATGGGCCTGGGATTGCTCGGCGCGTTCGCCTTGTGGTCCGGTGTCACGCTGGTGTGGAGCATCGCGCCCGACCGCACGTTGCTCGAAGCCGGTCGTGCGGTCACCTACGTCATGGTCGTGGGGCTCGGTCTTGCGGCAGCGTCCTGGTGGCGCCCCGCTGCGCAGCGCTTGGCCATCGGCTACTTGGCGATTGCCGCAGTGATCGCGCTCTATGCGCTAGGAGGGAAGATTGCGCCCGGACTTCACCTGGACGGGCTCTTCGACCTCAACCACACATCGTTCCTGCCGCGCCTGCGTGCGCCACTGGAGTACTGGAACGCCCTCGGGCTGGTGCTGCTCCTGGCCGCACCCGTCGCCGTTGCGGTCTTCCTCGACCGCGGCCGCCGTCTGCGGGCTCGTCTCGCGGCCTTGGGGGCCCTCCACATCTTGATCGTCACGCTCGCCCTGACCTATTCCCGGGGCGGCTTGATCGCTCTTGTGGTCGGCTTGGTCGCGTTCGGCGCCCTCTCGCGACGCGGCCTGATGGTGACCGCCACGGTGGCGCTGGCGGCGGCGACTGCGGCGCCAGCTCTGCTCTATGCGTTGGCCGCCCACTCGATGACCGGGCTCAATCAACCTCTCGCGGATCGCGAAGGCGACGGGTTGGTGCTCGTCGGCATCCTGGCGGCGTCGTTGGTCGGTCTCATGCTGGGTGGCCGCGCCCTGCTGAAAGTCGAGGGCCGTCTCCAACTCAGGCGACGCACGGCGCGAAGGCTGGCAGTGGCCCTGGCCGCCGTGGCGGTGCTGGCCCTGCTGGGCGGGGGTGTCGCGCTGGCTGCTTCGAAGCGCGGGTTCTCCGGCACGGTCTCACACGAGTGGGCGTCCTTTCGCAGGGTGCGGTTCGATCCGATGAATGACCCCCGACACCTCATCACGACGAACTCCGGCAATCGGTGGACGTGGTGGAGCGAAGCTGCGGGAGCATGGTCGGATCAGCCGCTGCAGGGGTGGGGTGCCGGCTCGTTTCCCGTGCTGCATCGGGAATACCGCACCAACGACCTCGAGGTCCAGCAGCCCCACAGCGTCCCGATGCAGCTGCTGGCGGAGACCGGCCTCACGGGGGCGATCCTCGCTCTCGGCGGGATGGCGGCACTCGCTCTCATGGGAATTCGGGCGACGCGGCACGCTCCTTCGAGCCCGTCGCCGCAGGGCGACTCGGGCGAGCGGCTGCTGAGAGCCGCGCTCGCGGCGGCGATCTGCGCGTGGCTGTTCCATGGCCTCTATGACTGGGACTTCGACATCCCGGGCGTCACCATTCCCGCGCTGGCGTTCATGGGTGTGCTCGCTGGTCGCGATCAGCCCTCGTCAGCTGCGGGCCCGGCGCTCGCCACGGGCCTTCGCGTGGTCGCACTGGCGGGGGTCACCCTGGTGATGTGCGCAGTNNGGATCACCCTGGTGATGTGCGCAGTCGCCCTGTTGTCCATCTTTCCCGCGTGGGCCGAAACCAAGGTCGGCGACGCACTCGCCCGGGCGGGGGAACGCCATGCATCCGCGGCAGACCGCCGCCAGGCCGCCAGCGCGGCAGAGCTCGCCTCGCGCCTGGATCCGCTGGCCACCACGCCTTTGCTCGCCCTGGCGTCGATACAGCAGGGCCAGGGTGACTTGGAGCGCTCGAAGGCCGCCTTGCGACGAGCCGCGCGCCGGCAGCCCGAGGACAGCACGGTCTGGTATGAGCTGGCCGTGCTCGGAGTGCTTCAGCACGATGTCCCGGCGGTTCGAACCGCGCTGCATCATGCCTTGGCGCTGAATCCGAGGGGCGCCTCGATCCGCGCTGCGGTCCTGGCGCTCCAAGTCCCTGCGCCGAATCGGTCGGCCACCGCGGTGCGTACTCCACTTCCATCGTCGTCTGTGCCAGGAGCGGGGACCTAAGGAACGAAGTCGACGCGCACGGCGCCGGTGAGGACCGCGATCGCGGCGACCAGCGCGATCAAGAGCAGCGTCCAGCCCACGACGTACTCGGAGCGCATCCGGAGCGCCGATGCGGCAGCGGAGGTCTCACGACGGCTCCCGGCCGGATCGTCGCGGGCTGCGGCTTCGGCCAGTCGAGCCTCGAGCTCCTCGCGCGTGCTCGCCTCGGCTTCGGCCTGCTCGATCGCTTCGTCGCGGGCCTCCTCCAGTCGGGCGGCATCGGCTACCGCGCGGTCGCGCTCGGTCGTGAGCACCGTCACCTGGGCCTCCACTTCGACCGGTGCCTGGGGGGCGCTCTCGATCGCCGGGCGTCCGGCACCCTCCTCGGCGAGCTCGGCTTCGAGCCGGTCTCGCTCCGCCGAGGCCCTGTCGGCGCGGGCTTCGGCCGCTGACCTCGCGGCGAGGCTCTCGGCCAGCTTCTGCTCGAGCTCGTCGAGCTGCTCACGGTCCGGGCTCTCCTCGCGCACCGACTCTGCCCGTGCCTCCGCCAGCGCAGCGGTCGCCGCGAGGTCCTCGAACTCTGTACGTACCTCGTCCGAGGCGAGAAGCTGCGTCTCAGCCTGGTCCACGAGCGCGGCGAGGCGGTCGCGCTCCCCCTGGGCCTTGTCCGCCAGCGCGGCGAGGCGGGCGCGCTCGCCGGCGCTTGACCCCCGCCACAGATAGAGCCAGTAGACGCCGGCGAAGAACCAGGCCTCGGG
>QHBY01000058.1 GCA_003244245.1 Pseudonocardiales bacterium
TCCGAGGCGCAGCCTCTTTAGATCCGGGTGCGTTCGACTGTTGGTGAAACCAGCGCAGGAGCGCCGACGAAGGAGAACCAAGGGTGCACCGGAGTAAACTGATCGAATGGATGGCATGAAGACCGTGAACGATCAGACCGTGAACGATCAGACCGTGAACGATCAGCTGGGACGCGGCCTGCGGGATCTCCGGATCTCGGTTACCGATCGGTGTAACTTCCGCTGCTGTTACTGCATGCCTCGCGACGTTTTCGGTACCGACTTTCCGTTCATGGACTTCTCTGAACTGCTCTCGTTCGAAGAGATCGTTCGGATGACGAAGGTCTTCGCTGGCCTGGGTGTGGAAAAACTGCGACTCACCGGCGGGGAGCCATTGCTCCGGCACGGCATCGAGGGGCTTGTCGAGCAGCTGGCCGGCATCGAAGGCATCGACGACGTGGCCATGACCACCAACGGCTCACTGCTGGCCAAGAAAGCGCGCTCGCTGCGCGATGCCGGGCTGTCCCGGGTGACGGTCAGCCTGGATTCGCTTGATGCGCAGACGTTCCGGACCATGAGCGACGTGAAGATCCCCGTCGCCCAGGTGCTGGAGGGCATCGCCGCCGCCGCTGATGCCGGACTGACCCCAGTGAAGATCAACACGGTGGTCAAGCGTGGACTCAACGACGGCCAAGGCGTCCTCGACCTCGCCGCCTTCGGGCGGGAACACGGCTACATCGTGCGCTTCATCGAGTTCATGGACGTCGGCGCCACGAACGGCTGGCGGATGGACGACGTCGTCCCGGCGGCGGAGATCGTCGAGGCCATTAACGGCGAGTGGCCGGTCGAGCCATTGGCTCCGGCGTACGTCGGCGAGGTGGCCGCTCGGTACCGGTACGCCGACGGCGCGGGTGAGGTCGGTGTGATCACTTCGATCAGCCAGCCGTTCTGCGGCACCTGTA
The DNA here is from genome assembly GCA_003244245.1 of Pseudonocardiales bacterium. Taxonomy (GTDB): domain Bacteria; phylum Actinomycetota; class Actinomycetes; order Mycobacteriales; family Pseudonocardiaceae. The sequence goes on from QHBY01000058.1 coordinate 942, forward strand.
CTCGAGCTCGCCTGTCAGCCAAGGGTGAGTTGTACACCTGCCTGTTCGCCGGCATCGGCCACGACCTCCGCGCGCCGCTGCGTGACGGAGCCAGCGATGACGAGATCGAAAAACGGATCACCGGGATCTGGAAGGGTCGAACCGACCGCTACTCAGCCCAGCGCACCACCGCAACCCTGGGCCTCCCGAAGGTCGAGATGAGCTACATAGGCGGCTAACGCCGCCACGTGAGTGGCGATGCGGGTTATAACTCGCATCGCCACTCACGGGCTGCGTCCAGCAGCATGAGGTTCTCGGTGGCGTCGCCGATGGTGATGCGAGCGCCGTCGCCGGGGAACGGGCGGACTATGACCTTGTGCTCCAGGCAGTACTCGGTGAAGGCCACGGTCTGCTCGCCCAAGGGCAGCCAGACGAAGTTGGCCTGCGAGCACGGGACCGGGTAGCCCATCGCGAGCAGCTCGACCCGCACCCGGTCCCGTTCGGTCGCCACGCCCCGGCAGCGGTCCAGCATTTCATCCTCGACGTCGAGGCTCGCCAGGGCGGCGGCCTGGGCTATTGAGTTGAGGATGAACGGCACGGACACCTTGCGCACGGTGGCGGCGACCGGCTCCGGTGCCACGCAGTACCCCACCCGCAGGCCGGCCAGCCCATAAGCCTTGGAGAACGTCCGCAACACCGCGACGTTGTCCCGATGCCGGTAGAGCTCCATGCCGTCAGGCACCGCGGGGTCGGTGACGAATTCGTGGTACGCCTCGTCAAGGACGACCAGCACGCCGTCGGGCAGCGCGTCGAGGAAGGCGACCAGCTCGTCGCGTCGCACGGCCGTGCTCGTCGGGTTATTGGGATTGCACACGAAGACCAACCGGGTCGCTGGAGTGATCGCGTCGAACATCCCAGCTAGGTCGTGAGTGTGATCGGGGCGCAGCGGTACCGTGCGCTGCCGGGCGCCGACGACCTGGGTGATGATCGGGTAGGCCTCGAACGAGCGCCACGCGAAGAGCACCTCATCGGTCGGTCCGCAAGTGGCCTGCACCAACTGCTGGCACAGCGCCACTGACCCGGCTCCGACTGCGAGGTGAGCCGGCGGCACGTCCAACCGGACCGCCAGGCGATCCACCAGCGCCACCGCCCCGTTGTCCGGGTAACGGTTCATCCCCTCTGCGGCGTCTCGGATCGCCGCGACGACGCTGGGCAACGGGCCCGCGGACGCCTCGTTGCTGGCCAGCTTCACCGCTCCCGGGATGCTGCGACCAGGGACGTACCCCGGCAGCGAGTCCAGATCAGCCCTGGGGCGGGCGGTCATGACGGCTCCTCAGCGGTCGGGGTAGCAGCAGGTTGAGCGAAACCTCAACCCTAGCCACCGCGCCTTGTTGATGCTGGCGTCATCGCCGGTCACACACCGGTAGCAATGATCTTGTTCGATGGTGTCGTCAGGAGACCGGCCACATTGCACACCCTGGGGAGCGCGGACAATGACCATCTTCGATTCCATCGGCGGCGCGCCTTCGGTGAACGTCGCAGTCGACAAGTTCTACGGGCGGGTGTTGGACGACCCCGAGTTGGCGCCGTTCTTCGCCGGAGTGGATGTGGACAAGCTCAAGGCGCATCAGCGGTCGTTCATCGCCGCCGCGATCGGGGGACCGAAAATCTACCGCGGTCGCGACATGGCCTCGGCGCACGCCAACCTCGGCATCACTGACTCCGACTTCGACGCCGTCGTGGGGCATCTGGTGGCGACACTCAACGAGCTCGGGGTCCCCGCCGAGACCATCGGCGACATCGGCAGCGCCCTGGTTCCGCTGCGAGCGGAGATCGTCGAAGTGCCGACAGCCTGACAACCTCGCGGCATTGGGGGTCTTAACTCCTCGGCACCACCGCCCCCCTAAGGTCATCGTGCAGGCCGGTATGCGGCCAGGCACGAACGGCGATCTGTCCGCGCTGGCGCAGCCCGGTCAGCTCGATTACGGCTGTCGGCCCCAGGTGCAGCCGTGCTCAGATCGGCAATCCGAGCAGATCGAGATACGCTAAGGCCGCGCGTGAATTACTTCTTGTGCGAAAGTTGACTTCGAAGTCGGATCCCTACCACAGCGACGACGCCGACAATCAACGCTAGCAGAAGTCCGAGCCGTGTTGAGGGATCATTGACCAAAGTTACGAGTCCGAGGGACGCGATTATCAGGAGCAGGAGCATTTCGCGCAATTGCTTGATGACTTGGTATCGGCGACCGGCTCGGATGCGGATGACGCCGAGCTTCTGGCAGGGAAGGCCGAGGCGGGTGCGGAGGGCGCTGTCGAGGAACACCCAGGGGAGGTCGGGATAGACGCCGAGGGCGTCGCGGGCGGAAGGAAAGCGGCTGTCCAGTGCGCCGCCCTCGAGAAGGCAGCGCCGGTCCACTATGGGCTCGGTGACGCTGTATGCCTTTACGCGGGCGCGCGGCACAGTGGAATCGTCACCTGGCGTCGGAACACCCTCGATCACCACCTCGTCGCCACTCACGATGCCCAGCAGTTGAAGAGTCAGGTCGTCGACGAGGCAGGCATGCTGTTCGACTGTGGCGAGGTCGGCGGTTTGGACCCGGCACATCGTGTAGCGACGGCTGGCCACGAGGAAGTCCGACCACCTGCTCCGGTCAGCGAGCGCGGGTGTCAACTGGGCGACCTCGCCGATCTCGGCGCCGACGGCGTTGCACAGTATCTGATCCACACGGACGATGCCGTCTGCAACGGAGTCGTCGTGCACCACCCGTCCGAGGGCGCACGGAGCTTCGGGTGAGCCCGCCTCGAGGTACTCGTCGAGGCGGCGGATCACGGCGTTGCTACCAAGATTCAACCGATCCGCCGTTTCACCCGCGATGACAAGGCACTGTTCACCCTTGCGCTCCAGGTCATCGGTGGTGCAATCGATTCGCAGGCCGGTCGGTGAGAAGAACCCAAGGCAGCGGCCATACGGGGTTGGTCGAGCACTATGTGGCCCGAACCCTGTGGGCAACGTCCAGCCCTGCTCCGCGAAGAGCTCCCTTGCCTGTAATCGCCGATCCTCGCCTTCGGCGGCATTCTCGACGAACTGGCGCGGATCCTTGCCGAGCAGCGCCCGTAGATCCGCGGAGCGGCCGAGCAGCAGACGGATCAGCTGGTCTTGGGAGCTGGGTAGGTACGGTCGACCATCGGAACCGCTGAGGACGCCCCACTTGCTAGCGTAGATCGCGAAGTCGCTGAGCCGCTCCTGGGATCGGAGAACGAGCGGGTAGTCGTCGGAGCGCAGCAGGACCCGGTCGTAGTTCGGCTCTGTACGATCCAGCGCTCGTAGCTGCGCATCGTCCAGCCACAACACACACACCGGTTTGGCCGTTGCCGAGGGGGCCACGTATGGGGTCATCGCGATGTAGTGTGCCCTGCTGACGTGCGCCGAGTGACCGACCGATACGCCGTCGAGGACGGCGTGGGTCATCGGGACGACGCGGGAGACGCCCTCATCGGAAAACTTCCGCGTCATCTGCGAGGGTGATGCGTTGGAGCCGAAGGCGACGACTGGGTACCGGCTATTGACGGGTGCCTGGTTAAGGGCCAGGAGGGCGAAGCTCAGCGCCACTTCTTGACCGGCGAGGTCCTCGAAGCCTGGGAGGCCGACGGCTTCGAGTGCGACGCGGTACTGGCCCAGCCGTCGTCCGGGACGAGATGTCAGCCACAGCAGCTTGTCGTCGAGCAGCAAGGCCGAGTGGGGGGACGGCTTGCCGGGATAGGTCAATGGGTCGCTCAGCGCGTCAGCACCGAGCTCAAGCTCGTGTAGAGATGGCATGACCGCGTGTCACGTGCTCTGGTCCGGCGGGTTCGATGTCTTCATGACGAGCATCAAGGGAGTCGCTGGGGTGATCGCGTCGAGCATCCCGGCCAGGTCGTGGGTGTGGTCGGGGCGCAGCGGTACCGTGCGCTGCCGGGCGCCGACGACCTGGGTGATGATCGGGTAGGCCTCGAACGAGCGCCACGCGAAGAGCACCTCATCGGTCGGTCCGCAGGTGGCCTGCACCAACTGTTGGCACAGCGCCACGGACCCAGCTCCGACGGCGAGGTGAGACGGTGGCACGTCCAACCGGGCCGCCAGCCGATCCACCAGCCCGGCCGCCCCGTTGTCCGGGTAACGGTTGAGCCCCCCGGCGGCGTCTCGGATCGCCGCGATGACGCTGGGCAACGGGCCCGCGGACGCCTCATTGCTGGCCAGCTTCACCGCTCCCGGGATGCTGCGACCAGGGCCGTACCCGGGCAGCGACTCCAGATCAGCCCTCGTGCGGGCGGTCATCGGGCCTCCTGTTCGCGGTGCGCGGATCGGGCGAACGCTTAACCTCACCGTAACGGGTGGCGGGAAAGCTGTGGTCGATGCCGCCGCCACATTCGGTCACCTGTGATCACCGATTATGTGCCTAAAACGACAAAATCTGTCGCTCCCGGCACACAAAACGTGATCAGCGTCGGTCACCCGAATAAGTGATCTTCGGGCGCGACGTGCTTGACCGAGTAAGATGCCCGGTCACCCGATGTTCGCCATCACGAGTGGGGCACGGCCATGACGCCACGCAGCCTTGAAAAGATCCCGCTCGACTACGGCACTGAGCTGCGGCTGACCGTCGCCACCCCGGAATCCGCGGTCCGTGGCGGCATCGTCGTCGGGCCTGACGTCCGCGGCGTCACCGAGGACGTCTGGCAGTTCGCCGCCGGGCTGGCCGGCGAGGGCTGGCTGGCCGTGATCCCGCATCTGTTCCACCGCGACGGTGTCGACGAGCTGCCCGACGACGGCGATACCGTCCGGCGCCACCTCGAGCGGCTGACCGCGGAGTCCATCCACGCCGACATCGACGCGACCTTGCACTGGTTGGCGCAGCGCGGTGTGGCCGCCGACCAGATAGGGATTGCGGGCTTCGGCCTGGGCGGCGCCGTCGCGCTCCTCGTCGCCACTCAACGCGATCTTGGTGCGGCGGTGACCATCGGCGGGATCGGGGTGATGGAGCCGGTGGTCGCGGGTGTTCCCGCGCTGGTCGAGGTTGCCGCCGAGCTGCGCTGCCCATGGCTGGGCATCTACGGCCGGGATGGTGAGGTCCCCGAGGCGGATGTGAACAAGCTGCGCGATGCCGCCCATTCCGCACATGTCGCCACCGACCTGGTGCACTCCCGCTTCGACCCCGACCGGTCCGTCGCGCCGGAGGCCTGGGGTCGAACTCTGAACTGGTTCTGCTCTCACTTGCGCTGACCGCGTGGTACCAACGGGAGATGAGCGAGCCTCAGATCCTTTGGCTGCCCGAACCGGCTGCTGTCGCCCGGTCCCAGATGGCGGCCTTCCGTAGCTGGTTGGCGTCGCACCGGGGGATCAGTGTGGCCGACTACGACGCGTTGTGGCGCTGGTCGGTGACCGACCTGGCGGGGTTCTGGGGGGCGTTCGCCGACTTCGTCGCCGTCCGGTTCCATTCCGCGCCACAACGGGTGCTCACCGACGAGCCGATGCCGGGGACGCGGTGGTTCCCGGGCGCGACGCTGAACTACGCCGAACACGCACTGGCTCCCGGACCCGGCGCGGGTCCTCGAAAGGACCCAGACGACGTGGCCGTTGTCTTCCGCCGCGAGGACGGTGTTCGGGATCAGCTGAGCTTCGGGTTGCTGCGCCAGCGGGTGGCCGCGGCGCGCTCGGCGCTGGCGTCGCTGGGGGTGCGCCGGGGGGACCGGGTGGTCGCGCTGGTGCCGAACTCACCGGACACCCTGGTGGCCTTCCTCGCCACCGTCAGCCTGGGTGCGATCTGGTCGTCGTGCTCGCCGGACTTCGGAACCCGGGCGATCGCCGATCGATTCACCCAGCTCGCGCCCACCGTGCTGATCGCCGTCGATGGGTACCTCTACGGCGGCAAGCATTTCGACATCCGCTCCACGGTGGACGCGTTGCGCGACCAGTTGCCCTCGCTGCGCGCCACGGTGCTGGTGCCCTATCTGGACTCCCGCGCGACGTTGGACGGCGCCGCGCGGTGGGACGAGCTGCTCGCTGCGCACTCCGGAGCTGAGCTGGCGTTCGAGGCAGTGGACTTCGACCACCCGCTGTGGGTGCTCTACTCCTCGGGCACCACCGGGCTGCCCAAGGGCATCGTGCACGGCCACGGCGGGATCGTCCTGGAGCACCTCAAGGCGCTGGCGCTGCAAGCCGATCTCGGGCCGGGCCAGCGGTTCTTCTGGTTCACCACCACCGGCTGGATGATGTGGAACTACCTGATCAGCGGCCTGCTGGCGGGCTCGACGATCGTGCTCTACGACGGCAGCCCAGCCCACCCCGACCTCGGCGCGCTGTGGCGGCTGGCCGCCGAGGAACGGGTGAGCTATTTCGGCACGTCCGCGCCATTCATCCAGTCCTGCCGCAAGGCCGGCCTGCGGCCCGGCGCCGAGTTGGATCTCACCGCGCTGCGGGCGGTCGGCTCGACGGGCGCCCCGCTGCCCTCTGAGGGTTTCCGCTGGATCGCCTCGGAGATCGGCTCGGGCGTGCAGATCTGCTCGGTGTCCGGGGGCACTGATCTGTGCGCGGCCTTCCTGTGTGCCGCACCGGACGTGCCGGTGTGGGAGGGCGAGATCTCCTGCCGGGCGTTGGGTGCCGCGGTGGTAGCCCTCGACGAAACCGGCCGGGAGCTGATCGACGACGTGGGCGAACTGGTGATCACCAAGCCGATGCCGTCGATGCCGGTGTCATTCTGGAACGATCCGGACGGCATCCGCCTGCGCAAGGCGTACTTCGACGTGTATCCGGATCTGTGGCACCACGGCGACTGGATCAAGATCACCCCGCGGGGCTCATGCGTGATCTACGGCCGGTCCGACGCCACGCTCAACCGCGGTGGTGTGCGGATGGGTACCGCGGAGTTCTACACGGTGGTCGAGGGCTCCGACGAGGTGCTCGACTCACTGGTCATCGACACTTCCGGCGCGGGAGCTGACGAGGGCGAGCTGCTGTGCTTCCTGGTGCTGGCTGCCGGTGTAGCGTTGGCTGACGTCGAGCCGCGGCTGCGCGCGGCACTGCGCAGCGGCCTGTCACCCCGGCATGTGCCCAACCGGTTCGTCGTGATCGACGAGGTGCCCCGCACGCTGAACGGCAAGAAGTGCGAGGTTCCGGTGAAAAAAATCCTCGCCGGCATCGACCCGGCGCGCGCGCTCAGTTCCGGCGCGTTGCGCAACCCGGATTCGCTGCGGCCGTTTCTGGCGCTGCGTGCCCCGTGAGGTCGTGTGCTTATATCCCAGCGCTTGCCGAGCCCAGGCTCCCGGCAGGATTGGGATTGGCGCTCGTGACGCTGAGAACCCGCTGCTCGAGCTCGGTGCTGGGGTTTGTCTGCGGGACGGACAGGCCTAGCGTGGCGCCGACCTCCTCGGCCTCCGAGGCAGTACTGGTGCATATCGGGCAGCCGGGCAGGTGCGCGGCGACCAGGGAGTTTCCGGCAAGCTCCAGGGCGTGCAACGCCCACCCGACCGCCGCCAGCTCGCGGTGCGGGCAGGCGGAGACACGGTGCAGGTCGTTCATTGTTCACCCCTCGCTATGCGGGCCTCGGCGACCAGGGTGTCTGGCCCCAACTGATCGGTTAGCAGCGCGCGGAGCCGCTGCACCGCGGTAAACATGCGGGACTTCACCGTGCCCAGCGGGACACCCGTCTGAACTGCAATCTCACTCTGAGTGTGCCCGCCGAAATAAGCCAGGGCGAGCACCTGCCGCTGCGCGACGGGTAGGCGATGCAGCGCCGCGCGCACCTGGCCGGCCGCGACACGCGCCAGCGCCACCTGGTCAGCGCCCGGTACCGCGGTCGGCGACCAGTCCTCGCCTGCCTCCGGCGCAGCCACCACCCGCCGACGGATGGCGCTCTCCTTTCGCACCGCGTCCACCGCCCTATGGTGGGTCACCGTGAGCAGCCAGGTGGCGAATCCGCCCCGCGCTGGGTCGAACCGGTTCGGATCACGCCACAACGTCAGGAACACCTCCTGCACCACATCCTCGGCCAGCCCCTCGTCGACACAGATCCGGCGAGCCAGCGAGTAGCAGGGCCGGACAAAGCGCTGATAGAGCTGGGACAGTGCCGCCCCGTCGGCATCCCTGACTCTTCGCACAAGCTCAGCGTCGGAAGGTCCCTCAGCCATAAGGTCCCTCAGCCATCCCGGTGACCGGTGGCTGGCTCCGATGTGTCTTTCCCTCGGTCAGGCCGCCGGGCGCTCGATCGAATCTCAGCGGCCACCAAAGAGACCTCACGTTGCTGGGCACGAACTGCGGGTTCAGGTTAGTTGCTCACAGTAGCCCCGCAGGAGCCGGAAGGCAGCAGCGGCCGACCTGGCCGCTGACTTACCAGCAGGGGCGGCTCCCCCCTACCGAGCCGCCCCTGCTGGTAACTGCGTCGATCTATTTAGGACGCCGGCAGGGACAGCACCTGGCCGATGACAAACACGGTGGCGTTCTTGGTGGGGATGTTGCCGCACAGCACCGGGGCGCCGTTGACGGTCGGCGCCGCCGCGGTGCCACCGATCTTGAGCTTCGCGCCTTCCAGACTGTCCAGCGTGCGGGCCTGGACCAGGCCCGCGGCGTCATAGCGCGTGCCGACGACGTGGTAGGTCAGGATCTTGGCCAGTTGGCTGTTCGGCGAAGCCACGTCCGGTGCGGTGGTCAGCTGCTTGAGGATGCGCGGGTGTTGGGTTTCCAGCGCAGCGAAGGCCGGGTCGGCCGGGGCGAACACGGTGATCGCCGGGGCGCTGTTGAGGGTGTCGACCAGGTTGGCTGCGGTCGCAGCCTTGGTCAGGGTGGTCAGCAGCGGGTTGTGGCTGGCTGCGGTGGCCACCGGGTCGTTGACCATGCCCTGGGTCGAGCCCGGACCCTCCGTGGGCACCTGGCTGCAGGCCGGACCGAAGATCATTTCGGCTCGAAGGGCGTGAGGGCGCGGTCGCCATAGGACAGCAGGTGGCCCCCACCCCGGACGGGAGTGAAGGCCACCGTTGATCACTGGCGGGTTTAGTATCCCCCAAGGATCCCTAGGCGCTTGGGATGTTCCGA
>QHBY01000059.1:0-18486 GCA_003244245.1 Pseudonocardiales bacterium
CCACTCATCGCACGTCTGCCAGCACCATCGGCGGGGCGTGCAGGTAGCTGATCTCAGGGTTGGCGCCGACGGTGTCTCGTGCCAGCTCGAGTGCGTCAGCCAAACTGGACGCGGCGCGGAATCCCAGCCGCGCGGTGGTCGACCGGTTGCCCCCGACGAAGATCACATCGGCGAGATGCTGCATCGCGTGCGCGCCCCAATACCACATGTAGAATGGGTGCACGCCGTGATAGGCGTAACTGGTTCGGTACAAATGGGTGTACCACGGATCGGTGGCGAACTGCTTCTCGTACTTGGTTTCCAGCATCACCGGGTCGGTCGTCTCGGCGAGCAGTTCGTAGAAATCGATGTAGCTGGGATGGTGCACTGGATGGAACTCGTGCGGCATCGGGTGGTAGAAGATCGCCACTCCGCCTTCGCGCACGATCGGTTTGCCCCGGTAGAGGTTGAAGAAGTAACCGAGTCCCAGTGACATCACCAGGATCGGATTCATGATCGAGTTCACGTTGTACGGACAGATGTAGGGTAAGCCGAAAATCGCCACGTCGGCCTGCCCTTGCACCTCGGTGAGCTGCTGGCGATGCACTGCGGCCAGGGTGTGCTGGTGCACCTGGCTCGGTGCCCCGGCGTGTACCCCGGTGGCACCGTAAGGTGCCTCGGTGGCCTGCCAGATCCGTCGCCGCAGCTTGCCGGTTGCCAGGTCGTTGCTTCGCTTGACCGCCAGGTAGCTGGCTTGGTCGGTGAGGTTCCACTCCCACTCGCGACGAGTGAGGAAACGCAGCGCCGTGGGAAACGGTTCGTTGTTCAGCGTGGTCTCGATGGTGAATACCGGGACCTGCCCGCCGATGACATCTGCCATTCGGTCGTAGGACTGGTGCATCGCCGAATTGGGGGGATCGTTGAACGAGCGCGAATGCCGCAATGTGTGCACATTGTGGTGGTGGCGCAGGCTGGCATAGCTGGCCAATCCCACGGCCACCGACTTCGAGCCGCCGTTCATCGCGGTAAGCGTGATGTTGACGTAGACGATCAGATCGCTTTCGGCGGCGCGTCGGTTGATCTCCACGTCCTCGCCGTGTGCGGTGGTGCCCAGATGCGCAAGATTGTCCGGGTCCTCGGCGTCGTGGTTGCGCAGGTGATCGGGGTGGAAGGCGCGAAACACCCGCTCGCCGACGGTGCGCTTGAGCTCCGCCGGAGTCATCCGCCGATGCAACGAGTTGGCGGCGATGAGTTCGACGTCGTCCACCCCGGCGGTGGCGGCCAGCTCCAGAACCTGCTCGATCACCCGCTGCCGGACGTCCGGGGTGCGCATCTGCGGCAGGGGCAGGGACAGATCGTCGAAGACGATCGTCAGCCGCATCCCACGCCGGAGCAGCTGCGGCAGCGGGTCGCTGCCGTGTGGATGCAGGAGGGCATGATGGATCGCACTCTCGAGGTCGACGATGGCCGGCAGCGACTCCGGCGGGTAGATCACCCGGCTGCCCAGTGGCAGGCGCTCCAACCGGAACCCCTCGCCCTCGTGCATCAGCAGCGGGGGAGTCCGCTCGTCGACGTCGAGCACGAAACCTGGTCTGCCCACACTCTCACCTGTTCCTGTCCGCCGCGCTACGCAAACGTCGACTCTTATCCTCGGCCGGGCGCGAAGACGACCTTGATGCTGCCCAACCGGCCAGCCGCGGCAGCGTGATCAAGCGCGTCGCGCCACTGTTCCAGCGGATACTTCGTGTCAACGTAACCGTCCAGCGCTGCTGATGCCGCCAGGTCGAGGGCCGCCGGGAAGTCACCCTGACTCGGTTCTTCACCTGTCGCCGAGGCGTACGCCCCGACGAGGTGCAGCTCCCGGTACCACAGCGGGGTGAGATCTACTCCACCCGCGGGCATTCCCGATGCCACCACCGTGCCTCCGGCTCGCAGCGACCGCAGCGCCGTGTTCAAACCCGAGGTGCCCCCGGTGCACTCGAAGGCCAGGTCCATCCCACCGAGCAGGTAGTCGTCGCCGAGTTCGGGCTCGACCAGTAGCGCGCCGGTGCTGCGGCGCAGCGTCCGTGCGGTGCTGCCGGTGCCGATGACCTGGGTGGCACCCAGGTCGCGGGCCCGGTCGGCTTGATGGCGGTGCTTGGCGATCACATGAATCTCGCCGGCCGCGCTGAGCTTGCGCAGCGCAAGCAGCGTCAAGAGACCCACCGTGCCCGCACCGATCACCAGCACCGAGGCGCCGGGACTGACCGGTACCCGGCGCACGGCGTGTACCGCGCAGGCCAATGGCTCCACCAGGACGGCGATCTCGTCGGGCAGCGGGTCGGGCACCGGGTGCAATTGGCTGGCATGAGCGATCATACGGCGGCTCCAGCCACCCCCGGTGTCGGCGCAGAAGCCGGTCTGTAGCCCAGCAGCCAGTCGCCCGCTGGTGATGTGGTCGCAGCGGCTGGTGTGCCCGGCGAGGCAAGCTCGGCAGGACGCCACGCCCCGCACCGCGCACCGCAACACCGGGTCGATCACCACCCGGCTGCCTCGGGGTAACCCGGGTAGCTCGTCGAGGGTGCGCCCGAGCACCTCGTGGCCGGGAACGAAGGGCATCGAGGTCAAGGGCCCGAGATAGGGCGACGACCGGCCGGTGAGCAGGCCGAGGTCCGATCCGCAGATACCGGACAGCACCGGCTCGACCCGGCTCCAGGACTCGTCGGCCGGGACCGGGTCGGCCCGCTCGACCAGCCGTAACGGCGCCACATTGCTGGCCAGCGCGCCCGCCAGCCGCCCGCCGGCGCGGCTGCCACTGACCGCGCGGGCGGCGAAATATCGCCCTGCTGAGCGGTGATACTGCAATGCGAGGCTCACCGTGGCGCTCCTTGGGGGACTTGACCTGGCCGGACATCGACCCTCGTACCAACGCGCGCAGCCGCTCGGGCGTCGGCTCGGGTGACGTCGAGCAGCACCTCGAGCAGCCCTCCGGTGTGGGCGCCCCAACGGTGCACGACCCAGCGGCGCCGCCGGGCGTGCCGGAAGAGCTGGGAGTCTGGATTGACCACCTGCGGGTGCCCGACGGCCTCGAGCAACGGGCGGTCGGAGTAGCTGTCGGCATAGGCGTAGGACCGGTCCAGGTGCAAGCCGTTGGCCTGGGCATAGTGCCGCAGCCACGCCGCGCGCGCCTCGTCGACCAACGGAGGAGTTTCGAGAAACCCGGTGAGTACGCCGTCCTTGGCGTGCATCCGGCTGGCCACCACCTCGTCAAAGAGCACCGATAGCGGCTCTACGTGCAGGTCTACCGCGCCGGTGATCAGGACAGTTCGGTGACCGGCCGCGCGGTGGCGGCGGATCTGCCGGGTGGCTTCGGGCATCACCCGATGCAGCAGCGCGTTGCCGAGCACGTCGGTGACCAACGTTCGCAGCTCGTCGGCCCGCGCTCCGGCGTAGCGGCGCAGGAAGGCGCGCAGCAGCTCGCCACGGTCGTGGCGCTCCGCGTAGAGGTATCGGGGGGCGCACCGGGCCAGATCGGCCAGCTCGGGTAGCCAACCGGAGCGAGGCATCGTCGCCAACCGGGCCCACAGGTAGGACTCCACGACGTTGGAGTTCACGATGGTGCCCTCCAGGTCGAACACCGCGGCGACGTCGGTTCGCTCGGGCAGCACCGGCTTGGACGGCGAGCCGCGATGGTCGGCGGTGGAACGTGCCCGCCGCTGCCCGGCCCGGCGGACCGTAGCTGTGATCGACGGGCAGTGCACGTCCTGCAGGTAGGTCCGCCAGTCGATGACGGTGGGGTCGAAGCCGTGATCGAGGGCACGCTTCGCTGGCAACGCCGCATGCAGCTCCCGCAGCCGGCGGTCGTCGTAGATCACCTCGGCGCGGACGTAGACGCCGTAGAGGTCGGCGTATTCGCGTAGCTGCACCAGTTCCTGCTGCTGGCGGCCAAGGCTGGTCAGCCAATCCTGGGAGCGCTTCGACGGTGGCAGCGCCAGCAGCACTCGTTCGGCTAACGCCGCGGCCCGTTCACCGGCGCTCAGCGTCAGCTCCACCTGCTGGCTGCCGGGAAACCGCCAGGTGGGCGGCGCGATATGGCCGCGATCACCGTCGGGCATGGGGTGGTTGTCGAAGTACTCCCGGCACAGTGCGTACATGTTCTGGAAGGTCAGCGGGTTGCTGGCGCCGGAGCTGACGTGCAGGTATGTCGGCCCGGTGGCGGGTGGTCGGGCGGCGGTCGCGAGGATCGCGTTGACCACCAGATCGACCGGGATCACGTCCATCACGGAGTCGGGTAGCCCGGGGAATTCGCGCAGCAGGCCCCTGCCGTAGGCGATGATCAGCGGGTCGGCCATCTTGAAGCCGTCGATCCACCCCGGATAGGGGTGCCGCAGCGCGCTTTCCACGATGGCTGGACGGACCACCGACAGCGGTCGACCCGCTTGGGCCCACCTCTGTTCAGCGACCCGCTCGCCCAGCGCTTTGGTCAGGGTGTAGACGTCCGGCCAGCCCAGGCTCCGGGCCCGCGTGCGGCCGTAGTCCACCAACCGGCGGGTGACCCACTCAGTGCGCAGCCGTTCGGCGTCGGCAGCGGTGGACTGCGGGCCGGCTTTGGCGTGCTGGCCGCCTGCTTGCGCCAGCGCGCGGCGCAGCACCTCCGGTCGTCGGGACTCCCGCTCCACATCGACTCGGGCGGCCAGCGCCATCTGCAGCTCTAGCTGCCAGTCCACCCCGTGGTCCAGTGCCACCTCAGCCACGACGCCCTTGCGGGTGCCCGCGACGTAGGCGGTGGAGATGTGCACCACGTGCGGCGAGCCGGCCTTGCCTGCCCCATGGTGGAGTGCCTCATAAAGGGTCGCCACACCTGAGACGTTGGTGCGGAAGGCTTCGTCGACGGGTGGGTCGAAGGACACCGTGGAGGCACCGTGGATCACGACGTCGAGGTCGGCGGGCAGGGTGACCGAGCCGAGGCCGCCCTCGATGACCGTGACCCGCTCGCGCACCAGCCGCGCCAATTCCTCCGCGCCGAGGCGCTCGCTCAACGGGCGGAACACGTTCTTGCGGAGCAAGGCGCGCAGCCGGTCGGTCGCGCCGCGCTCGCCCCGGGGCCGGATGAGCAGCGAGACATGGGTGTCCGGGTAGCTCGACAGCAGCCGCTCCAAGGTCGCTTGCCCCAAGAACCCTGTCGCGCCGGTGAGCAGCACGTGAGATCCGGCGAGCTCGTTGGTACTCATGGCGCTACTCATGGCATCACCGGGCCAGTGGGATGGTCGCGGTGGTAGGCCGACAATGCGGCCTCACACACCCGGCGCACCGGCCAACCGAGTGCCTCGGCGACCCGCTCGGCGTCGGCGAGCTCTGGCTTGGCAGTCTGCTGCCCTCCCGGTCCGGCGGCGACTTTGATGTTGATCTCCTGAGCGGCCCCGGGCGGCCCCACTGGCACCGTTACGGTGATTCGCGGCAGCGTGGTGCGCTGCCAGGGCGCCCACCGTACGCCCAGCGTGGTGCTGTGCCGGAACACCGCATCCACCACCGCCGGGCGGATCTGCTCGGTGCACAGCGCGGTGAGCACCTGCCCGGGCCTGCCGTGCCGGCCGACGGTGGCGGTGGTCCAGCAGTCCCACGCACCGGCGGCCCGGACGGCGCGAAGCACGCCCGGCCACAGCTCGGGATCGAGATCGTCGACGGTGGTCTCCACCACGGTGACCGGCTCCGCGGGGCCAGGCGCTGGTCCAGGCTCGGTGCGGCTGCCGATCACCAGCCGGGTGATGTTGGGTCGCTCCGGGGTGTCCCGCTGTCCTGCGCCGCTGCCCACCGCGTCAACCGTCATCGGTGGCAGCGGGCCGGGGGTCGCCAGGATCGCGACCAGGGCCGCCCCGGTGGGCGTGGTGCGCTCCCCGGCGAGGTGCCCGCCGGTCAGCGATAGCCCACGGTCAGCCACGATCTGCAGGACGGCGGGTGCCGGGACCGGGATCGTGCCGTGCGCGCTGCGTGCCGTCCCGCTGCCTGCCGCCAGCGCCGAACACGTCACCAGGGCACCGTCGGCGAGCAAGCCGAGCTGATCGGCAGCGACGGCGGTGCCGACCGCATCGGCCAGCGCGTCGGTGGCCCCCACCTCATGGAAATGCACCAGCTCGGCGGGGATGCCGTGCACCGCGGCCTCCGCATCGGCGAGGAGCCGGAACGTGTCAGCGGCCACCCTGCGGGCCACCGTGCCCAAGTTGGCGGTCTCGATGGCG
The DNA here is from genome assembly GCA_003244245.1 of Pseudonocardiales bacterium. Lineage (GTDB taxonomy): Bacteria > Actinomycetota > Actinomycetes > Mycobacteriales > Pseudonocardiaceae. The sequence goes on from QHBY01000059.1 coordinate 6,195, forward strand.
GCGAGGACCTCGGCCAATCCCCGGGTAGGTTGGTCGGTGGCCGGCGTGACGACCACAGCGCGCGCGCAGCGCAGCCCGCAGCGCCGGGTCTGAGCGATGGTGACGTCCAGGCCGAGCACCCCCAACGAGGCCACCGCGGTGCGCACCGCGGCGAGGTCAGCACCCGCGTCGAGAAGTGCGCCGAGCAGCATGTCGCCGGCCACGCCCGCGGTGCAGTCCAGATACGCCGCCTTGGGCTCAGCCACCGTGCACCCTCGCGACGATCTTGACCGCGTGCGCTGCCGCGCCGAATCCGTTGTCGATGTTGACCACTGACAACCCCGGCGAGCAGGAGGCGAGCATGGTCGCCGCGGCGACGTGCCCGCCCGCGCTTACCCCGTAGCCCACACTGGTGGGTACCCCGACCACGGGTGCCCGGATCAGCCCGGTCACCACCCCGGGCAGGGTGCCCTCCATGCCGGCGATGGCGATAACGCAGTCGGCCACGGTCAGCTCGTCGAGGTGCGCGAGCAGCCGATGCAGCCCGGCGATCCCGACGTCGGCGATCAACCGGTGACCGGCACCGAGCGCCTGCAAGGTGGCGATCGCCTCGCGCGCGACCGGCAGATCCGAGGTACCTCCGGTGAGCACGGCGACGAACCCGCGGGCCGGCGGTAGCGCACCGACGATCACGGTGCGCCCGATCGGGTCAGCCAGGACCGGCTCGGCGTCGAACCAGCCCGGTGCCCGGCGCAGCACTCCGTCGGGGCATCGGGTCGCTAGCGCCGGGAACCCGGGCTCGCTACTGCGCTGCATGGCCAGGAGGTGCAGCGTCTGCTCCTCGGTCTTCCCCTGGGCGAAGATGACTTCGGGCACGGCGGTGCGTCGCCTGCGATCGGGATCCAGGCGGGCGATACCGCTGACGTCTCGCGGTGGGTGCGGCGCTGCGTCGACCACGGTGGCGACTATCTCACGCGATCCGGTGCGGCCCCGGACATGCGAGGATCGTTGACCATGCACACTGCGGATTCCATCAGGGCCGTCGCGGCCGAGGCCGCGCTGCTCGACCGGCTGGGACGGCTGGACGGGCTGGTGGTGGCCTTCTCGGGCGGGGTCGATTCCGCCGTGGTGCTGGCTGCGGCCGTCCGGGCGCTCGGCGCCGATGCCGTGCTGGCCGCCATCGCGGACTCGCCCAGCTTGGCGCGGCCTGAGCTCGCGGCTGCCCGCCGCGTCGCCGGACAGATCGGGGCGGAACTGGTGGTGCTGGCTACCGAGGAGCACGTCGATCCGGGTTACCGGGCCAATGCGGGCGATCGCTGCTACTTCTGCAAGCGGACCGTGCTTACCGCGGTCCGCGGTGTCGCGCAGCGCAGCGGGTTCGCCCACGTGGCTACCGGAACGCACCTCGATGACCGCCGTGCCTCGCACCGTCCGGGCCTGCAGGCGGCTGCTGAGCTCGGGGTGTGCGAGCCCCTCGCGGAGGTGGGCGCTACCAAGGAGGTCGTGCGCTTGCTGGCGACGCACTGGAACCTGACGGTGCGCGACAAGCCGAGCACGCCGTGCCTGGCCTCCCGGATCGCCGTCGGGGTGCCGGTGACCGTTGATCGGCTGGCGTTGGTCGAGCGAGCTGAGCTGGCCGGGCGCCAGTATCTCGCCGAGCGCCATGTTGCGGTTCGCGATCTGCGGGTCCGGTTGCTGGGTAGCGCCGGATTCCGGGTAGAGCTTGATCAGGACGCGCTGGACGGCGTTTCGCTCCCGGTGCGGGAGGCGCTGCTGGCCCGAGTCGTGGAAGCGGGGCTCGGTGGGAAGGGCGATCTGGCGCGTTACCACTCGGGGTCACTCAGCGGCTGATCGACGGAGAGCGCAGCAGGGACCACAGCATGGATCCGGCTCGCTGGACCGGACCGGTGGCGCGGCTGACGGCGTCGGGTCCCACCCCGTAGCCGGCAGCGGCGCGGCTAACCAGGTGCATGCCCGCCAAGCCGGGCAGCCGGTCAATCTTCTCGTCGATCTGCCGGATCATCCGGGCGCCCTCGGCGCCGCCCATCAGGTAGCGCAACAGAAACTTTGTCTCCGCGGCGGGCATGATTCCTGACCCTACCGGCGTCCAGGCCATTCTCAGGATGAGCCGGGTCAGCAGCCGGGCGGCGCGCGATCGCACCAACCGCTCCCGCGCCTGGCTGGCGTAGAACGCCACGTGCCGGGTCTCCTGGCGCTGTATGCGCGCGACAAGCTTGGTCAGCTCAGGATGGTCGGTCTGGGCCAGCAACCGGCCATAGCCCGCGTAGGTGGACCATTCGTTGATCACACCGAAGGTCATGTGCACGGCGATGAAGTCGTCACCGATCAGATTAGCGGCCACCGCCTGGTAGATCGGAGACAACCGATCACTGCGGCCCTGGGCCAACCGGATGCGGCGGATCCGATCGGGGCCCACCCTCCGACCATGCGCGGCAAGCACCTTGTCCAGCGCCTCGCCGTGCCAGAACTCCTCATAGACCCACATGGTGAGAAACGTCGTGATCTCCGGGTCCTGGTGCGACGGGGTGACCAGCAAGTCCCGCAGGTAGCAGATGGTGTGGCTCTCCACGTCGGACATGTACTGCACCGCCCGCAGGGCGGCTTCGGGTAGCGGTGTGCGCTGGAAGGCGGAGTAGTCGACGTCGTCGTCCACCACCCGGCGGGCAGTGGTGCTGTAGTTCACGATGTCGAAGGACACAGGCACTCCTACTCCGTCGTTCGCCCGGGGTGGCCGCTGGGACGCGGATGCGCACAACCCGCTCAGGAGGATTCGCGTGCCTGGGCCAAGCGGTTCGCCTGGTCGCTGCCGGCGACGGTGGAGTCGGGTCGGTCGTTGTCAGAGGCGCGTGCCGCGATGCGAGCCATCGTCCGCCGCCGCCCACGCCGGCGATCGCGTCGGGTCGGGTGCGCCGGCCAGATCTCCTCGATAGCGCTGTTGAACTCCGCGCCGAGCAGGATCGCCATCGCGATGAAGAACGAGAACAGCAGGTAAGCGATGGGAGTGGCAAGCGCTCCGTAGGTGTACCCGGTGCCAGACACCCACGCGATGTAGAGCCGCAGCCCGGTGCTGGTGACCAGGAATACCGCCATCGCCAGCAGGGCACCCGGAAGACCGCGGTGCCACGGCAGCTTGTTGGGTAGCACCACTTTGTAGAGCGTGGCTAATCCAACCATCAACAGGACGCCGAGCCCGGGGTAGTAGAAGACGCCGACCAGCAGGGCCACCGTGGGTCGGACTGCCGCCGGGAACAGGTCGGGTACGAGGTCAGGGCCCAGCGCGGTCAGCGGCAGCACCAACACTGATCCGATCAACGCCACCGCGTAGAGCAGCAGGGCGAAGATCCGTTGCCACACCGGGTGGCGCACGGTGTGCTGATGGTAAGCGGCGGTGATCGAGTCCACCAGAGACGCCAGCGCCGAGGAACCGGCCCACAGCGAGATGACGAACCCGACTGAAACGATCGAGCTGTGCCCCTGGGTGAGGATGTCGGACACCGTCGGGCGGATGATCTCGTTGACCACATCGGCGCTGAAGACCGTGGGTGCCAACCTCACGATCTCCCGCTGCGCTGCCTCAACAGTGCCCGGGCCGAACCAACTGGTGACGAACCCGAGGCTGCCCAGCAACCCCAGCAACAGGGGCGGCAGCGACAGCGTCATCCAGAACGCTGCCTGGGCTGACATCGAGATGAAGCTGTCCTCCCAGGCCTTGGCTGCGGTCCGGGAAATCAGGCGCAGCGGGGAGCGCCGGGCTCGCTCACCCGTGGCGGGCTCGGCGGCGGCGTGGCCGGCGGCGCTGGCGGGAGGCTCAGCGGTGGATTCGACGGGAGCATCCATGTCGCCTCCCAGGATGGTCCATTCGCTGGAGTGCGCACAGCATGACCCGCCGAGCCAGGTAGCGTGCGGCTGCCCCAACCCGTGAGTAGCTGCCCCAACCCGTGAGTAGAGGAGTGCGTGCCCCCCCGTGCCCCGCCCCGCTGAGACCGCCACCGTTACCGAAGCGTCGCGCCGGCCGCTGCGCGCCTGGCAGCGCAGAGCGCTGGCCCGGTACCTGGCCACTGCGCCACAGGACTTCCTCGCGGTGGCCACGCCAGGCGCCGGCAAGACGACCTTCGCCTTGCGGGTGGCAGCCGAGCTGCTGGCCGACCGGACCGTGCACGCGGTGACCGTGGTCACCCCCACCGAGCACCTCAAGCATCAGTGGGCGGCAGCGGCCGCCGAGGTGGGTTTGGCCCTGGACCCCGATTTCCGCAACTCGGTAGGCGCCACCTCTCGCGACTATCACGGTGTCGCGGTCACCTATGCCCAGGTCGCGGCGCACCCGACGCTGCATCGCGTGCGCACCGAGGGACGCCGCACTCTGGTGGTGCTCGATGAGATCCACCACGGCGGGGACGCCAAGAGCTGGGGTGAGGGGGTGCGGGAGGCGTTCACCCCGGCGGTACGCCGGCTTGCCCTGACTGGGACCCCATTCCGCAGCGACGACACTCCGATCCCGTTCATCAGCTATGAACCCGACAGCGCCGGGGCGCTGCGCTCCGCCGCGGACCACTTCTACGGGTACGCCGAGGCGCTGGCCGACGGGGTGGTGCGGCCGGTGATGTTCCTCGCCTACTCCGGGGAGGCCCGCTGGCGGACCAGCGCGGGGGAGGAGTACTCGGCGCGGCTGGGGGAGCCGCTCACCGCTGAGCACACCGCTCGGGCCTGGCGCACCGCGTTGGATCCGGCGGGAGAGTGGATGCCTGCGGTGCTCAGCGCCGCGGACACCCGGCTGACCCAGCTACGCGCCGGCGCGTTGCCCGACGCGGCTGGACTGGTGATAGCCACCGACCACACCACCGCCCGGGCCTACGCTGAGATCCTGGGAACGATCATGGGTCGGGAGCCGGTGCTGGTACTGTCCGATGACCCCGCCGCCACCCGCCGGATCGCGGCCTTCGCCGACTCCGACGAGCGCTGGCTGGTCGCGGTCCGGATGGTGTCCGAGGGTGTCGATGTGCCCCGACTCGCGGTCGGCGTGTACGCGACATCGGCGGCCACCCCGCTGTATTTCGCCCAGGCTGTGGGCCGGTTCGTCAGATGTCGGCGACCCGGCGAGACCGCGACGGTGTTCCTGCCCAGCGTGCCGGTGCTATTGGGGCTGGCCAGCGAACTCGAGAAACAGCGCGATCACGTGCTCGGTGCGCCGCACCGGGCCGAGGAGGGCTGGGACGACGCCGTGCTCGCGCAGGCCAACGCGCAGCGCGACGAACCCGGCGAGCAGGAGCGGGCGTTCACCGCGTTGGGTGCCGACGCCGAGCTGGACCAGGTGATCTACGACGGGGCGTCTTTCGGCACGGCCGCCTTCGCCACCACCGAGGACGAGCAGGACTACCTCGGCCTGCCCGGGCTGCTGGAACCCGACCAGATGAGGGCGCTGCTGCGGCAGCGCCAGCAACAGCAGCTAGGCCGGGCGACGGAGCGCTCCGGCGAGCGTCCGGCTGGGCCGCCGGTACAGGCCCAGTCGCCGACAGTGCGCCAACGACTCACCGAGCTGCGCCGGGAACTCAACACCCTCGTCGCGATGGCCCACCACCGGTCCGACCGGCCACATGGGGCGATCCACCAAGAGGTTCGTACCGCATGCGGCGGCCCTCCGACCGCGATGGCCACCACCGAGGATCTCGAGAAACGCATCGCCTACCTGCGCTCTCGGTAGCAGCAACGGCGCCGGCAGCTATGCCGGAGCGAAACCGTCGATCTTGGCGGCCATGATGAAGTCGCTTTCGGTCAGACCGCCGGCGTGGTGCGTTGTGAGGGTCACCGCGAGCTTGCCCCAGCTCACCTCCAAGTCGGGGTGGTGGCCCTGAGACTCCGCCAGCAGGGCGATCTGGGTAGCCAGGGCGAACGGCTCTCGGAAGTTCGAGAACGTGAAGACCCGGCGGATCACTCGATCAGCGTCACGCTCCCAGGCGGCATCGATCTGCAGGTGCAGCTCGGCCGCCTGGGATTCCATGAGTCGTACAGAGCCAGGGGCGCAGTCCTTGCAGCTCCGGGTAGCGAGATCTCGGGCGCTCATGCAACCAAGCTATCCCTTAGCTAGGCCTCGCTGGCCTGGATGTCGGCCGCGATCTCCTTCAACTTCGACGAGTGCTCGCGGGCGTGGTGGTTGCAGAACAGCAGTTCTCCACCTGAGGGCAGCACTGCTCGGACGCGGGCGGCGGCGCTGCACCGGTCGCAACGGTCGGAAGCAGTCAACTCAGGGCGGGTAAGCGTGCTGGTCATGGCTTCTCCCTCCGTCGTGCCTGATCTTTGCGACCAGGCCGGGTCAAACCCGTCAACTCTGACATCGGATCCCACGGTCCCACTGTTGCAGACGAACATGGTCCACGCTGTGTTCCCGAGGTGACCATCGTGTGTCTGGAGCTAGTACCGCACCCCGCGCGCTCGCACGCAAGTGTTGAGTCAGGATCGGATGATGGACACTCCGTCCAACCGGGTACGGCATCGCAATGTTCCTGCCCCGCTGCTTTCGTGGCCGGCGGCTGCTCGATGTACCTCGGCGTCGCGCTTGCGGTGGTGCCGTTTCACCGGGTCAGATCAGCAGGGTTGACTGCACGCTAGCCTGGCCACAGGCATGGTTTAGCTGGGCCAGCGGGTGGGAGGACGGGCATGGTCGATGCGCGGGCGTTGGCCGCGGACCTGGCGGCTTACGGCGTCGTCGGGGTGACCATCGCGTGGGCGGACAACAACGGGATACCGCGCTCCAGGACAGTGCCGATCGCGTCGCTGCCGCAGGTGGCCACGCGCGGCGTCGGGGTCACCCCGCTGTTCGCGGTGTTCGACTCCCACGACGGGATCACCTTCGCCCATCAGGGTCTGGCCACCCCATCCGGCGACGTCCGGTTGGTGCCGGACCTGCGTGGGCTCACCCGGCTCGCCGGGCAGCCTGCGCTGGCGTGGGCTCCGGGGCGCCAGATCGCAGTGGACGGCTCGCCGTGGCCATACGACCAGCGTGGAGTGCTCGAAGCCCAGGTCGAGGCGGCCGCCGCGGAGGGGCTGGAGATCAAAGCCGGCTACGAGCTGGAGTTCGTCCTCACCCAAGCCGGTGACCCCGGCGATCTCGACGGGGAACCTCGGCTGGCCTACCAGGCCCCGGCTTACAGCCCGCACGCCCTGCTGGCGGTGGACGAGTTCGTTGCTGACCTGCTGGCCGACCTGGCGGACAACGGCGTGCCGGTCAACCAACTGCACGCCGAGTACGGGCCGGCTCAAATGGAACTCAGCATCGAAGCATCCGACCCGATCACCGCCGCGGATCGGCAGCTTCTGGCCCGCCAGACGATCCACGCCGCGGCCAGGTCACATGGTCTACGGGCCTGTTTCGCGCCGCTGTTCACGGCCGCGGGCGTGGGCAACGGCTGGCACCTGCACACCTCGGTGTGGCGGGGCGAACGCAATCTGCTGGCCAGCAGTGACGCTGCGCCCGACCGTCCTGGCCCCGGCGGTGCCGGCTGGCTGGGTGGATTGCTTCGCGACCTTCCCGCACTGGCCGCGATCACCGCGCCGAGCGTGCCGTCACTGGCTCGGCTTCGGCCCGGGTACTTCGCCGGCGCCTACCAGTTCTGGGGGGCGGAGAACCGCGAGGCGCCGCTGCGCTACGTCCTCGGCTCGCAGCTGCTCGGCGCCGACCACGCCAACGTCGAGCTCAAGGTTTCCGATGCGTCAGCCAACCCGTACCTCGCGCTGGCCGCGGTGATCGCGTCCGGTGTGGCGGGACTGCGCGACGGCGCCGACCCCGGCGAGCCGATTCAGGCTGATCCGGGCGGGTGGAGTGAGCAGGACCGTACGGCCCGTGGTCTCACCCGGCTGCCGACCACACCCGCCGAGCAGGAGGAGGCGCTCAGCGGCTCCAAGCGGCTCACCGCGATGCTCGGAGAGCAACTGCTCGGCGCTTTCCTCGCGGTGCGCCGGTCCGACGCCGCCTGGGCCGCCGACCGACCGCTGGATGATGTCGTGGCCGCGCACCGCTGGCGGTATTGAGCCGCCTCACACCACGGTGTCGCCCGACCACGCCTGCAGCAGCGCCTCGGGGATGCCCCACCAGCCCAGCGGGGTGAGCCGCTCATGCTCGTCGAGGGCGCCAAGGACCCGCCACTGCTCCACCACGGTGATGAACCACCCGGCCAGCACGCGGATGTCGTCATCGTCGTCCGCGTCCTCGAGAAACCGCGCGAGGTTCGTGGCGGAGGCCGGAGTTGCGGGTCCGCCGCGCGCTAGCGCCGCCACCGCTGCCAGCCAGTCTTCGTGGTCGAGAGCGATCGTGGCGATCTCGTCGACCGAAGTGCCAGCCGAGGGATCGTACATCGGGTTGACCACGCCCTCGGCCAACCGTAGCCACAGCCGCTGGTCGTCGGAGTCCAGGTTGTTCGGATCCACACCACTGCCGGCGCGGAGAATCTCCACCGGCCACGACCCATCCCGCAACGCGGTGCGCAGGTTCCGGCACGCAGCATGTAGCTCCGGGTCCGGCCGTGGGCGTTCGCCTACGTCGGCAAGGACGTCTCGGAGCTCGTTGGCGGCTGCCTGCTCGGCAGCCTCCCACTCGGCGAGGAAGTCGTCATCCTCATCCTCCTCGTCGAGCAACTCGTGCATGGGCACCCGGCCGTCGGGTAACGGCGAGGTCATCCAGCGTTCCTGCAGGCTCAGGTACTCCTGCCGGGCTGTCGGATCGTCCGCGAGTAACCGTTCGGGGTCGATGTCGCCGGCGCTGAGGTATCCCTCAAGGTGCGCGACGAGCAGGTCATGCAACTCTCGGCCGAGCGGCGTGCGTGCGGACTCCACATCCCACACATACAGGCCCATGATCGCGGTCGGTTCGGTCCCGGTCGCCTCGAGCCAGCGGTGTACCTCACCGACTGTGGCTGCGCCTTCGGCGATCCGTCGCAGGAGGGACTCGGCGGATTCCCAGAAGCCGGCCGAGAATGGATTTCCGGCCGCGAGCAGCTCACGACGCAAGGCCGGCATCGCAGCCAGTGCGTCCTTCGAAGGCACGTTGAGCATCAGGCGGGCCACGTCGCGCCGGGTGAGCTCAGCAGGTGGGCGGTGAGTATGGGCCAGCAGCCGCGCTGCGTCAGTTGCCACGCACCGATGCTAGGACGCGGGCAAGGGTAGCGTTGTTCGGGTGCCTAGCATGGTGGAGCGGGCTCACACGATCGCGGAGGAAGTGCTGTTTCCAGCGGCCCTTGAGGTCGACGCTCAAGGAGCCATTCCCCGTAGCCATTTCGACCTGCTCGCCGAACAAGGTTTCTACGGCCTGGCGGGCGACCCTGAGCGCAGCGGCATCGAGGTCGACTTCCCGTCCTTCGTCAGCATTCTCGAGACGCTGTCGGGCGCGTGCCTCACCACCACTTTCACCTGGATCCAGCACCACAGCGTGGTGCGAGGCCTCACCGGCACGGCGAACGCAGACTTGCGGGAGAAGTACCTCGATGCGGCGCTTCGGGGTGAGCTGCGCGGGGGAGTGTCCTTCGCCGGCGCAATCCCGCAGCCTCCGCGGCTGTGGGCGACGGCCACCGACGGTGGTTGGCGGTTGAGCGGCGAGTCTCCACTCGTCACCGGGTGGGGCATCGTCGACGTGCTGCAGATCTCGGCGCGCAACACGGCGCTGCGGGCGGGGCAGTCCACCGGCACCATCGTCACCGGGCTGGTCGATGCGCAGGCCGGCGCGGGCATCACCGTCGAGGAGCTGCACATGATCGCGGCCCAAGGCAGCAACACCGTCAGGCTCCGGTTTGCGGACTATTTGCTCCCTGCTGAGAAGGTCACCGCCGAGGTCTCGCACCGCGACTTCCTCGCCAACCAGGTGATGAGCTCACGGCGCAGCGGCTGCCTCGCGATGGGCGTCGCCGGGCGGTGCATCCGGCTGATCGGCGAGGTCGGGCGACCCCAGGTCGCGGAACTTCTGCAGGCTGAGCAGGGCGTGATCCGCAACCGGCTCGATGCCGGGCTCGGTGACCCGGAGACGTTGCCGGCGGCCCGAGCTGCCGCGTCTGAGCTGGCCTACCGCGCGGCCGGCGCGCTCGTCGTAGCAGTGGGCAGCTCGGGGATCCTGGCGGGCCAGCATGCCCAGCGGCTGGTCCGGGAGGCGACGTTCACCCTCGTGGCCGCCGGCCGACCGGAAATCAAGGACAGCCTGCTGAACGCGTTCGGCAGTGGCCATGGGTAAGCTCACGCCGTGAAGGTGCCCAGTTGCAGGCAGTGATCATTGCTGAGCAATCATTACTTGGGTCACAAGTAACGGGATAGGGGAGCTGGGATGAAACGTGCGCCTGGGCTGTCCGTTGGGCCGGTGCTCGCGGCGGTAGCGGCCTTAGCGCTGGGGTGCTCAGCCGCCACGGGCACCACTGCGCAGCACGGTCCCGTCGGCGCGGTCCCCACGGGGTTGGAGCAGTTCTACGGGCAGAGCCTGTCCTGGGGTGGATGTTCCGCATTCGCCACCACCCCCAGCGACAAGAAGGCCTACGCTGACCCAGCCCTGCAGTGCGCCTACCTCAACGTGCCGCTGGACTACACCGACCCGAAGGGCCGCGTGATCAAGGTCGGTCTCCTGCGCCGACCCGCGTCGGACCCAGCGCACCGCATCGGCTCCCTGGTGATCAACCCTGGTGGTCCTGGGGGGTCTGGCATGAGCACCGCGGCCAGCCTCGCCGACCAGATCGTGAACAATGACGTGGGACAACGTTTTGACTTCGTGGGCTTCGATCCACGCGGTGTCGGCTCCAGCAAACCGCAGGTCGTCTGCCGGACTCCGGCGCAACGTGATGCCGAGCGCCTGATGAACCTCAACGTCGATAGTTCGCCGGCAGGGGTAGCGCAGACGGAGAACCAGGAAAAGGCCGACGACGCCGGCTGCGTCAGCCGCACCGGGCAAGCCGTACTTGCAAACGGGGGCACGCCCGAGACTGTCAACGACACCGGAAAAAAGGTCCTGCAAAACGTCGGTACCCGCGATGTCGTCCGCGACATGGACGTCATGCGGTCAGCCCTCGGGGATGAGAAGCTGACCTACCTCGGTTATTCCTACGGTACTCGGATCGGCACCAGCTACGCTGAAGCGTTCCCCAAGAATGTTCGCGCAATGATCCTCGACGGTGCTCTCGATCCAGCGCAGGATCAGATTTCTGAGCTTATCGGCCAGGGTCGAGGGTTCCAGACGGCCTTCGATGCGTTCGCGTCGTGGTGTTCGGCTCGTCCTGATTGTGGTTTGGGGCAGGACAAGAATCAGGCTGTGAGCAAGTTCCAAGCCCTGGTTCGTCCTCTGATCAAGGAACCGATCGGTGTGCCTGACGGGCGCAAGCTTTCTTACAGCGACGCCACGATCGGCACCGTTCAAGCGCTGTACCTGTCCGATCTGTGGCCAACGTTGAACCGGGGTCTAGTCGAGCTCACCCAGGGCCAAGGGAGTGTCCTGATGCGTCTCGCCGACGTCTATTACGGACGCGGAAAAGATGGCACCTACTCGACCGAGATGGATGTTTTCCAGGCGGTCAATTGCGTCGACAATCCGCCTATTAAAGACCCGAACGTGGCCCGCGATGTCGACGCCCAATACCGGAAGGTTGCTCCATTCCTTGACACCGGGCAACCACCTTCGCCCGCCCTTGACAACTGCGCATTCTGGCCCGTGCCGCCCACCGGGGGACCGCACACTCCCCGTACTCCCGGGCTGCCGACCGTCATGGTGATCTCCACAACCCAGGATCCGGCCACGCCCTACCAGGCCGGAGTGAACCTGGCCCGCGACCTCGACGCGCGCCTGCTGACCTACGAAGGCACCCAACACACCGCCTTCCTGCAGGGCAATAGTTGTGTCGACCAGGCCGGGATCGGCTATCTCACCGACCTCAAGCTGCCGACGGGGGACACCCGATGCAAGCCCGCGAGCTGAGGGCTCCCTGAGCATTCGGGGCTTAGTCGCAGTATGCTGATGTCGGCAGCGCTAGGTCAGCTCTGTTCCAAGCTTGCTGGAATTGTGTCCCCACGCTCTCCGCTTCGGAGTTTTTGTTCTGCCCCTTCAGTGCCTGGGTCAGCGCGTACAGTGCCCAGCCGTTGTGAGGGTGGAGCGCGAGATCCTTACGGTAAACTGCTTCTGCCTCGCTACCCTGTCCGGCCTTGAGCAGTTCAGCGCCGAGAATATGTCGGACCGGGAAGAACCAGTCGGACGCGCGGCTGTCTATGCGCCGACCGGGCTATCCGACCGGGTTATCCGGCCATGCCGTCGGCCATGTCTAGTGAGGCTGCGCCTCGGACC
>QHBY01000059.1:18631-21404 GCA_003244245.1 Pseudonocardiales bacterium
TGCTAGGGACCAAGGATCCCTAGAACTACGACGGTCAGCGCGTAGATCACGTTCCCCTGAGAGGGAGGCTCGGGGAAAGATGTCGCTGGCATCTCGGTTGCGGACCGGCCCACCAGAGAGCATGCTGGCTGCAAGTAGTTGTATGCTGCAGTCAATAGTGAGGCCAAAGGAGCCCGACGTGGTCGTCGCGGCGGAGCATGCCGGGCTGGTCAAAGAGGAAGGGTGCTGTTCATGACCACCACTCCGGCGGCACCGCAGCACCGCAGTTCGCCGGGTCCCGCGCCTGGAAGCTTCACTCATCGGCAGATTGTGACGATCCTTCTCGGCCTAATGCTGGGGGTCTTGCTGGCCGCGCTGGACCAGACGATCGTGTCCACGGCCATCCGTACCATCGCAGATGACCTGCACGGGTTGAATCTGCAAGCCTGGGCGACCACCGCCTACTTGATCACCGCGACGATTTCCACCCCGTTGTACGGGAAGCTATCTGATCTTTACGGGCGCAAGCCGTTCTTCCTCACGGCTATCTCGATCTTCATCATCGGGTCGGTGTTGTGCACGTTCTCCATGTCGATGTACCAGTTGGCGGTGTTCCGCGCCGTGCAGGGGCTCGGTGCCGGTGGGTTGATGTCGCTGGCGTTCGCGATCATCGGTGACATTGTGCCGCCGCGAGAGCGGGCCCGCTACCAAGGTTACTTCCTGGCGGTGTTCGGCGCCGCGAGCGTCGTCGGTCCGCTGGCGGGCGGTGCGTTCGCCGGGGCCGCGTCGATCATGGGGTTCGCCGGCTGGCGGTGGGTGTTCCTGCTCAACGTCCCGATCGCCGCGGCCGCGCTGGTCGTAGTCTACAAAGTGCTCAACATCCCGCACACGCCTCGCGAGCACCGCATTGACTGGCCGGGCGCGCTGGCACTGACGGTCGGGGTCATACCCGTTCTGGTGGTGGCAGAGCAAGGCCGGGACTGGGGTTGGGCTTCGGCTCCAGCGGTCGGCTGCTACGTGATCGCCGCGGCCGGTCTCAGTGCGTTCGTCATCGCCGAGCGAAAGATCGGTGATGAGGCGTTGTTACCGCTGCGGCTGTTCCGCAACGGCGTGTTCAGCGTGACGTCGGCCGCTGGTCTGATCATCGGCACGGGAATGTTCGGCGGCCTCATCCTCATCCCTCAGTACCTCCAGATCGTCAAAGGAGTCTCTCCCACCGAGGCCGGTCTGCGGTTGCTGCCCCTGATGGGTGGGATCATGGCCGCTTCATTGGGATCCGGGCAGCTGACCTCCCGCACCGGTCGGTACAAGATCTTCCCCGTCTTGGGTACCGCGTTGATGACCGCTGCGCTGCTGCTGCTCTACCTCCGTCTGGACGTCGACACCTCGCTGCTGGAGGTGGAGATCTACATGGCGCTGTTCGGTCTCGGACTGGGCGGCTGTCTGCAGACCCTGATCATGGCGGCGCAGAACGCGGTGCCGGCCCGGGACATGGGGGTGGCCACCGCGTCGGCGACGTTCTTCCGGCAGATGGGCGGCACCCTGGGCGTCGCGGTCTTCCTGTCGATCCTGTTCTCCACAGTCGGCGCCAGGATTGCCGACGCGTTCCGCACCATCGTCCCCACGCCAGGATTCCAGTCCGTGCTCGCCGACCCCGCCGTCCGCAACAATCCCGCCAACGCCACTGTTCTGCATACGGTCCGAGCCGGCGGAGTCAGTGGGTCCGGCACTGCCGGTGGGGTGCTGCAGAACTCCTCGTTTCTGCAACACATCGACCCACGCCTGGCCCGGCCGTTCCTGGTGGGCTTCTCCAATGCGATGGATGAGGTATTTCTCGTCGCCGCCGGAGTCATGTTCATCGCTTTTGTGTTGTTGCTTTTCCTGGAGGAGGTCCCGTTGCGCACCCAATCCGGCATCCAAGCGCTCGCGGCCGAACAGGGCGGGGTGCCTGCGCCTCGACGGCACGCCAGCCCGGTATAGCGCTTGTCGCGGTGGCCGATGTGCCGGTGCGACATGACTTCATGCTCTCCGGAACTGGCGCGAGCCTGTCGGGCACACGGTGTACGCAGCGGGGGCCGGGCAGCTCATCGCAGGTGCGGTGGCCACCTTCCTCGACATCCGCGGCGACGTCGTTGTCGCCACCAGCACAGGACCCGACGGTCGATTCAGCTTCGTCGGCCTCGCTCAGGGTCTGTACACGCTCACCGTGGCGGCCACCGCTGTTCATCCAGTGGCGCATACAGTGGACCTACCCGGCTATGGGGAGGTCACCCACGACCTCGCGGTGGTGGCCCGGGCTGCGCTGGTGGGCAGTGTGCGCACCGCAACGGCCGGCGCGCCGGTGCCCGGGCGCTGACCACGCTGCTCGACGCCGACGGCCACGTGATCGGCTCGGCCATCACCGACACCGGCGGCGAGTTAATTTTCGACGACTTGCAGGCCGGGGAGTACACCATCATCGCCAGCGGTTACCCGCCGGTGGCCACCGACGTGCAGGTCGGACTGGGCGCTTCGACCGAGGCGGTGATCACGCTGGGTCACCCCACGTCGGCGGACGTCGCGACGGGCAATGGCGCCGTTGACAGCCGCATGCAACGGGAGGGTGACCAACATGGCCGCCGCTGAGCTCGGTGGTGTGTTGACTGGCATGGTGGTCACCCGCGACGGTTGGCCGTCCCGCACGCGGTGGTCACGATCGTCGACGTCACCGGTGCCCGGTCGGCCCGCACTACCGTGAGTCACGACGGTTACTTCACGCGATCGGCGCGGCCGTGCTGACGTTCCGCACATCTGC
>QHBY01000060.1 GCA_003244245.1 Pseudonocardiales bacterium
GCGTTCAGGTAGCCGAAGAGAACGCGGTCGTAGTCCACGCCGACCTGGCTCTGACCGTACTGCTGGGTGCGCTGCGCACCGACGACGATCAGGGGTGGCCGAGTGTGCTCGAGCTGGCGGATCGCGGCGCGCTCGTCGGCGGTGGAGTCAAGCGTCGCCGGGAGGAACGTCACGTCGCGAAGAGCCGGAGGATGATCGGAGAGGAAGTGCAGCCCCGGGCTGTCGGGGAACACGGCGATCGGGGCCCGCGATGGGGCGTGTGCCCGCAGGTAGTCGACGGTGCCCTGAATGGCCTGCCCTCCCTCGCGGTAGGCCATGAAGGATCCGCGGGGCGTCTCGACGTTCTGCGTGTCGTGGCGGTAGGGACCGGCGTACGCGTGCAGCGCCAGCGCGACTGCCATCACGACAAGGACTCCGCGAGCCGCGAGCCGCGCCGATGGCCAGCGCATGCCCGTCTGCTCGAGGAGGACCGCGGTGACCAACACGGGCAGCGCGGCGAAGTACGGTGCGTAGGAGTCGAAGTCAAAGCGGTTGTAGGCCCGCAGGCCGCAAGCCGCGGATGCAGCCGCGAGGGTGAGGTCGGCCGTCCAACTGGGGCCCAGCGGCGGAGCCCGGCCCAGCGCGCGCCTGGCGGCAAGGAGCGCTGCGAGCACCGCCACGACGGGCAGCCAGGACATCGCGATGAGCAGTCTCGCGATCTCGTCCTCGAGCAGCCGGCGCGTACCGGGGAAGATGCCGAGCACGTGCCACGCGGCGCCGACCAGGGCGAGCGCGACAAGCGCGCAGGCCAGGGGCCACAGCGCGAGCGCGCGCCGTGGGCCGCGATGTCGCGCCACGCCCGCCGCGCTGGCCAGCGCACCCACCACCAGCGCACCGAGCACGATGGCCCGGGCAATAGTGGCCACGAGGCTCTCTACGTCAAAGGGAGCCCACCCACCCTGGAGACGCCCCCCCACGGCGCGGATGAAGTCCAGCGGCACGATCTGCTCGAAGAGCAGGTCGTTGAGCCCGCGGGGAGAGGCGAAGTAGACGACGGTTGCCGCGGCAATTACGAGGGCGGGCGCAACCGTGGGGATGAGCAGCCGGGCACCCGCCCTCCAGCCGTCGTCGCGCGCGCGTCCCAGCGCGGCTCCGGCCACGGCCGCGGCTCCAACGGGCCAGTACTCTGGCCTGGTGAGAAGGAGGATGCCAAGCGCCACACCTCCGAGGAGGAGTCGGCCCCGGGCCAGCGCGAGGACCTGCAATATGAGGAAGAGAGCGCCGAAGGTCGCGGCGTCGGTGTGGGGCAGTACGAAGTCGAAGAACGTGCCTGAAAAGGCGATGACGAGCAGCACCAGCGTTGCCAGCCCGGCGGCCAGCGGTGCCAGCCACTGGCGCGCCAGGACGTAGAATCCGCCCAGGATGGCCAGTGCCTGGACGTAGCCGAACACGAACGCGACGCTGAGGCTCGTCCCGAGCACCTTGAAGGCGAGCGCCAGAGAGTAGACCCCGGCGGGCCCGTAGAAGTAGCGCACGTCGTCGTAGAGCTTGCCGCCGTGCGCCAGCACGTCGGCCACGGTCGGGTCATAGCCGCCGTCGAAGGTCGGCCATCCCCATTTGCGCCACGTCGTGGCGGTGATCAGCCCGAGCGCGAGCCCAAGACCGGCGAGCACGGCGCGGTCGCCCGTGAGGGGTCGATGGCGCACAGCGCGCACTGCAAAGGGGGAGGGTTGGACGCTAGCGGCGGCTCTTCCGGCGCCGGCGGGCGGGGGGCCGGAGGCGGAAGGTCGCCGATACGGTCACGCCGTCGCCGTTGCCGTCCTTGGCGACGGCGGTGGCGGTGACGTCGAGATGGCCGAGGCGGGTGAGGAGATGCCTGTTGGACTTCGAGATCTTCACTTCGACCACCATGGTCCGCGCGGCCCGCACGTCGAAGCCCTTGCGGCCTAATGCCAGGCGACGGCGCCGCTTGTGCGCGGTGACCTGGAACGCCTTCGCGCTCTCGAGTCGCAGCGTGCCTTTCCAGCCGTTGACCACGTCTCCCGGGCTGGTGATGGCGACGGGCACCGCGCTCCGCGAGCTCAGCCTGCGGGTGCCGGTGGCGATCTTCGGCTTCCTGCTCTTCCGACGAGGCGCTGGGATCAGCGTTGGCGTTGGGATCGGCGTAGGGGTCGGCGTCGGCGTCGGCGAGGGCGCGGGTGTGGTCGACCCGTCGAGGATGATGCCCTCCGGCGTCGTGGGTTGGACGCCGGTGTCGGAGAGGAGGTTGTAGGTCGCCTGCTGGATGTCGGAGTCCGAGTCGTCCTTGACCGGGTCGGCGTAGGTCGTGCGGATCTGGGTGCCCGGCCGGTAGAGGCGATCCATGTAGTGCGGTCCGAGACCGAAGGCCCACTGCATCGTTCCGGCCGCGAACACCAGTGCTCCGCTGGCCGCGCGGTAAGTGATCGCGTGGGTGGGGCCCTGCCCGGCGGGCGGCGTGGCCGAACGCAGTCGTCCGTAGTCCTGGATGTAGGAGAGATCCCGGTTGCCCGTGTCCGACGGCGCTGTGCGGGGATCGGTCTCGCTGAGTCGCTTGGCCCCGCCCGGCTGAACCCGCGCCGCTTCCACGTACGGCCCCTGGCCGCCCGGGATGCCATCCCACTCCCAGCCCACGATGTTCGACCCGACGCGCGTGCGGCCCTGCGTGGCGACTTTGGTGT
>QHBY01000061.1 GCA_003244245.1 Pseudonocardiales bacterium
AAGCCAAGTGACACGAGAGCCGGTCGGAGGACCGCCAGCGCGGCGTCGCTCGTCACGCCGTGGTTCGATCGCGAATCAAGCTGATTTCCGGCCGTCGTAAATGTAGCCACGACTTGGGGCACCCAGGCCGGCGCGGGCGATCGCGACGGATAGAACTTCCACATCGGATACGTGGTTGATGCTGCCAGCATCGTGCGGCTGGAGCTCAGCAGAAGCTTCAGTCGATCGCAAGCAGCGCGTCGATCGCGCGGTGTCGGGGCGTCCCGCCAGGCTGGATGGACCTCGGAGTGCTGCTTCCTCGCTTCTTCGACGGCCGAGTCGGAGCGTGCGCTAGAAAGTCCAGCCGCGATCGCGGATGAAGGACACGACGTCCATGCATTCCACGTCAACCTGCCGGCATACCATCGGGATGCGCGGCCGCATTTGGGAGCCACCCTTCTCCTGCGTGACGACCGTCAGCCCACGGACGCGCGCGAGCGCGACGACGAACGGGTCGGCCTGGTTGCGGCCGCTGAGCTCTTTCACCAGCTCGGGGAAAGCGTCGAGCACGTCGGACGTGGCGCGCTGGATCTCGTCGTCGAGAGGGATGAGAAGCTCCGGGCGGTCCTTTACCCAGGTGTTGAGACCGTCGTCCTGTTTGGCGATCTCTCGCCCGACCTCGTCTGGCGCTACCAGCTCACCGCCCCGGATCATGGCGTCGAGACGATCCCAAAGACCCGGGAAGACATCCATGGGGTAGTAGCGCGCCCAGCACTGCAAGAGCGCGCTCGTGTCGAAGCAGTAGGCCAATGCTCAGACCGCCGCCACGGCACCGCGACGAAACTCGGCCTCGAGTTCGGGCAGCTTGTTGACCTTGATCTCGAGGTACTGCGAGACATCCGAGGCGTTGCNNCGTCCCGGCTGTACGCCTCCAGCGCGAGCCCGACGTAGGCATGACCGAGATCGCGGAGCTTCACGCGGTAGTAGGACGGAGTGCCCGGTGTTGCCCGAGCTCGCGCCTCCGCGTAAGCCCGCACGTAGTCGCGACGCTTCGCCTGGACAAAGTTCCAGGTGGTCAGCTCGAACTCGAGGAGTCGACGGAGGACGACCTCACGGCTCACTGAGTAGCGGTCGGCCAGCTCGCCGAGGCGGTGGTCGTCCCACCTACCATCGGGAGCCCCGGCCTGTACAGCCGGGTCCCCGGCAAATGTGTCCCGCGGCAGCAGAATCGCAGCGGCAATTGAGTTGCAGACGATCTCGATGTCGTCGGTCCCTCGCACCGCCGGCGTGTCGTGGAGGTCGCAGACGCCCGCGGTGTTGAGCAGCACGTGGGCGAACTCATGAAGCGCGGTGAAGATCCGACCTCGCGGGAAGTCAGCGCCGTTGAGGACGACGACCGGGAGCGTGGGGCCCGAGATCGAAAAGCCGCGCATCTCTTCCAGCTCCACCCTTTGGGCTTGGAGTGCGAGGAGGCCCGCATTCTCGAGACCCCGAAGCCAGCCGTTGAGTGCCTGATACGGATCGCGCCAGCCCAGCTGGGCATCGAGCTCGACCCCTAGGAGGGCTCGAGCCTCAGCGGCAAACCGATCGACGTCGTCGATAGTCGCGCTGATTCTGGGAGCGTCTGGCTCCGACTCTTCGAGGACCCGCATTAGCTCCAGAGCAACGTCACGCTGAAAGTGGGCCCTCCGTATCGCCAGGTTCAGCGCCGGCGACCACTGACCCACCTCGGCTTCCGGCAGGCGACGGAAATCGCTGAGCGGACGAAACGCCTTCGGAGGCTCCGGGAGATAGAAGACCGCCAGCGGACGCTTGTAGATCACCCCAAGCTTGCGAAGTTGCGCGATTGTCGGACGCTGCTCACCAGCCTCCCATGCAGCCAGTCTGTCCGCGGCCACGCTGGCCTTCTTCGCTGCTTCCTCGACCGACAGGCCGAGGGTTTCTCGTGCCCACACGAGCAGCTGCGGTTTGATTAGCGCGTCCGGAGTTCGTGGCATGGCCCTCGCCCTACCCTACGCCGCGAGAGAGTGCCGTCTGGGGCTGCCGGAACGCGCGATCCACAGCGTCGGCCTCCTGCTCAGACGGCTGGTAGTGCGCATAGACCTGCGTGGTCTTCGAGTCCGAGTGCCCCATCCAGTACTGAAGAGTGCGCATCGGCGCGCCTGCCGCCGCCATGCGCGTCCCAAATGTGTGGCGCAGCTCATGGAAGGTGATCTGATGCACGCCTGCGCGGTCCAGCGCCTGTTTAAAGCGGCGCACGAGCTTCGAGCGGTCGAGTGGCTTGCCCGACTCGGGATGGCAGAAGACGAGATCGCGGTCGGTCCGATACAGCGAGCGCTCGCGCAACTCCCGCAGCGCCACCGCGACGCGCTCGGCCATCGGCACTGAGCGCCCCGAGCCGACCGACTTCGGATCGCCGAACTCG
>QHBY01000062.1 GCA_003244245.1 Pseudonocardiales bacterium
CGCGCCTCCGCGACCCGGAGGGCCGACCTTCCGCGCTCAGCCAGGCGCTCCTGGGCCCCTGGCGGGATGGACGCCTGACCTGCGTCAACGGCTTCGGCACCGGGGTGGCCGACGACAAGCTCGTCCACGCCTACGTCGAGGACATGGTGCGCTTCTATCTCGAGGAGGAGCCCATACTGTCCTCGGTGAAGACCCACGACCTCGGAGATCCCGATGTGCTCCGCCACGCCCTCAGCCGGCTGCCCGACCTCGTCGTCAAGCCGCGCTTCGGGCATGGCGGATGGGGGGTCGTCGTGTGCGCCCATGCCGAGGCAGACGAGCTGGTCTCCCTGGAGCGCCGGGTGGGCCGAGAGCCAGATCGGTACATTGCCCAGGATCTCGTCGAGCTCTCGCGGCATCCCACTGTGTCGGCGGGGACCCTGGAGCCCCGGCACATCGACCTCCGCGTGTTCGCGGTGTGCCGCGGCGCGGACTGCTCCGTGCTGCCGGGCGGGCTGACGCGCTACGCGCGCGCGCCGGGGGCGTTGGTCGTGAACTCCTCGCAAGGCGGGGGGGCAAAGGACACATGGGTGCTGGCGTGAGACCGCTGATCGGGGTCACGACGTCGGAGATGCGCACCGCCGGCCAGTTCTCCCCGACGCCGGAGGGTGAGCCCGTGGCGACCGAGATGGCGCTGGGGTTGTCCTACCTCCAGGCCATCGAGGCGGCCGGTGCGCTGCCCGTCGTCATTCCGCCCATGCCACTCGAGGTGATCGACGGTCTGCTCGAGCGCTTCGCGGGCGTCTGCCTGTCCGGCGGCCCGGACCTTCACCCCAGCGGCTACGGCGCGTCGGCGCACCCTCACCTGGGCCCGACGTGGCCCGAGCTCGATCGCTTTGAGCTCGCGCTCGCCGCGCGCGCAGATGCGCGCGGCCTGCCCGTTCTTGCGGTCTGCCGGGGCGCCCAGCTGCTCAACGTCGCGCGGGGCGGCACTCTCGTCCAGCATCTCCCGGACCGCACGGGCGACGGACGCCATCGCCAGAACCAGCCTGGGGAAGAGGTCACGCACCGAGTCCGGCTGGATCCAGACAGCATGCTGGCCTCCGTCGTGGGGGCGGAGGAGCTCGAGGTCAACTCCTTTCACCACCAGGCGGTCGACCGCCTCGGAGACGGACTGCGCGCCATCGCCTGGTCAGACGACGGCGTCGTCGAGGCGCTGCAGGCAGACGATCGCGACTTCCTCCTCGGGGTCCAGTGGCACGTCGAGTGCCTCGAGGACCACCCGGAGCACGCCGCCATCTTCGGGGCGTTCGTCGATGCCGCTCGGGCTCGGGCTCGTGCAACGAGCGAGCCCCCGGCCCGGGCGGCATGAAGCAGGCGTCGTGACCGGCGGTCCGGCCTGGGCCGACTGGCAGCCCGGAACCGCCGGTGAGCCCTACACGCTGGGCATCGAGGAGGAGGTGATGCTCCTGGATCCGCACGACTGGTCGCTGGCTCAGCGCATCGAGACGGTGATCCCGCAGCTCGAGCCCGAGCTGGCCGACCACGTCACGCCCGAGACGCACCGCTCCGCCATCGAGCTGGCCACCGGAGTGCACGGCTCCGTCGCAGACGCGGCCGCCGAGCTGGGCGACCTGCGGCGCCAGCTCGCGGAGCAGCTGCCACGACTCGAGCTCGACGCCGCCGCGGCTGGGATCCACCCGTGCGCGGTCTGGCAGGACACGGTCGTCTCAGAGGGCGAGCGCTATGAGTTCCTGCACGGCTCGATGCGCGAGCTGGCGCGCCGTGAGCCGACGTTCGCGATGCACGTGCACGTGGGCGTGCCCGAGGCCGAAGCGGCGATCGACCTCGCCAACCGGCTGCGGGGCCACCTGCCGACCTTCCTTGCGCTGTCCGCGAACTCCCCGTTCTGGCAGGGTCGCGACACGGGCCTCGCGTCAGCGCGCACGCCCCTGTTTGGCGCGTTTCCTCGGGTCGGGATTCCTCGCAGTTTCGACGACTACAGCGAGTACACGGAGGCAGTCGACCTGTTGATCCGCTGCGAGGCGTTCCCCGACCCAACCTTCCTGTGGTGGGACGTGCGG
>QHBY01000063.1:0-1831 GCA_003244245.1 Pseudonocardiales bacterium
AGCTCGACGAGTTCGGCGGCCTACTGACCTTCCCGGTCGCCAAGCAGCACTACTACGCCGGCAGCACCTACGCCCTGCTCGGCGAGACTGAACGCGCCCAAGAGAACTCTCTACTGGCTATCGGCATGTACGAGACTGGCCTGGTCGAGCTGCGTTCGTACGGAGATGAGGCGTTGGCCCGGGTCGACGTGACAACGGCACGACTAGTGGTCGGCGACCTCGACGGAGCCCGCGAGGCGCTAAGGCCAGTACTCGATCTGCCCCCCGGACACCGCATTGAACAGCTTGCCGTCGGGATCGGTCGCGTGCGTTGCGCGCTTGCCGTACCTCGGTACGCCCGGGCCCAGCTCGCTCGCGTGATCATCCAGGAAGTTGACCACTACCAGGCGGAATCAGCGGCGCATTCACTACTGTTGACGCGATGACGACAACCCAGACACTCGCCGTTCTCAGCGAAGCGTGTTCGCGTACCGGTCTCGATGCCTCAGCCGCGGTACCACTCCATCAACATGCGGCGACTCTGTATCTATTCGAGGCTGACCGCGTTGTCGTTCGACTGAACCACGATATTGAGGACCGCAGACGCGCACGGGCCGCTGTGGAACTCACCCGGTGGCTGACGCGGCAGGGCTTCCCAGCTGTCGCACCGACAGACCATGAACAGCCGCTCGACTTGGGCAACTACAGCGTGACATTGTGGCGCTACTACCCCCAGAACGACCGACCGAAACCGACCGCCGATCACCTCGGGGTGATGTTGCGGCAATTGCATGCGCTGCCGGCGCCACCTGTAGAACTCTCCCCGTATCAGCCGCTTAAGCACTTCAGCGACTCAGTGACGGGCAGCATTTCCCTGTCGACGGGAAATCGCAACTGGTTGCTCGGTCGACGGACCAAGCTACTCGGCGAGTACGAGCGACTTGATTTCCCCTTAGGGTTTGGCTGGATCCATGGAGATGCCTACCCGGGGAATACACTATGGGACGACGAACGGGCACTATTGGGTGACTGGGATGAGGTCGGTATCGGTCCGCGAGAGCTTGACCTGGTAAATACACATCAGGGAGCACGGTTCGGCAGATCCCAGACTGAGCGAGACGCATTCACTGCAGCATATGGCTACGACGTCACGGCGTGGTCAGGTTACCCCGTGCTGCGGGAGATGCGAGACCTCCACACCCTCGGGTCCTACATTCTGCTGGCTGATGCCGGAAACGAACGAGCCGCAATCCAGTTAGGGCTCCGGATCGACACACTCAAGCGGGGTGACGCAAACGCACTGTGGAATGCTCGATGAGTTCGCAATCAGTTGCGGCGCGGATGGCGTCCACACCCGGTGATCAGGTTGGGATTAAGTAATATACTTTCAGTGCGTGGAATCGACCGGCCTGGATATGGGAAAAGCTAGGAGGTCAGTCAGCGCGCCTGCTGCTTGTACAAGGGCCCAGGTACCGATCCCGGCCGGTGACGATCACACCCGGGGCCGATTACGAATGGGAGCCCGCCCGGGCAGTGAAGTCTGCAAGGAAGATCATACGGCAGCGCTCGCACGGCGGACCAGGTGGTGGCAGGTGGTGGCTGGTTGTGCTGGATCGCGGCCATGGGCAGCGTGGCGCCGCACCGGGCCTGGAGTACGGCTCTGGGGTCCCATAAGGCGCACCTGGCAGTCTGGGGTGGACATCGCCCACCGCGCGCCGAGCGGCTCACCATGCGCCCTCTTTCCGTAGGTGTCACACGCTGGGAGTCAGATCTTGGGCTTGTCGTCATTCCCATGGTTTTCGCTGTCGCGAGTGGTCCCAGGGGTGACTTTCGTGACTTGCGCCGTAGCGTG
>QHBY01000063.1:2059-2990 GCA_003244245.1 Pseudonocardiales bacterium
CGAGGGTGATCTCGGCTAGTCCGGCCATGACAGATCAGGTCCCCTTCTTGGAATATATTGCTCATGGTTCCCGGTCAGGTGCCACGGTGCGCGGCAGACAATCGCTCTCATGGCGAGAATCTCGCCATGATGGTTGCACCCATTGCCTCGCCGGGCGATCAGTCGCTGCCCAGCCGCAATGAGCCGCTGTGTGTAGTGCACCTGTTCGGTAGTGGCACTATTGTCTATGAATCGCGCATACCAAGCGATGCAGTTTCCCACGCCAGTTCAGCTAACAGGCGGCGGCCTTCCCTGATCACGACTGAACCTTCTTGGTTCTTTTGTCTTTGCTTGCGAGTGTTACAGTTCCACTTGTGATTTCTCGAACTCCGGTACCGTCCCTGTGAGATGCGATGCGCGCCGTTGTCATCCTCGTCGCATCCTCCCGGGCTAACCCAAGCGTATGCATCAGCTCATCAACCTTCCTCGGTTCCATGATTGCCTCCCAAGTAAAAGCTGGCGTAATGGATAACCACACGTTTCCCTGTCGCGCGATCACGATCACCGTTGCATCTACCCCGCTGCTGCCTTTCACTGAAACCTTGCGATGCACTGAACCGGTGTACGTGGCCTGCCCAGTAGTCGCGTCTGGCGGCTGAGACTGCTGCTTCAAGGGCTTAGTCACGTGGCACCTCTACCAATCCGGAGTAGGCGAGAAGGCGCGCCAACAGGGACGTCCGCCGCCGAGGCTGTCGAGCCTTGAGGTCGTTGCGTCCGCCGCGGGCGCGGGCAAACCAAGCCGGAAGACGATGCCCGTCGGGCATGCATCGCGTAGGCCATCTCTGATCCTCCTTCGGAGCGATGGTGACCGAGGGCGTGGGTGGCCGAGGACGACACTGTTCACCCAGAAACTACACTAGGAATCCTGATAGAGATACCTGTTGGTCTAGAT
>QHBY01000064.1 GCA_003244245.1 Pseudonocardiales bacterium
ATCGGCGGCCTGCTCGACCGGCTGACCTACCTGAGCCTGGGCCTGTCGGTGATCCTCGGCTTCATCGGGGTCAAAATGGTGCTCGAGGCCCTGCACCACACCGGTGTGAGCTGGGCTTTGACGATCCCGGTCTGGGTCTCCCTCGCCGTGGTGATCGGCGTCCTGGCAGCCACGGTCGCGGCCAGCCTGATCAAGGGTCGCCGGTCTGCCCGGGCCCAGCAGCCGATGGCCGCCGGGCAGGACTGAACTCACCGCCGGCGGGCTCACCAGCGGCGGGCCGTCACCAGGGGTTCTCGTCGCCGCGGCGAGAGCGGCTCCAGCGCTACCGCGCGTCCGGTCTCCGGAGCGTGCAGCATCCGGCCGGCACCGGCGCAGATGCCCACGTGATGGATCTCCTGGCCGGGCCGGGCGAAGAACAGCAAGTCGCCGGGGGCGGCCTGCGCGGGTTCGACGTCCGACGGTCCGGCGGCCGCCTGATCGTGGGCGTCCCGCGGCACCGTGACCCCGTAGCGCCGGAAGAGCACATGGACCAGCCCCGAGCAGTCCAGCCCCAGCCCCGAGGTACCACCCCAGAGGTACGGCAGGCCGGTGAACTGGCCGGCCGTGGTCAGCAACTCGGCGGCGGCGGGCAGAGCGTGGTGCCCGAGATCGATGTCGACGTCGGCGGCCGGGACCCAGGCGGCGCCTCCGGGCGTGCGCACCGGGAGCCAGCCGCCTTCCGGCGAGCCGGCGACCGGCAACCGGGTGGCGAAGCTGACGTCGTGGATCGTCGGTGGTCCACCCGGCGTCGCGTGTAGGGCAGTGGTAGACCGACCGACCATGGCGACTGCCGCGGCGTCCGGCGGGTCCCAGTCGGCCAACTGGGCGGTGGGTAGCCAGCCGGGATAGCCACGCGGGTCCTGCGAGCTGGGCTGGCCGGGAAGCGCCACCCGCGACCAGCCGTCGCGCTCCTCGTCGACCACCACCTCGTCACCGAGCAGCGCCTGCGACACCACCCTGCCGTGCAGGTCGAGCCGGTCGGCGTCGCTCATCAGTACCGTCCAGCCGCGCACGTCCGAGGGGGCCGCGAGCGCCGCGTCGTCCTGCGGTCGCGGGGCGTCCGGTGCGGTCCAGAGGGTCGCGGTCGCCACGGCGACCACGCGTGTCACGACGCGAGTCCGGCGATACCGAGCCCGGGCGCATCGGGGAGTACGACCCGCGCGCTGTCGTAGCGCAGCCCGCCCTCGACCGGCGAGGCAGCGAGCCACCAGGCGGCGTCGAGGTCGTCGACGCCGGCCGACCGGGCCACCGTGGCCAGGCTGGCGGTGGCTCCCACCCCGACGTGGGTCTCCATCATCGAGCCGAGCAGGACGCCGGTCCCGGCTGCGTGGGCGACAGCCAGCAACTGCCGGGCCGGCCCGATCCCGCCGCACTTGGCCAGCTTGACGTTGACCAGGTCGGCGGCGCGCCGCCGGACGATCTCGAGCAAGTCGCGCGCCGACCACACGCTCTCGTCGGCCATGACGGGGGTCGACACGTGTGCCGTCACGAACGCCAGCCCGTCCAGGTCGCCCGCGGGCACCGGCTGCTCGACCAACTCCAGGTCGAGGCCGGCGTCCTCCATGGCCCGGATCGCGCGGACCGCCTGCCGCGGCGTCCAGCCCTGGTTGGCGTCGACCCGGAGCACAGCCGTCGGCCCGGCCGCAGCGCGGATCAGCCGCAGCCGTTCGACGTCGTCGGCGGTGCCGTCGCCGAGCTTGATCTTGAGCACGGCGAAGCCCTCGGCGGTGCGCTCCGTGGCCGCAAGCGCCATGTCCTGCGCCGGGCCGGCGGCGAGGGTCACGTCCGTGGCGACGCGCAGGCTGCTCGAACCGAGCAGCCGGGGCAGTGGTACGCCGAGGCGCTGGGCGGCCAAGTCGTGCAGCGAGCAGTCGACGGCGGATTTGGCGGCGGTATTGCCCACGATGACCCGCTCGATGCCGGCGCAGACGTCGGCGAGGTCCTCGGGAGAGCGGCCGAGAACGGCATCTTGCAGCGGTCCGGTGACGGCCGCCTCGATGCCGGGCACCGAGTCGCCGGTCACCTTCCACGTACCCGGCCCCTCGCCCCACCCTGACCTGCCGTCGGCGTCGACCATCTCGACCAGCACGCTCTCCACGGCGTGCACCGTGCGGATCGCGGTGACGAAGGCAGTGTGCAACGGCACGCTGACCCGGTGCGCCCGCACCTCACGGATGCTCACCTGCCGACCCTAACCGCCCCGGCCGGTCGTGGGCCCGCCCGCCGATCGACTCCGCAATATCCGGGATATTGCTGTAGTCGGTCGACCGGCCAGCCACCCTCGCAGGGGGCGGGGCGAGCGCTGCGTCCCGCGCCGTCCGCCCTCGCAGGGTCGTCCCGACGCGCTGATCAAGCGACCGCAGCCGCAGTATCCCGGATGTTGTCGGGTTGGGCGCGCCCTGAACACCCACAAGATCCCGGATATTGCTGGGCTAGGGTGGCCGCTGTGGTCCGGCTTTGATCCGGCCAGGGTCCGGCCGTGCTGACCCCTCCGTCATGCCGACGCTCACCCCGTCGGACACGACGGCTTGGCATGCCCGACGGTCGCCCGATCTCGGCGGCCAGCCCGAACAGGTGAAGTCACGTACAGTAGCCGTAGTGCAGCCGTGCGTCAGAATGATGTCGGAAAAGTCCATCCGAGCCGATCTTCGTGCACATCTGGTGTACGGAGAAACCGCAGGTCAGCGGGCGTGTCGGGGGCTCCATTACGGAGTGTGCACAGACTCATACACAGCCTGTGCACAGAGCCTCGCCACGGCGTACACAGGCTATGCACATCGCACCCCACAGGGGCCCGTTGTGGCGGGGCGTCCGGGCCGCCTACGGTGGCCGAGGCCGCCTGGTGGGGGCAAGTGTCGTACCCCCGTGGCATAACCCGCAGGTGGTGCCCGGGAGCGGACGAGGGGGTCACGATGGCGGTGAGCGACGAGGTCCGCCCGCTCAAGTCCGCCCCGGAGTTCGAGCGGCAGCCGCCACAGGATCTCGCCGCGGAGCAGTCGGTCCTCGGCGGCATGCTGCTGAGCAAGGACGCCATCGCCGATGTCGTCGAGGTGCTGCGCTCGAC
>QHBY01000065.1 GCA_003244245.1 Pseudonocardiales bacterium
GCCGGTGGCGTTGCGGTGATCAAGGCCGGGGCGGCCACCGAGGTCGAGCTCAAGGAGCGTAAGCACCGCATCGAAGACGCGGTGCGCAACGCCAAGGCTGCCGTCGAAGAGGGCATCGTCGCCGGTGGCGGCGTCTCGCTGATCCAGGCGGGTGCACTGGCGTTCGAGAAGCTGGAACTGGTCGGCGACGAAGCGACCGGTGCCAACATCGTCAAGGTTGCTCTTGAGGCTCCGTTGAAGCAGATCGCTATCAACGCTGGTCTCGAGGGCGGCGTGGTGGCCGAGAAGGTTCGTGGCCTGCCTGCCGGGCACGGCCTCAACGCGGCCACCGGCGAGTACGAGGACCTGATCAAGGCCGGCATCATCGACCCGGCCAAGGTCACCCGGTCTGCGCTGCAGAACGCGGCGTCGATCGCGGCACTGTTCCTCACCACTGAGGCTGTGATCGCTGACAAGCCGGAGAAGCACCCGGCACCGGCGGGCGGCGGCATGCCCGACGGCGGCGGCATGGACTTCTGATCCGCTAGCTGTACCGAAAGGAGCCGGGCCCTCTCACGAGGACCCGGCTCCTTTCGTTGTGTCCCCGAACAGCCATTCGGTTCCGAGTGGCGCCGGTACGGTATCCGCCAAAGCGCCATTCGGCTCCGAACGGCAGTCGGGCTTCCCGGTCTGACCCAGCTTCGCCATCTTGACCTACTACGCGATCGCCAATGCCGCGTCGTTCACCCTGCCGTTGGGTCTTGTCGGTAGAGCCCTCCGGTCGAGGTTAGATCGGCGAACCGGGATCGCGGGTGACGATCCGGGTGCCGGGGACCGCGGCGGCCAACGCGGCGATGTCGTCGGGATCGGCGGTGAGCACGATCGCCGAGTCAACAGTGGTACACGCCGCGACGACGTGGGCGTCGGCGATGTGCTCGCTCCCGGAGGCGGTGTCATGCAGGATCGCGCCGACTAGCTTGGCGAACCGCTCGTCGGTCGGCAGCATCCTGATTCGCTGACCCCCGCGTCGCGGCGGCGAACTGCTCGGGGGAGGGGGCACCGTGCTTGACGTCCAGCTCGTCCAGCCATTCCCGCAATGCCACCCGATGGGCCGCAAGTTCGAGCGCCTCACGCAACGCGTCGTTCGCAACCGAGGACATGCTCCGGCCGCCGACTGCCTCCAGCGCCTCGACCACGTCCTCATCGAGATTCAGCGTTACTCGCCGCTTGTCATACGAACATCATAACGAATGCTGACGGATCAGTCGCCGGTCCCGGTGGGCAGCGACGTAGCTTTGTGCATCCGACGCCACGAACAGCGGCTTGACCTCCCGGATCCCGCCGAGCACGGTGGCATCAGGAACGCCGACGGAGGTCTCCCGGGCGGCCGGGGCGCCCGGCTTGGCGAAGTTCAGGTCGGCGACCAACTTGTCGGTGGTGATGTTGGTGCTCTGGAATAGGGCCTCCTGGATCCCGGACCGGCTCATGTTCCCGTTGGCGCAGGCCCGCTTGAGCAACTGGCCAGCGGCTGGGCCGAACAGCAGCTGCGGAGTGAACGCCGCACTGTTGCCGCTCATCGGCACATTGAGCCCACGCTGCTGGTTGGCCGTGACGGCTGACGCAATCTGGTCGGGGGTGGTGCTCAGTGCGATCGCCTTTGACTCGGCGCTGGGATAACCGCAGTGACGGCCGACGGTCATCGCCGTTCACGGCATTGCAGTCCGCGGTCGGCGTGCCAGGACTCGATCACTAAGCGGTCTCCGGACGCGCTCACGGTGGTGTGAACCACTTCGAGGATGTCCAGCGCGAAACGGTGGGCCTCGTCCATGCCAGGCACCTCAGTCGCTCGACCGGCGATCTTCGCATCACCCAGCCACGAGCCGGGATCGTCCGGGGGTGTGTCTTCAGTCGGGGAATGCAGCGCCAGGCGTGGATCTCGGCGTAAGTCCAGTGCCTTGAGGGAGTTGGGCATCATCCCGAGATAGAGGCCGTCGTCTGCGAAGTCCACCTCGATCCCGCTGATGCGCGGTGAACCGTCTCGTCGCAGCGTCGCGAGAGTAGCGTGCTTGCGGATCGCGAAACACTGGCGGACGCGGCAGGCGAGCTCGGGGTGAGCAGCGACAATGTCGGTCCAGGAGGTCACGCGCCGATAGTGCCGGAAGGGTCCGACGAGCCTGTCCAGGCACGACAGCGCGTTGCTGCGATCATCGGTGGATGGAGCATGGGAGTCATCGAGTGAGACAGCGCTGGTGGCTTATCGCCCTGCTCGCGGTGGTCGCCTCGCTCGGCCTCACGGGCGGCGGTGCTGGGCAGGGCCGTCTGGTTGCCGTGCCCGCCCAGAGCCCCACCTCCAGCCTGGCGGGGATGCCCCGGCCGGACCATGTGGTCGTGGTCATCATGGAGAACCACAACCTCGACCAGGTGGTCGGTGACCCGGACGCCCCGTATCTCAACCAGCTCATCAGCGAGGGAGCGCTGTTCACCCAGGCCTCGGCGATCACCCACCCCAGCCAGCCGAACTACCTGGCCCTGTTCTCCGGAGACACCCAGGGCGTGACCGGCGACGGTTGTCCCAACTCCTTCGACACCCCCAACCTGGGCCGCCAGCTGCTCGACGCGCATTTCGGCTTCGGGCTCTACGCCGAGGACCTGCCCACCGCAGGCGACCCGGTGTGCAGCCGTGACCAGTACGCCCGAAAGCACAATCCGGTGCCCGACTTCACCAACCTGCCGGGCCGGCTCGCCCAACCGTTCACCGCGTTCGGGGCCGACTACGCCGCGCTGCCACAGGTGTCGTTCGTGATCCCGAACCTCTGTGACGACATGCACGACTGTCCCATCGCTGCTGGCGACGCCTGGCTGCGCTCCAATCTGGACGGCTACCGGCGCTGGGCCGCCACTCACCAGAGCTTGCTGGTGGTCACCTGGGACGAGGCGGAGGACAACTCCGCGGCAAACCGCGTCCCGCTCATCATGGCCGGGCAGATGGTCAGGCCGGGCCGCTACGCTGAGCCGGTCGACCACTACAGAGTGCTGCGTACCCTCGAGGACATGTTCGGCCTCGGCCACATCGGCAACGCAATTCCGAGCACCCCGATTCTCGACACCTGGCTCGGGGGTTAGCGGGCCGGCGGGACCGGCCGCTTTTGATGGGTGCGGGCCGCCGTTCCCGGACACCAGCCCTGCGAGGTGACGCTGCTGGCGCGTCGCCGGGGTGGGGGAACGAAGTGCCCGTGCAGCTGCCAACCGTGGTCGTCGCAGGCCCAGTGCAGGAAATCCTCCTCCCACGGTCGGTCGAGCAGGGCACGGCGCTCCTCGAGTTCGCGCAGGTTCGCGGTGAACCGTTGCAGCCGCTTGAACAGGCGACGGAGCGGGGTGGGGATCACGGCGGCTACCTCTCTTGGCGACCAGGCGAAAACAGCGACACCGGCAAGTGTGCGAGTGAAGGCGGCGGACCGGGAGTGGCGCAAGCGCCCACTTGCGGGCATATCCTGCCAACGTGTTGCGCGACGTGGTGGCGGTCGTCGACGGGCACGTGCACCCCTTCGAGCTCGGGGTCGCCTGTGAGGTGTTCGGCATCGACCGCTCCGACGACGGCTTGCCGTGCTTCGACTTCGCCGTCTGTGCGACGGGCCGAACGCCGTTGCCAGGACCCGGCGGGATGAGCCTGAACGCGTCCTACGGGCTCGACCGTGCGGCCAACGCCGACCTCGTGGTGATCCCCGCCTGGCACACCCGCGACGAAGCACCTCCGGGACCGGTCGTGGACCTGCTCCGGGCCACCGTGGCCCGTGGCGCCTGGCTGCTCAGCGTGTGTTCCGGGGCGTTCCTGCTGGCCGCGGCCGGGCTTCTCGACGATCGCCGCGCCACCTGCCACTGGCACGACGCGGGCCTGCTGGCATCCCGGTTCCCGCATCTCGCGCTCGAGCCCGACCGGCTCTACGTCGAAGACGGTCTCATCGTCACCAGTGCGGGGACCGCCGCCGGCATCGACGCCTGCCTGCACATCGTGCGCCGCGAGCTTGGGGCGCGGGTGGCCAACGGCATCGCCCGGCGGATGGTCGTGCCGCCCCATCGCGACGGCGGGCAGGCCCAGTACGTGGAGACCCCGGTGCCGCGGCGCCCCGCGGACGACACCGATCTCGCCCCGTTACTGGCCGAGATCCAGGCCAACCTGCACCGACCATTCACCATCGCGGGGCTGGCCGCCAGTGCACACATCTCACCGCGCACCGTCGCCCGCCACTTCGTCGCAGCCACCGGCAGTACCCCCCACCAGTGGCTGACCCGGCAACGCGTGCTCCTCGCCCAGCAGCTGCTCGAGGAGGACGACCTCACCATCGATGAGATCGCCCGCCGCACCGGCTTCGGCACCGCCAACCTGCTCCGCCACCACTTCCAGCAACAAGTGGCCACCACACCGACCGGCTACCGGCGGACGTTCAGCCACCAGGACCGCACGGCACCCTGAGCGCGCGCCCGCGCGGCACAACCCAGCTCAGATCAGGAAACGAGCAGATTGCCAGCGAGAGCAATCATGATCGCACCGGATATGACGGCCACAGCGAGCTGGCCCCGCACCCCGGTGATCAAGCGCCCTAGCGCGGCCCCACTGCCGGCCAGAAAGAGCTGCCAACTCGCCGAAGCGAGAAACGCCCCGACAGCGAATACGGCCGCAGCCATGAGCGTCGAGCCACTGTTCGCGGTCTGACCACCCAGCACGAGTGCCGCGAAATAGATAAGGGTGGCTGGGTTCAACGCCCTCAGCGTGATCAGTGCCAGGTATGCCAGCAGGGGTCTCAGAGCCTCCAAAATCTCGTCGAGGTCGACGGGCCGGGTGGCGGGGCTGAGCTGGAAGGCGGGCGCCAGGTCACGGTCTCGGTACAGCTTCTCAACTGCAGGAGAGCACCGTGCGGATCGGCTGGAATGGCGACTGGCAGAACAGAGTTCGCCCGCTGCGTGACTCCGTCGGAGAAGCGCGCGACCCAACCGTCCACCAGGGCTGGTCAAGCCTTGTGCATGAGGGCCATCGAGCTCAGCAGCGGAGATCATCCCATCCTGCTTGCGATAAGTACTATCGCGATGTATCGTGAGCGTGTCGTCAAATTGGACGGCATCCGATACAGAGGAGAAGTCATGTACACCGATCATCACCACTCACATCGTCACGGTGACCGCCTCGCCGACGGCCGTCAACACGGTCAGCGACGCCACCATCCCGACTCTGCCGCACGGCCTGACGGACCAGGCGGTCACAGGACACGCGGCGGCCGCCCACATGGTGCAGGACGCGGTCGAGCCCAACGCGGTGACGTGCGCACTGCCCTGCTGCTACTGCTCGCCGAGGAGCCCATGCACGGCTACCAGCTCATGCAGGCGATCACCGAGCGCACCTCCGGTGCCTGGCGACCAAGCCCCGGCGCCGTCTACCCGACTCTCAGCCAGCTCGAAGATGAAGGCCTCATCGACACCGTCGCTCAGGGCGGCCGCAAACTCGCTACCCTCACCGACGCAGGTCAGGCATACCTGCAGACCCACGGCGAAACGATGCCCGACCCGTTCGGAGAGTTCACCGCACGCTGCGGCGGCGGCAGCGCACTTCGAGGCGCCCTCGAAGAGCTCCGCTACCCCACCCGCCAACTCGCCCTGGGCGACCCGCAGCAGGTGCAGGCTGCGCGACGGGTGCTAGCCGAGGCGCGTCGCGCGCTTTATCTAATCCTCGCCGGCGCCCCGACCCCTGACAACGAGGCCAGCGAGCAGTGACCGAGCAAGACTAAGCGCGGCGCAGCCGAGCGCCGACGCCCGACAGATAGACGCCCAGACCGAAGACGAGCACCGCGATCGGGATGTGCGCGGCGATCAGCTCATTCGCATCACTTTTCGTGATCGCCTCGCCGAGCCCCGTTTGGACCACGATCAGCACCAACAGGCCAAGCGCGCCGAACATGACCGCCGAGCTCGCGCGCCGCAGCGCGACCGCTGCCACTGCAGTGGCCAGGGCAAGGACGACGACTACGAAGCCACCGATCTCATGCACGGTCACCCAGTCCTGGCGCCCGCGGCGGTCGATGAACTCGCCTGCCCACACCGCTTGCAGCAGCACACCGAGCAAGGTCAACCCGTTCAGGATTGAAAATGCCCGGACTGCCCCAGCGGAGGCAAGACCCCGGGCGGGACCGGCTGCCGGTCCGGGCTCGATCGAAGTGCTCATGTGTTCTCCCCGAACGCTAGTTCCGGTGGGTGGGGTTGGCGATCAGGCGCTGAAACATCACCGCACTCGCGGACCACCCCGTGTCGCGCCTGTTCCCCTTGTCCTGCCCGCTCCAGTTGTACCGCAAGCATCCGCCCTCTGCGGTGCATCCCTATTCGCACGGCTGGACCAGGTGCGGGGGCTTAGGTGGGTCTTTTCACGCTGGCGTCGCTGGCTCCGGGGAGGGGTTGTTGCTGACCCCTCTGCTCAATGCCGTGCTATCCCGAATCGGCGAGGATGAGGTTGGCATGGCCTCGGGAGTGCTGTCCACTGCTCAGCAAGTCGGCGGCGCGCTCGGCGTCGCGCTGATCGGAGTGCTGTTTCTCGGCGCCCTGCCCGGCGGTTCCCGCAGTGATCCAGGCGCGTATGCGCACGCCCTCGCCGTCGGGGTCGGCTTCAACGTTGCGGCTACCGTGTTGGCGACCGCGCTGGTATCCGCCTTGCCCGGCACCCCTGGTAGTCGTTCGTCTGGAGATCCCGCCTATGCGTCCTGTCCAATGAACAGACCGTGCTCGTCACCGGTGCCACCGACGGGCTAGGCAAGGCCCTGGCCACCGAACTCGCCCGCGCCGGCGCCACTGTCTTGGTCCATGGCCGCGACAACGACCGCGGTCACGCTACCCTCGCCGAGATCACCAAGGCCACCAGTAGCGACCGCTTGCGCTGGTACCGGGCCGATCTGGCCCATCTCGACCAGGTCCGCGACCTTGCCGCCGCTGTCGCTGCCGACAGTCCGCGGCTCGATGCGCTGGTCAGCAACGCCGGGATCGGTACCTCGCCGGGCGGACGGCAGGAGAGCGCCGAAGGGATCGAACTGCGCTTCGCGGTGAACTACCTCGCGGGCTACCTGCTTACCCGACTGCTGCTGCCTACCCTGCGGTCGTCCGCGCCGGCCCGGATCGTGCAGGTCAGCTCGGCGGGGCAGGCGCCGATCGATTTGACGACGTGATGCTCACCGGCTCCTACAGCGGCGGGCAGGCTTACTGTCAGAGCAAGCTCGCGCAGATCATGTTCACCCTTGACCTGGCCGACGAGCTCGCCGGCACCGGGGTTACCGCTACCGCACTGCATCCCGCTACCTATATGCCCGCCAAGATCGTCGCGCGCCCGGTGAGCACGCTGCAGTCCGGCGTCGACGCCACCCTGCGCCTGATGATCGACCCGAGCCTCGAAGGGATCACCGGCCGCTACTACAACGGTCAGCACGAGGCGCGCGCCGACCCGCAGGCCTACGACCCGGCCGCCCGCAGCCGGCTTCGCGCGCTGTCCGATCAGCTCACGGGCCTGACCCCAGGCCAGCCGAGGACGTCATCAACGAGATCGTGAACCCACCGAGCGTTTCCGGCTGAACCTCGTTCCTCGTCCCGATCGAAAGGCCATGGTGATCAGCGGCGTAGTGGGTTGGTGAGGGGTCGGCGGTCGGGGTCGATGATCGCGCCGGCGCTGATCAGCTGTCCGTAGTCGAGCACGGCGGTACCGAGGCCGGTGCGTAGTGCGTCGAAGTCGATGGTCACCGTGACGTGTGGTGGTTCGCCTGCGGTGGTGGGGAACTCGTCGGTCGCGCGGGCTCGGTCGCAGAGTTCGATGAGCGCATCAGCGTGGCGCTCGGGGATCATCCTGGTTTCTGGGGTGCCTTGGGTGCTGGTGCGGCGGGCGGCGAGTTGTTCGATCAGGGCGCGGACCATGGTGCCGTGCTCGGCATCGAGCCAGCCCTCCAATCCCAGCCGGCCGTCGCGGCGGTCCCGCAGCCACAACTCGCCGCGCAGTGGTGTCTCCGGGGTACGGTCCTCGCCGGGCGGGGGCCGTCGGGGTCAAGGGTTGCGACCAGCCGCTGGGCGATGATCCGCAGTCGGCGGGGGTCGAAGTCGCGGGCGTAGCCGGCCAGGTCCGCCTCCACGCGCTCCCGCGCCGACGGCGGGACCGATGCAGGCAATGCCGCGATGGTCTCGGTGATCACCCGCAGCTGTCCGGTGCCGATCTCGCCCGCGGCCAGCACGGCGGCGGTAGCGGGCAACCGTGGCGCCAACGTTTCCCCGGTGATCGTGCGTCGGGACCCCACCATGGCCGCGTGTTCGACCCGGGCGCGAGCTTCGGCAACGGATAGATGCAGCATTCCGCCCAGCAGCCGCTGGGTAGTACTGAAGCCTCTCGGACTGCGATACCGCGTGCGTCGATCTCGGCGACCACCTCAAGCATCACCGACTGCGTTTCGCGTGACAGCTTCTCGACATCCCGCAGCGTCTGGACAATCCCCTTGTCATCCACGCCGCCTAGGGTTCCGCGCAGGCTATCCAGGCGGCTCGACAACGCCGCCACGGGTTCGCACACAGACACGGTCACGAGTCGATTCTCACACCCACCCCTGACAGTGTCCGGGGATCTGCAACCGATGGTCCGAAGCGTCCCCGAGCCTGTTGTGGACGGGTATCTGGCCCTGTTGACCGACGCGGTCGGCACGCCCGCGACGGTGCTTCCCACCGTGAACAGGTCACAGGCCGCCCGGCACGCACCTTCGCGCAGTGGACCGCCGAGCACGCCGACGACTTCCGCGCCGACTAGGACACAGACGGGGCGCCGCTCGGTGGATACTGGCCAGGTGGTGGCCGGCATGCCGTCGACAGAGCTTGTGACGCCGGCAGCTGTCCAGGCGGTAGCGAACGGTCGCCGAGTGCGGCCGGTATGGGAAAACGAGCTGGGCGGGATCACCTTCGAGGTAGGCACCGATCCACAGCGCTGCTTCGTGAAGTGGACACCCCCGACGAGCGGCATCAACTTGAGCCACGAGGTCGTCCGGCTGAGCTGGGCGTGGCCTTCACATCGGTGCCCAGATTGCTCAGCCAAGGAGCCGATGAGGCGGGGTCCTGGATTGTGACCGCGGCGCTCCCGGGCGAGAGCGCGGTCAGCCACCGGTGGAAAGCAGACCCGGCCCGGGCCGTGCGCGCGCTCGGTATGGGTTTGCGAGCCCTACACGAGGCGTTGCCGGTGCAGACCTGTCCGTTCTCCTGGTCAGTGGAGCACAGGCTCGACGAGGTGCGCGGCCGGGCGGCAGCGGGCCGCCTGCATCCCGATCGGTGGCACGAATCCCATTGGGCACTCGATGTGAGGCAGGCCCTCGACGTCTTGGCGGATTCCCCGCCGGTCGACCAGCTCGTAGTCTGCCACGGCGACGCATGCGCCCCGAACACGCTGCTGCTCGAGGATGGCCGCCTGTCCGGTCATGTCGACCTCGGCGAATTGGGCGCCGCGGACCGGTGGGCGGATCTCGCTGTCGCCACCTGGAGCACCGAGTGGAACTACGGGCCAGGTTGGGACGGCTCGCTGCTCGCGGCATATGGCGTCGATCCCGACCCGGAACGGATCGCCTACTACCGGCTGTTGTGGGACCTCGGCCCATAGCGTCGGTCAGCACCACTGATCGCCAAGAGCGCGGCGATCAGTGGTGCTAGTGCAGGCAGAATTCGTTGCCCTCGGGATCAGCCATTACCAGGCACCATCCGGCCGGATCGTCCAGCTCACGCACCAGGGTCGCACCCCTCGCTGTGAGATGTTCGGAGCGGGCCCGGGTGGCACCTTTGTGTTCTTCGCTGCCTCTGGCGATGCCAGGGGCGACGTCGATGTCCAGATGCACGCGGTTCTTCACTTCCTTGCTCTCAGGAACCTTCTGGAACAGGACGCGTGGTCGCACCAGGTCGGGATCGACCACGGCGGAGAGGCGGTCGCGGTCCTTGGCCGGTATCCCGATCCGCTTGGCGAGCTCGTCCCACGAGCCGAAGCCAGGTGGCGGCGGTTCCACGATGTAGCCAAGCGCTTCGGCCCAGAACTCGGCAAGCCCGGCTGGGTCGGCGCAGTCGATCACTATCTGCACTTCAAACGCGGCCATCGGAACCCCTCCCATGACGGGTCAGCGGTGCTGCTCGCTCACTAGCTCGGACACCGGTCCTCGCGTGCCCGCTAGTCGAGTTCCAACAGCGCGGCGGCGGCGGAGCGGGCCTGTGGGGCCGCGTCGGCGTTGCCTTCGATGTGCGCGGTGACGATCGCTCCCTCAACGAGCAGCATCAGGCGCTCGGTGAACACAGCGGGATCGGCAACGCCGCACCCTTGCGCCACATCAGTCAGCAGCACGCGCAGGCCCAGCTTGTGGTCGCGGGCAATGGCCCGCGCGGTGGCGCTGGTGGTCAGCTCGCCGGCCACGTTGATGAAGGCACAACCGTTGAAGCCGGGCTCAGCGAACCATCCGCCCAGGGCGTCAAACACGGCGAGAACCTGCGCCGGGCCGGGTGCCACGGCGGCCACGGCAGCGCCAAGCCAGGTGAGCCAGCGCTGGTCGCGGCGCCGCAGGTAAGCCTCGACCAGCCCGTCCTTCGAGCCGAAGCATGTGTAGAGGGTCTTTGTCGCGACGCCCGCCTCGGCCACCACGGCGTCGATCCCGACCGCATGCACGCCGCGACCGTAGAACAGCCGTTCGGCAGCGTCGAGCAGCCGCGTCCGGACGTCGGACTCCAGGGCTCGGGACGGACTCATCACCACCCAGCATAGAACCTGCGAGCTTGACGGAAAACGACCGTTCTCCTAGGGTTACGTGCTCAAGGAGAACGACCGTTTTCCGATCAGCGGCTACGAGAGGGACCAATGACCGCCAGCGGATTCAGACTCGGGATCTATGTGTTCAAAGACGTTGAGATCATCGACTTCGCGGCACCACACGGGGTTTTCTCGGTCGCCCGCCGCTTCGACCCTGAGCTTGAGGCCTTTCTCGTCGCCGACGCGATGCGGCCAGTGCAGGCCCAGGCCGGCTTCACCGTGTTGCCTAACTACTCCTTCGCCGACCGGCCCGCAATGGACGCCTTTCTCATCCCCGGCGGCTTCGGTACTCGCCAGGAGATCCGCAACGGCCGGCTACATGACTTCGTCCGCAGCCAGCCCGAACAGACATTGTTGACCAGCGTCTGCACCGGGTCGTGGATCTACGGGCAGATGGGTCTGCTCGGCGGTCTGCCGGCCACCAGCCGCAAGGAACCAGACCGCCTCGAAGCGAAGCCACCGGGCGTGGTGCCGATCGATCGACTCGCCGTCATCGCACCCGCCTGCCGGATCAGCCGGGCCCGGGTCGTCGATGCCGGCCGGATCATCACCGCTGGTGGCATTGCCTCAGGCCTGGAACTGGGCTTCTACCTGCTGCGTCGGGCCGGGTACGGCGAGGACCTGATAGGCGAGGTGGCCCGGGTGATGGAATACCAGGAGGCCTACAAGCTCTACCGCGACGACGTCGAGACCGACGGCGATAGCACTTGTGCTACCGTCGAACGGTGAGCATGATAGGGCTGCGAGAGCTGCGGCAACAGGCCTCTGAGCTGGTGCGGCGGGTGGAGGCCGGCGAGGAGATCACCATCACCGTCGCCGGTCGGCCGAGCGCTCGGCTGGTGGCTGTGAC
This sequence comes from Pseudonocardiales bacterium, assembly GCA_003244245.1. Taxonomy (GTDB): domain Bacteria; phylum Actinomycetota; class Actinomycetes; order Mycobacteriales; family Pseudonocardiaceae. The sequence goes on from QHBY01000065.1 coordinate 11,661, forward strand.
ACCCCAGAGGTGGCGGCGCTGGGAGGACGTGCGGGGGCTTTTTCGTGGTCCGGAAGACACTGCCTGGAATGACGACCGTGAGCACGTCGACCAGGCGGTGCGTGACCCGTGGACGGCGCGGTGAGAGCGGTCCTGGACACCAGTGTGGTCATCGCTAGTGGCATCAGCGCGCTGCCCGGGGAGCTGGCCATCAGCGCGGTGACGCTGGCCGAACTGCATTTCGGTGTGCTCGTCGCTCGAGAGCAGCACGTACGTGCCGAGCGGCTGCGGCGCCTGTCGATCTTGCAACGCGAGTTCGATGCTCTGCCCATCGATGAGGCCGTCGCCGCGAGCTACGGGCAGATGGCGGCCGCGGTCGTTGATGCTGGCCGCCAGCCACGAGCCCGCACGATGGACCTGCTCATCGCTGCCACCGCGCACGCGCACTGCGCGCGCCTGTACACCCGCAACGCAAGCGACTTCGTGGGCGCGGACAGTCTGATCGAGGTTGTCCCCGTCTGACAGCACCGGCCGGACTCTCGCGCAGCCCGCCTGCCTGGAGCGGGCCCCGTTGCAAACCGCTCCAACCGCCGGGCCCGACCGTCAGGCAAAGCCGATCGTGGAGGCCAGCTGCGCGGCCACCTCGATGGCCTCGTCGGGTGAGCCGGTCGTGTACTGCAGGTCAAAAAACACCCCGTCCATGCCGGACCGTTCGGCCCTCTCGGCCAGAGCTGCGAGGTGGTCGGGGCCCTGGCCCGGCGCGGGGTTGACCCGCAGCTCCCGTCGTAGCGCACTGGAATCTCGGCCTGCCTGGTCAGCGGCCCGACGTGCCAGCTGCCACAGCTGATCGAGGACGTCGAACGGTATGCCACTGACCGGGAGCCACCCTGCCGCCCTCCGGCCGATGCGCGCCAATGCCTTCGGTGCCGCGCCGGCGAGCAGTACCGGGGGACCGCCAGGCTGTACCGGGCGCAGATCGAAGTACGACTGCGGGATGGTGAAGCGGGGCCCGTGGTGCTCGGCGGGGTTGTGGTTCCACAGCGCATCGAGTACGTCGAGGATCTCGTCCAGGCGGCCACCGCGGTCGTTCCACGGGACGCCGGTGCCGGTGTATTCGTCGCGCAGCCAGCCAATACCGAAGCCGCAGTCGAGCCGTCCGGTCGCGACGTTGTCGAGCGAGGTCAGACTGCGCGCCAGCAGCAGCGCGTTGTGCCAGGTGGCGTTGAGGGTGCTCATCCCGAGCCTGGCCCGGCTGGACGCGGTCGCGGCGACGGTCAGTGCGACGATTGGGTCCAGACCCTTCTTGAACTCGGGCGGGTAGGGACGCTCAGGCGTGCCGCCGGCGATGTAGAGGTCGGACGGGTCGACCGGGGCAAGGACGCGGTCGCCGACCCAAAAGGACTGGTACCCCAGCACTTCGGCACTGCGGACGAACGAAGCGATCGCCGCCGCGTCGCAGTGCGGGCCGAACTGGGGAAGAGCAAGGCCGTAGCGCATCGGTGGAAGGTTACCCGGCCGGCTCGTCGTGACCGGCGGTGTCTTGACTGCGATGACGTCGAGACCGCGGGTAAGTCATGGCACTGACTTCATCGATGCCGAGCTTCGAGTGCCCTGGGGCTGTTTGTGATGTGGTCGGCCAGCTGCGCCGCGATGTCGGTCGGGCTCGGCAGAAGCGCGATCTCCTCGCGGACCTCCCGCGTCGCTGCATCGAACTCCCCGGACAATGCGCGGCGTAGGGCCGCACGGATCGCTGTAGGAGCCAGGTCAGCGGTCATCGCGCATCCCCGCTCGGAGACACTCGCGGCGTTGACGAACTGGTCGGCGCCCTGGGGCACGATCACCTGGGGCACACCCGCGGCCAGCGCGGACAGGGTGGTACCGGCGCCACCGTGGTGGATCATGACTGAACAGGTGGGCAACGCGGTGGTCAGCGGGAGCCAGCGATAGGCCCGCACCGACTCGGGCAACGCGCCTAGCTCGGCCGGATCGCTACCGAGAGCAACCAGAATGTCGAGCGGCTCGGCGACGACGGCGTCGATGAGGTCGCGGACCATGCCGATCCCGCCGAGCCGTGGCGCCACCGTGCCCATCGTGATCAGAACCCGGGGCCGAGTCGGAGGATCCAGCAACTGCTCGGGAACAACGGCGCCACCGTTGTAGGGCACCGGTCGCATGATCCACCGCCCAGCGACGGGTTCGGGCCCCAGGCTCGGCGGCGCGATGCGGATGATCGCGGTCGGGTTGGCAGGTGGTCCGGCCGCCAGCCGGGGCCAGATCTCCGCGACGAACGTTCCGCCGTCGCCGACCAGCCCGATGGCGTGCTCGACGGCGGGTACGCCGAGCCGGGCGGCCACCACGGCTCCGGCGCCCTGCAATTCTCCATAGACCACCACGTCGGGCTGCCAGCGCTGGGCCAGATGTTGGGTTCCCGCCAGCATCCGCTCGCTGACTTGGGTGAACAGCTGCACCGCGCGCTCCCGAGCGACCGCCGGTGTTGGGTGCGGCCCCCATCCGCCGATGGCCAGCCCCACAGACTTGGCCACTTCATACATGTCCACACCCGGGGCGACGTCGACCACCGCCAGCCCGGCGCTCGCGGCCCGCGCAACTCCATCACCGGCACTGGCGAGGAGCACATCGTGGCCATCCGAACGCAACGCCCACGACAACGGCACAACGGGGAAAACGTGCCCGGTACCGGGCGAGGCCACCACCAACGCGCGCATCCGGCAGACCCTAACCAGCCGCGCCCGAGTGCACGTCGCTGCCGCGTCGTCGGGTTCGTCACACAATGTCAGGAATGGACGGCGCAAGGACGGTATCGTGCTGAGCCATCAGCGCGCGGGTTTGGTCGTGGGCGGGCATGGCACCGGTCCGAGCGATGTATTGCGCCAACTTCACGAAGTACTCCTCGTAACCGCTCGGCGTGAGGATGGCGAGGTAGCGTGCTGGATCGTCAAAGGGATTGCTGAAACCGTGCACTAGGTGGCGGCTGGCGAATACCGTCTCCCCAGGGACAGCGGTACGAAAGTGGTCGCCCACCCGGAAGCGCATCCGGCCTTCGAGGACTATGAAGGTCTCATCGTGACCTTCGTGCACATGGGCGGGCGCCCCGGTTAGATGCGGTGTCATTCGACCTTCCAGCACGGTGAGGCGACCGAGCGTGTCACCGGTGGTAACCTTGACCAACATCGACCAGTTCGGCAGATCGATCCGCTGTCCATCGTCTCGGCCGCGGACGAAACCCTGGACAGGTTGCTGGTGGGGGCCAGGAACGGGCTTGTCGAACGTCATGCCTCGCAGGCTACGGGAGGCAGGTCTTCGAACCGGGCGATGGCATCGAACCCGCCCAGTGGGCCGTCCGGACCATCCAGGCCCCTGGAGGCGTTTTCGAGTCAGCAAGCCGTGTCTATCGTCACCTAGGCGCTTGGGATGTTCCG
>QHBY01000066.1:0-28607 GCA_003244245.1 Pseudonocardiales bacterium
TCATCGCTACCTGGCGGCTGGGGTCACGTTCGGGAGAACGGGGCCGACTACCTGAACCCCTAAGATCGTCACCCGGCCCCGCAGAGGCACGGTCTACCCACGGTGCAGCGCGGGCAAGCGGGCCTGCCCACCCGAGGACTGCGGCGGCCCCTGGGGCTATGAGGACACCCTGAAAGCGTTGCGCTCCCGCAAAGGCTGGCGCTACCAGCAGGCCCGCGAGCTGTGCAGCACAAAGTTCAACCCAGAGGCCTTCGACCGCGATGCGGTCAACACCGCCCTGGCCGCACTCTCTGACCGCTGACCATTGCGTCATACACACCCGGCGCACGCGATGGAAACCCCGCCTCGCCCAGGTGCGGCCAAAGTGGCTACCCAACAGTGGTCGAGTTCCTGTTCCTCGGCGACTGACCGCCAACCCAACCATGCCCGGGCCAGGACCTCCCAGCCTCGTCTGAGGTGATCATGGCGTCAAGCTCTGGACTACGCGAGGCCCCAATTCTAAATTACTCCCCGGCGCGCCTCCGTCACGATCAGCGATCAAGCCGTTAGGAAGAGCGCATGAGGAAGCGGCAGGCGACTGGAGCGAAGCCAGGTCCTAAGCCACGTGGCGAGCGGGTGCCAACGCCGGTGTATCTGCCGGTGGAGCTGCGCGTCGCTGTCGAGGAGATCGCCGAGCAGGAAGGACTACCGCTAACAGCGGTGGTCACACGGTTCGTGGCCGAATGCCTCGGCAAGCAACCGCCGAGCTACTGCCTTCCCAAGCCGACGTTGCACGACCAGAAGGAGTTGCCGCTGGACAAGGCCTCATAACGAACGAGGCAACTCCCACACGGGGAGTTGCCTCGTAGCTCGTGTCGCCAGTCCGGTACCCGCCGGCCCGACGACCATCACTTCCCCGGTTACCAGCCGAGGACATCAAGATCCTGTCCTTACCGAAAGGACCTCTTGTGCTGCCGATGGTAGCGGCTGCGCTGAAACGTGCCCGAGAGGCGCGCGCAGAGCTTCGGCTTTTGCTGGTCTCTGTACCGATGGTGTTCGACAGGGCTCTGCTGGGCGTCGACTGGGCCGAGTCTCGTGTCCGGATCAGCAGCCGCGTCGGCCAGCCTGTGCCGTCAGGTCGTTCTCCCCGCCCGCCGTTGAAGAGGCGCAGGCCCACGTGTGTGGGAACTCGCCAGGGCCCCCCACGGCAACTACGTGAGGGCGCATGGGCTGACCGGTGGGGTTCCGCCCACCCCGATGATCAGGAGGTGCTGGTCAAGACGGCGTAACTAGCAGCTTTACGCCGCGCTGCGGCGACAAACGAACATCGGCACCAAGGTCACAGACCCCCCAAAAAAGCGTTCAGCCCGCTTACCAGAGCGGGCTGAACAGGGTGGCCATCGGAGCGCCAACTCCGGTGACCGGGTGCCCCCCTTACGAGGGAGGTAGCTTCATCACCAGCTGCCCCGAGGGTAGCGCACGTCCTGAACAGTTTCGACGCAGCAACGCCGACGAGCCGGTCTCGTTCGTCGCGGCTGCGCGTGAACCGGACCCAGTGTCCGGCTGGTGCGCCGAGTGCGCCGCAGTCGGTGGCCAATACGTGCTGGCCACCGACCCGTCGGGATGGCGGTGCACGTTCCATGCCCGCTTTGACGACCAGTCGACGGGTCGGCCGGTGTTGCGACCGACCTGGCCGCCGGAGGTTGCGCCCCCACCCGGGACCGCTGCGACTGGTCGGTCCCGGCCGGGTCCGGCGGGCCCTGGCCGGGGTCGGGAAGGTCGCCGTGCGCGTCGAGTGCTGGCACGGGCCGTGGGCCGGGCCCGAAATCGGGCCTACGGCCGAGAGAGGGCTCGGCGGCGAGTGGCGTCGGGCCGGTGGGATCCGCACCCGGGCTGGCGCAACCGGGTAGACGGCGACCTGATCGTGCTCATCGACCAGGCAGCGGCGATGCGCCGCATCGAGCAGCTCGTCGACGCCGAGTTGTGGCGCGCGGACAAACGGGAAAGCTGGACGCGGATGCTGCGCCAGCTGGTGTACGCCATGGACTGGACCACCGGGTTGGTGTGCGGCGTGACCCGCGAGAAGCTAGCCGCAGCGGGCGACCGCGGGCTGCGCACCGTGACCAGTTTACTGGCCTGGGCCCAGGACGTGGACCTGTTGGTCGTCGTGGAGACCGGTGCCTCAAAGGAGTTCCTCGGCACACCCACCAACCGGGCACCGGCCTATGTGCTCGTGACCAACCAGCAGCCCGCTGACTCCTCTAGTGATGCGAATGTCGCCCCTCCAGACTCAGAATCAGCCCAGCTCAACCCACCTGTGGAGCAAAGTTGCCACCTCCCCCATTCTTCTGTTGGTAGTAAACCCTTGACGGAAGGCAGACGGCTTGATCTCCGTCCTCGGCCTAACAGCGACTGGCCGATCTGGCAAATCCCAACCACTCCAGCCCAACGGTCCGCTGCAGCCACGACGTTGCTGGCCAGAATCGGCCTCGACAACCCATCCGTACCGGTTTGGCGGGCCCGGGCGTTGCTTCATCCTTGGTGGACCGCTGGCGCCTGTGTAGCCGGGCTCCTCTACGCCATCGACCACCACCCCGATCGGCCAGCCCAAACCCGCGGGGACGCCCTCCGCAGCGCCACCGATCCGCTGCGGGTCCTCGGGTACCGCCTCAGCGCTTGGATCGGCCAACTTCATCGGTTATCCCCCGAGCTCGCCGGCCGTCACGGGGACTACCGCGCCCAGCAGACCGCCAGGGTTACCAAACGCGTGGCGGCCGCCGAACAAAAACGCGCCCACCGCAATGCCCAACCACCTGCGCCGCGGTCCACCGCCGCAGCTCGAGAACAAGCCCGCACCGCGTTCGCCACGGTGCTAGCCGACCGCGCCCGCCGACGTACGACCGCAACCGACCAACTCCCTTCCCCCCAGTAACACCACCAATGGTTACAAAGCCAGCAAGTCCAGCCCCCCAGCGAGAGCTGCGCGGTCCACCCTTGGCGGGCCTTTATTGCGTGCCATCCGATGAGTGGCACGCAATAAAGGAGCCTCATCGCCCCAGGCCAAGCTGCCCCCTACCCGTTATCCCCCCTTCGTGCGGCTTCGGTGACCCTGCGGTGCGGGTGCCTCGGTGGGACTGGTGCCCTGCTGCACCGTGGCCAGCAGTAGGGCTGCGACCTGCTCGGTGTGGGCGGTGCGCTCGGCGGCGATGGCGGTCCGCTCCTGGGTGAGCTCCGCGCGCAGCGCGGCCATGTCCTCGCGGTGCTGCTTGCGGACCTCGGCCAGCTCCTCGCCCAGTCGCTCGGTGGTGGCCTGGTCGCGCAGGGCAGCCCGTTCGGCGGCGTCCTTCTCCGCATCAGCGCGGGTCTGTGCGCTGATGGTGTCAGCTGCCTGCTGACCGGCGGCCCTGACCTTGATTTCCGCCTCCTCAACGGTGCGGCGCATCTCGGAGAGCTGGTCGGCCGCTGCGCGCTCGGCGGCCTGGACCCGAGTCTGTGCCTCGGTCCGCGCGGTGGCCACCAGGTCGGCGGCCTCTGCCTTGGGGTGTCGTGAAGGAACGTGCCACCAAGTGCCAACTGCGAAGTTTCTGCTGGTCAGCGGCCTAATAAGTGATCTTTATGGAACCATCAGAGCGCATCACAACAGTCAGTAGCTACTGTGCTGAGCTGCGCAGATGCCGTAAATGGCACTTGGTGACACGTTCCTTCACGACACCCCGGGTAGGTCAGGGTGACCAATGCGGATAGCCGGGTTGGGTCAGCGAATAGTTCGCTGTAGTCGATCTGGCAGTACGTCTTAGCCATGTTGCACCTGCTCTTTCGTGACCAGCCGGTGATCTCTCGGCTGGGTGGGGGGATCACGGGGAACCCGCCGGTATCGCTCAGCCCTGCGGCTATGGCGTCGGCCTCCTTCATGCCACGGGCGGTCTCGCGTTCCTCAGTGCGGGCAGCTTTGGCCCAGTCGCGCGTACGGACCTGGAGCGCGCCGGGTGCGATCACGAACTCCCAGCGCGGACCCGCGACCGAACGGCATGGTCGTGAACCCCAGTGCGACTGCAGACGCTGAATTGTCATCGGCCGACCTGCTGGCTGTGCTCGTCGTCGGTGCGCTCGGCCAGCGAGGACTGCTCGGGACTGGGTTGGGGATGGCGCTCGGGACGGGAGTAGAGTGCGTCGAAGCCGATGCGGTCGTCGCTGGCGACCTGCTGGTGGTGGGCGTCGGCGACCAGTTGCAGGTAGGCGATGCCGGTGGTCGGCGCCGGCGCCGGCTCGGGTGTTTCCGGTCGGGCCTTGGGGTGGGTGTGGCGGGTGATCCGATAGGGCACGGCGTGGCCGTAACTACGGTCGTCGTGGCGGACCTCGATGACCTCTAAGTTAAACGGGGAGAACACCAGTTCCACCTTGCGCCCGGCCAGCGCGGCCTCGACCTGGTAGGTGTTGCCGTGCAGTGACACGGTCGCGGTTTTGGTGACGGTGCGCAGTGCCGACCACAAAAACGCCTCGGTCAACGCCAGCGCCGTGGCCATGATCGGGGGGTGGCCAACCCGGTCCCAGCCATCATTCCAGCGGGCCAGGGGTGTTTGTCCGGTCTCTGAGTGCACCTGGTGGTGGTAGACACTTTCGATCCAGGCGGTGAAAAAGCCGTTGAGTTCGAGCAGCGCCGCGGCCGGGGTGAGCTGCTGTTCGGTCAGCTCAGCGGCGCTGGTGTCGGCGACCTCGACGAGGAACTGATCCCGCACGCCGCGAAAGAAACGTTCGATCTCCCCCCGGCCTTGTGGCCGGTGCGGGGGGCAGCGTGCTCGTGGCGGGTGGCTCGATCCCCTCGCTGTTCAGCTGCTCCAGCAGTGGGGACTCGAACCCGGTCGGAGCGCCGCTCGGGCCGGCACACGTGATCGGCCAGCCACCCGGTGATCTTCTCGGCATCGGCGGCGGTGCACTCACGGAACCCGGTGAACGTGCGGATCTGGGCGCGGTGGTACTCGATCGTCCGGCCGTCCCACTCATAAAAGGCGATGTCGGACGGGGGCACCTTCACCTGGGCGGCGATGTAGGCCACCACGTCGTCGCCCAGCTCGCTGCGGCCCGGGGAACCGGCCATGATTGAGATGGAACTTCAGCAACAGCGCGAACACGAGCCTCGTCGGACCTCGCTTGCCAGCCAGCAGGGTCCACTCGTCACCGACCAGAGTCCAGGCTCGATCAGCTCGTCTTCGCCGACAGCGCGCGCCATGGGGGATCTCGTCTCCTTACCCTTCAACGGGGCCCCTACGGCGACCGTCGATGGCCACCGCAGACAGAGATCCCACGGAAAGTGCCGAGTTCCGCCAGAGGCGGCACATCCACCGAACGAAACCGGATCAATCCCGGACAATCCAGACCGGCGCACGTCAGAAAACCCCGGAAGTACCGACTCCAGATTAGAACTCGGCCCACACAACCCCCGGCTCGTCCCCACACCCCCCGCACCGGCCAGCAGGGGACGGCGTCGTTGCGGCTGGCGGCAGCTTCGTTAACGGCAGGCGCGATCCACTGGCCCCGAGCACAGGGAACGGACATCAGGCGATCACCAATGGCCGGCCCTGGCGGCAGGCCGATGACCGGGCCAGCTCACCCGGCTGCGTAGTAGTGATCCGAACTCGGGTGGGTGTCCGCCGTGTGGCGCAGCCGGACCCGGCGGGCCCGCAGGTAGCGTTGGAGCATCGCGACGACGCTCGGGTCGTCGAGCAGGACGGTGCGCCGGCGGCCGCAGGCGAAAGGCTGCGTCGATCGGGATCAGGTCGCCAAGGACTTGGAGCGGCTCAAGTGGCTGCTGTGGCACGGCAACACCTTCCGCGTCGACCAGGTCCTGTCCTGGCTCGAAGACGATCTTGACCAGCGAAGACCCGGGAGAAACGCAACGCAAGCTCGCCAAATACCTGGCCGAGTTCGCCGGATACATCCGGGCCAACACCGCGTGGATCCCCAACTACGGTGAGCGCCGCCGGTGTGGGGAGGCCATCTCCTCAGCGTTCGTGGAGTACACGGTGAACCAAGTGGTCTCCAAACGGATGGTCAAAAAGCAGCAAATGCGCTGGTCACCGACCCCGGGCCCAGCTCTTCCTACAAGTTCGTACCCAGGTGCTCAATAACGACCTGGCCACTCACTTCCGGCGGTGGTATCCGGACTTCACCCACCACAGCGGCCCCGCCGAGCTCCCCGCACAGCCAACCCCTCTCGGGTAGATGATCTCCCCAGATCCGAACGGTCTCGGTGCAGGCCTGCTGTGAAGATCGTGTGGGCGAGCGCTGTGGGAGATGGAGCCGGGTTGAGGCCGAATGTGTACTTCAGCAAAGCACTGCGCCACATCGCCGATGGACCCCGGCTGTCGCGGGCTGAAGACCTTTTCATATTCTGGGGCTGAGGCACAAGGTCGAGATCCATCGTAACTTCCGGACAGAGGGCGTGGTTACCAGGTTGTCTGGGTTTTTCTCGATTCGGCGAGGATGTGTTCCAGCGTTGTGGTGTCGTGTTCGGCGGCCAGGAAGCTCGGGTGACTGATCGCCCCGGCCAGCAGCTGGGCGGTGGTGTGTATGCCGGGACCGGTCAGTCGCAGTTCGCTCAGTGCCCGGCGCATCCGGGCGATCGCCTCGTCGCGGTCGGTTCCCCAGGTGATCACCTTGGCGAGCAGTGAGTCGTAGTGTGGTTGCACCTTTACCCCGGGTCCGGCGTCGGTGTCGACCCGGACGAACGGGCCGGACGGTGCGGTGTACTCCTCCAGCGTTCCGGCACAGGGTAGGAATCCGCGCGCCGGGTCCTCGGCGTTGATCCGGCATTCGATCGCCGCTCCGCGGGGCATGATCTCTTGCTGGGAAAGGCCCAATGGTTCGCCCGCGGCGATGCGTAGCTGCTGGCGGACGATGTCGATACCAGTGAGTATCTCGGTCACTGGATGTTCCACCTGGATGCGGGAGTTGACCTCGATGAAGGCGATATCCGTACCGGAGACCAGGAATTCGAACGTGCCGGCGCCGTAGTAGCCGATCGCCTGGGCACCGGTCACGGCGTACTGGGCGAGCTGCCGGGACACCTCTGGCGGTAGGCCGGGCGAGGGGGATTCCTCGATCAGCTTCTGGTGGCGACGCTGCATCGAGCAATCCCGCTCGCCCAGGTGCACTACCGTGCCATGCTGATCGCCCAGTATCTGAATCTCCACATGCCGCGCGCCACGCAGATAACGCTCGAGATAGACGCGGTTGTCGCCGAACGCCACGGCGGCCGCGGCCCGGGTGTCACGGAACGCGGTCAGCAGATCAGCATCCTCGTCGACCACCGTCATGCCACGGCCGCCGCCACCCGCTGCCGCCTTGATGATCAGTGGAAACCCGATCTCCTCGGCCGCACCGAGCACCTCCTCGGCACTGCTCACCGCGTCGGCCGTGCCTGGGGCCATCGGGAGTCCGGCCTTGGCCATCAGGCGTCGGGCGATCGCCTTGTCGCCCAGCTGAGCCATCACCTCCGGATCGGGGCCGATGAACACCAGGTCGTTCTCACGGCACATCTCAGCGAAATCCGGATCCTCGGACAGGAATCCGTACCCGGGATGGATCGCCTGCGCGCCGCACGCCAGCGCTGCCTCGATGATCGCGGGCGGGTAGAGGTAACTCCGTTTGGGATCGGCCGGCCCGATCCTGACCCGACGGTCAGCGGCCCGCACCGCGGCGCTGTCCTCGTCGACGGTGGAATGCACGATCACCGGCGAGATCCCCATATCCCGGCAGGTACGTATCACCCGCAGCGCGATCTCGCCGCGATTGGCCACGAGCACCTTGTCGAACATGATTCACCCCGATTACGTCGGTTCTATCAGCACCAGCGGCTGATCGAATTCCACCGGGCTGCCGTCAGCGACCGGAAATTCCACGACGCGACCGTCACAGTCGGCCTCGATCGCATTCATCAGTTTCATCGCCTCGATGATGGCGAGTCGTTGCCCACACGTGACGACATCGCCAACTTCCACAAACGGGGCCGACCCCGCCTCGCTCGCGCGATAAAAAGTGCCCACCAGCGGTGAGCGCACCGCGTGGACGGCATCGGCGGGTGCGCCCAGTTGCGACGTCACGGGTTCCGCAGGCTCATCGGCCCGTACCGTTGGTAGGGCCGGTCGCGTAAGGTCGCGCCAACTGATGTCGAGCTCCGCGCCGTCCAGACTCAACCGCACTCGGACAGGGGCGCTCGGGACAGCTTCCAGCACGCCAACCAGGGCAACTCGTAGCGCACGCAAGATCTCTTCCGCGTGAGCGGTGGTGTTGTCCTCGGTCATAAGGCTACCGCTGTGTTCTGTAGATCGCGGCCCAGTTCACGGTAACGACGATGCCGCTGCCGGATCCGTTCCGTGTCGTCCACTGCCTCAATCTGGTCCAATGTGGACAAAACGGCGTCGCGGATCAGCAGGCTGGCCGTCACCGGGTCGGTGTGGGCTCCGCCAGCCGGCTCATCTATCACACCATCGACGACACCGAGGGACAACAGCGAGCGAGCGTCGACCCGCAGCGCCCTCGCTGCCCGTTCCCGATGCGAGCTGTCCTTCCACAGGATCGCGGTGCATCCTTCCGGGCTGATCACCGAATAGATCGCGTGTCGGCACATCAGCACGCGATCCGCCGCCGCCAGTGCCAGGGCCCCGCCGCTACCACCCTCTCCGGTGATCACGGACACGACCGGGACCGGTACAGACCCCAGTACCCGCAGGCACTCCGCGATGGCACTCGCCTGACCATGTCGTTCGGCGTCCAGCCCGGGATGCGCGCCCGGGGTGTCGACCAGGGTCACGATGGGGATACCGATCTTTGCGGCGAGCCGCATCACACGTGCGGCCTTCCGGTATCCCGCAGGTGATGCCATGCCGAAATTCCGTCGAACCAATTCCTGAGTGGAATGCCCCTTTTGGTGCCCGATCATCATGACACCACGACCGTCGAGCAGTCCGATACCGCTGATGATCGACGGGCAGTCGCCGCCACCGACACGATCGCCGTGCAGCTCGACGAACCCATCCGTCCACTGCGCAAGATGATCCGTGATCGTCGATCGTCCCGTGTGTCGGGCCAGGGTGAGTACCCGCTCGGGATCGAGGTCGTCGAGTTGCTCGGGCATGGTCACCACCGAGGCGGGCGCCTTGCGGCGCGTCACCGCCGTGCGTCGGTTCGCCGCCGTGAGCAGTACCGCCAGTGTGGCACGCAGCCCGCTGCGCGGCCGGATATCGTCCACCAGCCCGTGTTCCAGGAGGAATTCTGCGGTCTGGAAGCCCTGCGGGAGGCGCTGGCCGATGGTCTGCTCGATGACGCGGGGACCCGCGAATCCCAGCCGTGCTCCCGGCTCGCACAGCACGATGTCAGACAGCGTGGCGAACGACGCCGCGACACCGCCATAGGTGGGGTCGGTGATCAGGCTGATGGTCAGGATCCCGGCGGCGTCCAGCGCCGCCATGGCGTTGGCCGTTTTCGCCATCTGCAGCAAAGCAAGCGGTCCCTCCTGCATCCGCGCCCCGCCCGAAGCGGTCACCAGCAACAGCGGGGTGCGGGTTGCCACCGCGTGTTCCGCCGCGGTGAGGACGGCTTCGCCCGCGGCGACGCCGAGACTGCCACCCAGGAAGGCGAAATCCATCACGGCCACGACCACTGGGTGGCCGTCGATGCTGCCCGCCGCGATCAGCACGGCGTCCTTGAGCCCGGTCGTGTCCTGTGCGAGACGCAGCCGCTCGCGATAACCGCGTGTGTCGATGAAATCCAGTGGATCGCACACCGTGGTCGCCGGCGTCAGAGGCTGGGCCGACCCGGGATCCAGCAGCATCCGCATGCGCTGGACGGCCGACAGCCGCAGGTGCTGCCCGCACGCCGGGCAAACCCACATCTCGCGTTCCAACCGGCGCCGATAGTTCAGGGATCTACAACATGCGCAGCCAATCCACGACGGAGGCGCTTCCTGCATCAGCGGCTTACTCACCGTGCTTGTCACAACAGTCTCCATCCCGATGGAAGCGGCGCCGGGCGTACCGGCGGGGTGCCTGATCAGCCGTCTGACCGACGACCACCTCGGCGTCTTTCCTCGTCCGCTCAGGCGCTGAACGCCTCGTGCGCGGCGAAACTGTCCTCGTACATCCGGTAGGTCGCGATCCTGCCGCCCACGACGCGCAGGTGCAGCGCGAACGGGCCGGAGAAGAGCTTGTCGGTCGCGGCGACACGGTGAGCGAAGCGACCCAACACCATGACATTCTCACCGCGGGTGATCGTCTCTAGGATGTCGAACTGCTCGGTCGTCACGTCCTCCAGTGCTGCTCGGATGAACTCCTTGATCTCGAGATCGGCGCGCCGCTTCCCCGTCCACGGGACTGTACGAGACCCGGCAACCTCGAGGTCGCAGTCGGGAGCGAAGAGGCTGAGCATCGCCGCAGCGTCACCGGTGCCGAAATGCGTGAAGAACCGCGACAGGGTGGCGAGCGTGGCTTGCTCCAGGTCGGCCTGACCGACGCTGGGCTGCGCTCTGCCGGCCTGCTCTGAACCGGGCTGCGCGTTGATGTCCTCGGTTGGTTCTTCGGTCGTGGTGTCGACAGTCATCAGACTCGTTCTTTCTGTGGGATCGGGTGGACATCGGCCTGCTCGATCGGCCGCTTGGGGACGCCCATCTTGCGCAGGAAACGTGCGGCCTGCTCGGCCTCTTCGGGGGAGCAGCGGTAGGCGAGGTGCCCATCCGGTCTCAGCACCGCCACCATCGGCTGTGAGCCGAAGGCCCGGATCAGCGGGGCGTCACGTCTGCCGATGACCTCCGTGACGTTGTGGACGTCAGCGAGGGGTTCCAAGCAAGCCTGTGCCAGCAACAGCTGGGCCGCCTGGTCGGTAGCGGGACGTCGACCGGCGGACAGCAGCACGGTGAAGGCGTCACGGGCCAGAGGTGGCGTGTCAGGGCGCACGCGTGGACCGGCGACCACCGGAACGCGGTCCCCTACCTCCACCATGAGACGGTCTCGGAACCGCACGCGGTCGAACCGCTGGAACGTCCCGTAGCTAAAGCCGTTCTGGCTAAGCAGTGGGCCCATGTTTTTCTGCAGGATGCCGAACCGGGCGGCCAGGGAGAACACATTGTCGCGCAGGGCGCGCTTTCCGCCACCCCGGATGGTCCCGAACCGTACCTGCACCGCTGACGTCCTGCCGACGATCGCGGCCGCGCTACTGCGCTCCGGGTGGTAGCTGTCGAGCACGGTCTCAGACAGGCGACCTCTGACGACTCCTCCGAGCTTCCAGCCCAGGTTGACCGCGTCCTGCAGGCCGAGGTTCATCCCCTGACCCCCGGCCGGGCTCACAACATGGGCCGCGTCCCCTGCGAGGAAGCAGCGACCGACCCGATATGCCGCCGCCATGCCGCAAAGCGGACGGAACGAGCTCGTCCACCGCGGCGGCGCCAGGGTCACGTCGAGCCTGCCGCGCCGCGTCATCAGGTCCTGGAAGAGCTCCGCCGGTGGCGGACCATCCGCGACGTCGCGGTGGGCGATGTTGCCAGCAACCCGGAACAGGCCGTCCTTCAACGGGACTACCACCACGATGCCCTGACGGGAGTAGCGGTACTGCACCGTCTGCGGAACGGGACCCTCGATCGCGAAGTCACCGATGCCGTAGGAGATGTCGATGGGCAGGGCCGTGAAACCGATGTCAAGCAAGGAACGTGTCGTGCTAGAAGCCCCGTCAGCCGCAACCAGCCAGTCCGGCTGGACGACCTCCCGCTCACCCTGGGGAGCCGTTAAGGTCACCAGCGGCTTCGCGTCGGTGGTGTCGATGTCGACCAGAGTCCGATCGACGTCAACCCGGCCGCCGAGCTCTGCCAGACGCTCCAGCAGGATCCGCTCGGTGTCGTTCTGCGAGAGGGCCAACACAAAGGGATACGGCGAGTCCTCCAAGACGTCCATTCGCACCGCACCACGCAGGACGCCCTCGCTGTAGTACTCGACGCTGGACATCACGTGACCGGCCGAGGCCATCCGCTCGCTCACCCCGATCCGGCGCAGCTGCTCCAGGATCCGGGGCCATACCAGGATGGCGCGGGACTGCCCCTTCGAACGGTTGCGGCTGGCATGACGCCGATCCACCACCCGCACATCGACATCCTGTTGCAGAAGCTCGCAAGCCAGGACCAAGCCCACGGGTCCGGCACCGATGACGAGAACCTGCGGCTGTTTACCTTGGACGCCACCGCGGTCGATGGCTTGCTTCGTCGAACTGCCAGGCACTGGAGGACCACCTATCACCCATCAGGGCGTGTGTAATGGCGACAGAGCGGCGCCATTCTCGAATGGTTTGACAATGCGAACGTAGCGCCCAACGAGGGCGAACAGAGCGGCTGAACCTGTTCCAGATCGACCCATTACCGGGACCACCACGATCACGCTCGCAGCTAAGCTAGCCTCGATCTTTCACGCGGCCAGCAGATCGGAGGTGACTTCTTGTGTATGTTGTGAGGCGCACGGTGACACGATGAGTGCTGTTCCGGCCAGTTCCGCCGCGACGGACCCTTACCTGCTGGATCAGGTTCGTGCCTTGCAGCATGCGCTCCACCGGATAGCCAAGGCCGATCCCGGGCGAGGGTTCCATGCGTTGCGAGACAAAGATCTTCCGCAGTGGTCTTGTCGTGCCTCCCTGGCCGAAGTCGAAACAGTACGAGGCCTCTGGATCCCGTGCGTTTTACTGGCCGGTACCCGCCACCAGCCCGGCGGTTGTCACATGCCCCAGCACCGAGTCGAGGGACGTCTTGTGGCTTACGTTGATGATGGTGCACCGCAATCAAGGGGGGCGCCAGTACAGGTTAACTTGTGGCGGGTTCCGGGCTGCTTACCTTGGCCGCATCCCCGCCGCATCCCGACCAGCGGCGACCTCACGCACCCACAGCACCAGCGGAGCTAGCGCGAGGAGTGCGCCGACCGCGCATACGGCCAACCAGGATCCGCGGCTGAAGGCGACACCGGAAGCTACCGAACCCAGCACTCCGCCGACAAAGTACGTCGCGGTGTAGGCCGTGGTAATCCGGTTGCGGGCCTCGGGTCTGCATCGGTAGATGACACTTAGGTTGGTGACCTGCACTCCTTGCACACCAAGATCGAGCACCGCCACGCCGATGACCAGCGGCAGGAGCAACCGACCTGAGTCGATGCCCATCAGCCCCCATCCCGCGAGGATCACGCCGAATAATAACGCGGTCGCGAGGCGTTCCTTGCCACGGTCCACCAACAGGCCCGAGACCCGCGCCGAGTACGCACCGACAACACCGACAAGACCGAACAGGCCAATGACAGATTCGCTGTAGTGATAAGGGGATCCGGCCAGTAAGAACGCGGCTGACGTCCAGAACGCACTGAAACTGGCGAAGCTGAAGAAACCGTAGAGACACCGCCGCCGTACCACCGGCTCCTCGGCGAGGATCGAACCCACGGAACGCAGTAGGGTGCCATAGGACAGCTTTGGGCTGATCACGGTCTGTGCCGGGATCACCCGCGACAGGATGATGGCCAGCACGACCATCATGATGGCGGCCACGACATAGACGGGCCGCCATCCACCGAGCAGGTCGGCGAGGAACCCGCCACCTACGCGGGCCAGAAGAAGCCCCATCAGCACACCGCTGATGACCGAACCTGTGACACGGCCGCGCTCTTGCGGGTTCGCCAGTGACGCGGCGTGCGAGACCAGCAGCGGCGCCACCACCGCGCACGACGACACCAGCGTCGAGAGCGCGACCAGGGTCCAGAATCCAGGTGCGAACGCGGCCATGGCCTGCCCCGCGGCCACGAGCGCGAGCAGGGACACCACCAGCCGTCGTCGCGACAGCACGTCTCCGAGCGGCACGACGAACAGCAGGCCGAGGGCATATCCGATGCTGGTGGCCGTGATGATGGCGGACGTCTCGCCTGTGCCGGTCGTGAACGTGTTGGCGATGGAAATGAGCAGCGGCTGGTTGAAGTAGATGTTGGAGACCCCGACCCCTGCCGCCACGGACAGAAGCCGGACCATCCCCGGAGAGATACCACTCGGCGCAGGGGCGGTGGATTCGCGAGGATCGATGGGCACCCTTAGCAGACTAAGCGTGAAACACCGGGCACAACTTGGCCCTGATCTGCCTAGGTCGGCCAGACCCCCCATGACCGGAGGCACCCCCGGCGGCCTGTTCGGCGGTGTCGGGATCATGAGCAGCCTGTGCCACGTCCTTGGCGGCGGTACCGTCGGGGACTACCGCATAGGGTCAGTCGGCGACGTGCAGGACGATCTTGCCTGTGGTCCGGCCGGCCTCGCCGTACTCGTGTGCCTTGGCTACCTCGTTCAGCTTGAATACGCGGTCCACGTGCACCTTGAGGTTGCCGGTCTCCACCAGGTCGGCGAGCGATTCCAGCGAGGCTCCGTCCGGTTCGACCAGGAACGGCACCACCCGGACACCACACTCGTCCGCGGCGGCCTGCAGCGCCGGCTGCACCACGCCGATCGCGAGAATGTGCAGCCCTCCCGGACGCAGGCAGCGCACAAGGTCGAGGGAGTGCTCCCCGCCGAGGAGGTCCAGTACCACGTCCTGGTCACCTACCTGCTCGCTGACCGGCCCGGTGGTGTAGTCGACCGGGACGCTCACGCCGCAGGACCGCAGGAACTCATGCTTCTCGGCCCGCGCTGTCCCGGTGACGACGGTCCCGCCGTGTGCAGCGATCTGGGTTGCGAGGTGCCCGACGCCTCCGCCCGCTGCTGAGACCAGCACTCTATCCCCCGCGCTGACCTCCGCAAAGCTCACGAGTGTCTGCCACGCCGTGAGCCCCGCCAGGGGCAACGCCGCGGCCTCGACGAAGCTGAGAGACTTCGGCATTAGGGCAAGCTGGCGGGCGGGAGCGGTGACCATCTCGCCGTATCCACCTCCCGGTCTGGGGAACCAGATGAGCCCAAACACCCGGTCGCCCGGCGCGAAGCGGGTCACCCGCGGGCCGGACTCGACGACGCCTGCGACATCCCAGCCCTGGACGAACGGGTGCCGCCCGAGGGCTCCCGGCGGAAACATCCCACTGCGGATCTTCCAATCCACGGCGTTGACACCTGCGGCCCGGACGCTGACGAGTACCTCCGTCGGCAGCGGCGTCGGAGGGTCGACCTTCGCCTCCTGCAGCACCTCCGGAGAACCTTCTGCCACGGTCTGCATGACCTTCATCGAAATGCCCCTCTCGTTGTCTACGCTCCGTTGGAGGGTCACGCGCACTGGTCATGTAAGTAGCTGACGGCGGACTCGACTGTCTGCTTGGCCGACAGCGCACCTTCGGGGATGTCGACCGCGTAGAGGCTCTGCATCGACAGGGCGATCTCCATCAGGCTGAGAGAATCCAGGCCGATGTCCTCAAGCGTCTGGCCGGGGTCGATGTCCTCGACGGGTAGGTCGGCACGAGCCGCGATGAGCTCCAGCGGGCTGGTCTTGATGTCATGCGTCATGTCTTCTCCGTGGGTGTCGTGATGCTGAGAGGTCGGTCAGACGACGGGGACGATCTCGGGCCAGCGGAGCGTCACCGCGCCCCACGTCGCGCCGCCGCCGAAGGCCGTCAGCAGGACCCTGTGGCCGGCGGTGAGCAGCCCTTCGTCGGCAGCTCCGCCGAGCGCCAGGGGAATGGAGGCACCGGCGGTGTTGCCATAGCGATCAAGGTTGATGTAGGCGCGTTCTGCCGGGATCTCAAGACGTTCGGCCACAGCGGAGAGGATCCGGGCGTTGGCCTGGTGACCGATGAGCCAGTCCACGTCGCCGGTCTCCCAACCGGTGGCAGCAAGGGCCGTCCGCGAGGACTGCTCCATTTTCATCACCGCGTTGACGAACACGGTCCGGCCCTGCATCCCCATGAAGTGCTCGTGGGGCTCGGCCACGCGGCCTGAGCTGCGCTGCCGGGATCCACCGGCGGGGGTCATGATCAGCTCAGCCATGGAGCCGTTGCTGTGCAGGTCCAGGCCGAGCAGGGCTCCCGCCTCGGAGGTCTTCCCGGCGCGCAGCACCACGGCACCGGCACCATCCCCGAAGATCGGTGCGGTGTTGCGGTCCGTGGGATCGATGATCGTCGTGAAGGCCTCCGCAGCGACCACGAGCACCGTGTCCGCCACGCCCGCCGCGATCAGCCCGGCACCGCTCGCCAGACCGTAGAGGAAGCCCGAACAGACGGCGGAGACGTCGAACGCGGGGATCTCCCCCAGTCCGAGGCCGTACGCCACCGTGGGTGCCGTCGCCGGGCACGGATGATCTGGTGTGGTGGTCGCAAGCACTAGCGCACCGACCTCGTCCAAACCCGCCGATTTGAGGGCGTTGCGGCCAGCGTCGACGGCCAGATCGCTCGTGGCGGTGCCAGAGGTTACGACGCGGCGTTCGCGGATGCCGGTTCTGGTGCGGATCCACTCGTCGGAGGTGTCCAAGCCGCGGGCGACCATCTCGTTGGTCACGACGGTTTCCGGTGCGGTCGTGCCCAGCCCCGTGACCACTGCGGCCGGGTTCATGCCAGCACCTCCCACGATCGCGGGCGCCCACGCCGCGGGCTCATCGGACCAGCACCGACGCGCGGTCGAACTCGGTTGTCATGTCGATGGCTTGGTACTCTTCGTGCGCCCGAGCGATGGCCTCGTCGGTGCTCATGACCGGAGTCAGCCCGAAGATCTCCACGATTCGGTTGAGCCGTTCGGGGATGGTCCCGCCTACCACGTGCAGCGGGATGCCCAGCTCGACGGCCGTGCGCTTGATCTGCTCATCGGCCATGTTGCGGAAGCGGTCATTGACAGGACGGTGGCCGTCGGCGGACAGCGCCAGCTCGTTCGGAAGGTGGACGAAAGCGTCATATGTCTTCTTCACGTGTCGCTTGAATAAGTGGCCGAGCTGTTCCATCACGGCCTCGAAGAAGACCATCTCGGATGTGCGCTCGACAGTTTCCATCTCCAGCAAGTGGACGGAGTCGTTGGGGTTAATGCCCACTATGACGCGCACTGATCCGTAGATCCACTCCTGCAGAGACGTGCCGTCGGAGACGAATGTGTCACCCAGATGGCTCTCCTGGACGGCCCGCTCACCGTGCCGGCAGACGATGAGCGCAATGAGCTCCGCCGCGGTGCATTGTTCCAGCGTCTTGCCTGGAACGGTTTCGGGTAGCAGCTCACGCATGGTGCGCGCCCGCGAGCGTGGGATGTTGACCAGGTACGACAGTCCGTAAGATGTCACGGTCTTGCCGGATGAGTATGTACCAGAGATAGCGAGCTTCACGTCTACCCCAATTCGTATGTGGTTGGTTCGTATGACTAAATGGTGGGTCTTCAGGAGGACGGCAGCTGGTGCGCCAGAGCACAGCGGAGGTGCACACCGCCGAGCTCGCCGACAATGTCGGATATGCGCCAGATCTGGCCACCCACGGGGACCGTGCGGGCGTTCTCCAGCGCCACTGTGACGACGTACGCGCCCGAATTCCGGGACTTGTGAACGTCGGCCACAAGCTGGGTGCTGCGCATCCAGAGGGTGTTGCTGTTGGTGCGGTCTCCGCCGTCGAGCTGGTAGAGCAACGCCTGGGCGAGCTGCAGGTTGACTACGAAGGCGTCGACCATTGTCGGCGCAGGGAAGTGACTGACCCCGAACCCCTCCGTGGGTATCGTGGTCGATCCGCGTTCGGAGGTGAGCTCGACACTCGCTCTGGCCGTTAGGGCTTGCAGATCCAGAGCCACGTCGGTCACCCGTTGGCCGCGGGACGCGAAGACCCGTCCGTGGTAGCGCCGCCCGGCCGGCCCCAGCAACGCATCCGGGTGTTTCATGCGGGTTGCCTGCCACTGCAGAGCGGCGGTCGGATGCTGCACCTGCGCTGTTACCGTCATGCTGCCGATCAGGCAACGGACCGTGGACACGGTGAGCTCGTCTGCGTCCTCAAGGACGGCTGAGTCCAGCAGCGCAGCCTCGAGCGGCAGATCGCGCAGGTCCTCCTGGGGGGAGGATGCGGCTTTGATGTCGAGGCGACGGACCCACGCGCGTCGGCGCTGTGAGGGGTCGAGGTTGAAGGCGTGGGTGAGCAGCAGCTCCGCCAGCTCGGTGCCCACGATCACGGCGTCGACGGTGCTCAGGTGCGGGGCCAACTTCTCGTCGGCCTTCTTGCTCGACCAGTTGCTGGGGTAGCCGGTCGAGAGGCGGGCGAGTAGCAAGCCCGTCGACGGCGAATCGCCTTCGACCACGACTGGTCCGTACCCGTATCGGACTCCGCGGTAACCCCGCCCGAAGAAGCGCTCGTCGCCGGGTCCCAACAGTGCGTCAATGTTCGGCCAGGACAACGTCGCATTCGACATGGTTGCTCCCCTACGTTTTACGGGCGTACATCTGGGTCGGTGCGACAAACCTTTCGGGCGCGCCGGGCGGAGCGCAAGAAGTGTGTTTATGCAGGTACGCCGAGTACCCCGTCTCAACGGCACCCGGTCGACGGTCCCTCAAACCCGTGCCCGCACACCTACAATCGGCGCGCCCGGACAATGGCAGACAGACAACGGAGGCGGCTATGGCAGTGCGCGGCATGACGACACACCTGGGACCGGTCACGGTCCGGCCGGGTTTCGAGCATCAGCAGCTCGTGGACCGGCTGGCGATCGAGATCCTCACCTGCGAAGTGGGTCTCGTGGTGGGCAGGATGCCTGTGGCAGGCAACCGCCAGCCGTTCGGGATCCTGCACGGCGGCGCGAATGCCGTCCTCGCGGAGACTCTCGGCTCGTTGGGCGCTTATCTCCACGCCGACGTGGTCGGCGGGGGTCAGGCCGTAGGACACGACTTGAGCTGCACCCACCACAGGTGGGTCGCCGGCGGCCACGTGACGGGAGTGTGCACCCCGTTGCACGAAGGCCATTCGTCCGCCAGCTACCAGATCGTCATCTCCGACGACTCGGGCGTACGGACGTGCACAGCGCTGCTGTCGTGTGCGATCAGCCCCGCCTCGACACATCGGCGCTGCAATTGAGCTATGGGTGGTCCTGTCGTACCTAGTCTCCCGTTCCCCATGAAGCACACGGCCTGTCTCACGACCCCCGCCCTTGCCACGGTGGTGCCTAGGCCGCTCTCGGAGCCGAGAACGACCGTCACAGCCGACACTTCATGAAGGACACAGACCATGTGCCACAGCAATGACAGCCGCCCTCCGGCCTCGCCGAGCTCTGGGAAGGTCGCCGAGCACGGCAGTCTGGAGCTCACCTCTGCCGACCGAACCGTCTTTTCCGCCTATGAGGCCACGCCAGCTACGCCCAACGGCATGGGCGTCGTCATCTTACCCGACGTCCGCGGCGTCCATCTGTACTACCAGCAGCTGGCCCAGAGCTTCGCTGAGGCGGGTTTCCGCACGGTCGCGATCGACTACTACGGCCGCACGGCTGGCGTCGGTGAGCGGGACGACGACTTCGCCTGGGGTGACCACGTCGAACAGGTTGACGTCGAGCAGGTGGCACTCGATGTCGCCGCCGCCAAAGGGCACCTGTCGCGAGCCGCCGTGGGTCCAACCTTCACGGTGGGCTTCTGCTTCGGTGGCAGCCAGTCCTGGCGGCTGTCCGGCAAACCCGAGCTCGGTCTTGCCGGTGTCATCGGTTTCTACGGGCAGCCCAAGCTGGTCACCGATGTGGTCGGTGACTTCGCTGCGCCTGTCCTGATGCTCATCGCCGGCGACGACGTCGTCACCCCGCAGGAAGAGTTCGACGCGTTGGAGGCGCAGCTGCAGGCTGCCGGTGCGTCCTACGAAATGCACCGGTATCCCGGTGCCCCACACTCCTTCTTCGACCGATCCTTCGATGGGCACGCCGACGCGTGCGCGGACGCGTGGAACCGGATTCTTTCCTTCACCCAGACCCAGGGCGCCCGCGTTCCCGCGACCGTCTGAGGCCATCACCGCTGACGACGGACTCCGCTCCGCTGGGCGTGGAGTCCGTCGTCCTGAACGAAGGACCGCACATGGTGAATGGCAACACCTCCCAGCGCTACACCCGGGGGTTGGAGAAGCTGGGCCTGTTGGGCGGGAGCGAAGAAGCGATCTTCGCGGCCAACGCGGGCGTCGCACCCGACCTCAGCCGCTACGTCGTGGAGTTCGCGTTCGGCGACCTCTGGTCCCGACCCGGACTCGACCCCCGTGTGCGGCAAATGTTGACCATTGCCGCACTGACCTCAATCGGTGACACGCAGCGCCAGCTGACGTTCCACATCCGTGGGGCCCTGCAAATAGGTGTCGAACCGTCCGAGATCGTGGAGGTCATCCTGCACTGTCTCGCCTTCGCCGGGTTCCCGCGCGTTGTGAACGCTGTGGCAACGGCACGGGCGGTGTTCGACGAGCAAGGTGTGCTGCCGCTTCCGGAAACAGCCGAGCCCGACGGTCCACGCTGATGGTTGTGTCCGATCCGGCAACGCTCGGACGCAGTTCGTTCCACGAACCGTCACCTGCGCCGTTCACGGCGACGGCCCGGCACCCGTCCCACCGCAGTGACGCGGGGGAGATAGCTCACCCATCCCGACGCCGATACCCCCTTCGAGCACGACGCGGCACGACGAGGACCGGCGGGTTCGCCGAGGTGGTCCAGCACCGCCGCTGGATAGTCGTGTGGGCTCGGTGGGCACGCTCGGTAGTTTTACCGCTGGCTGGCAGCCCGCGCTCGACGCGGGGCAACGCTCGCGACGACGCACCCAGGTTGCCGAGCTCACCGGGCTGCCGCGCCACAGCGCTGGCGGTGCCTGGCTGACGGGCTGACGGGCTGGCCCCCCCAACATGCGGATCATCATCCGCCGCGAGAACCCCCACCCCCGGCGCGCAACTGACCGTGCCTGCTCGAACAACACGCGGGCAAGCGCTAGCAGGTGATCGCCACCAACACCCCAAACCGGACCCATCCAGTTCTCGGGCCCTTATCCTTCCGCGACTACGTGATCAACCAGGCCCGAGTATGCCGCCGTGTCCATCGCCTGTGACCTGCTTGCCTGGCAACGACTTACTCGCCCTCTCCGACGCCCTCGAGTCCCCCAAACTGACTCTGGCTAACGATCTACACCAAGCATTCACCGCGATCCCCGCCCTATATCATCCCGAACAGATGATCACACCTGTGGATAGGTGAGGCTAACGCAACATTGGGCGGACTGAAAGTACTACCCTCGACGATACCAATATCGGCAGTGCCGAAATAACAGTCCACGGTCCACAAAGGAATTTTGGAAGCGCTGCTCTCTCTTCGATCATTTTTTATTAATAGATATTTAGCGCCGCGTTCGTAGGGGATGATCGACTCGATTTTGACCAAGCTCCCCCAGGGAGCCGCTGTCATGATCGGCAGACCGTCGCCACCTGCTGCGCCGAAGTCCGGAGCGTGGACTCGATGGTCGTCTGGTGCGCCAAGGCCAGGCAACTCCCTGAAGCTGTGCAGGTGTAGGCCCGACGGCTCGATCCCGGTCGAGGGCGCGCACTGTCCGAATGCCTTGGCCTGGTGAATGTCGTAGGCGGCTGTTGAACGGCACTCCCAACGCAGACGTCCCCGTCGCTCCCGATGACAACGACCTGAGGGCAGCTTCCGGCCTCGCGACTGGCCCCTCGGCGTCACCAACTCGCCGACCAAGCCAACTCACTTCATGCTGGAGCTCGGCTGTCGAGGGCAAGCCGACCCGCACCGCAGGCCCCCAGGGCGCCGAGGAGCGGAAGCGGCGCGGCAGCACCTCCCGCCGCCCGCGTTGCCGGACGTCCGTTGGCGTCGCCAACCGGCAGTGTGACGATCAGGCCGCCAACATGACGACGATGCCCGTGACCATGCGTGGGCATCGTGAACGACGCCGTCGTCTGCAAAATCAATGCTCGGCAACAGGCGGCCAGGTAGGCCAGCGCGCCGCCACGGTCGTATTCGTGGTTGACCCGCATCATGCGGGCTTTTTGGGTGCCAGGGTGGGATGGCAGCGGCAGCGGGCCTGGATGGAGGTCTTCTCATCGGAGGAGATCACGTACTCGTCGGGGCCCAGGGGGACGCCTTCCCAGACCCGGGCGTAGAGGTCGAGTACCCGGCGGGCTTTGACGCGGAAGTCCGGGTCCCGGATGAAGATCCAGGATCGGTGCTGCCAGGGCTTGATCGCGTCCTGGGCCAGCCAGAGGGGGCGGCGCACCGAGGATGCCGAGACCGCATCGACGATGCCAGCGGTAACGGCCTCGCGAGCCAGCTCCGGGGCGCTCCACACTGACAGCGGCACACCGTGCTCGGCGGGTAGCTGGCAGGCCAGGGCCTTGACCTCAGCCACCTGCACCGGGGTGAACCGTGGCGGGCGACCAGACCGGGGCCGGTCGACCAGCCCCTCGCGGCCCTCGGCAGCGTAGCGCCCCGCCAGGTGCGGACGGTGTCCACAGTGATCCCCAGCCGCGTGGCGATCTTATTGTTGGACAACGACCGGGCCGCAAGCAGCACGTCCCGCTGGGCGGCAGTACGGGTACGGACCAGTTCTTAAGCCGATGACGCTCCGACGCGGTCACGGTGATCTGGCACGCACGCAGGGCCGGCACGCACACTCTCCCCCACGAAGATCATGACCAATGATTCCCGGAGAATGTCCGAATCATCCCCGCCCCAACCGCCGGGCACGTCGAGGCGCCACGATAAGACTCATGCCCGCGATCCCCGAGTCCACCAAGACGTCCCTGGACCAACGCCTGCGCGCCCACGCCCACACCCACTGGCCCCAGCTGCACAGCGTGACGGTGCGCTACCACGGCCCGTTCGCCTACATCGACGCAACGCTCGCAGACGGCGAGATCGTGCCGCTGATGCGACTGCGCTACGGCGGGTCCGCCGCACGCTGGGGATTCGCGATCCACTCGGCCAGCAACAACGGCTACACAGACTCAATCCTGCCCACTGGCACGTTCGCCGGCAGCCCCCAAGACGCACTCGACTGCGCCTGCGATCTCTGCTGACACGCTCCAGCCCCTGAACCAACCGGCCCACATACCCAGCCACGGTGTCAACCCCCGACGGACTTCCGGAGGCGACCACTGATATGGAGGGCGGTTTGTCAAGTGGGCATGGTGAAGCGGTGTCCACGACCGTCGCCGTGGACACCGCTCGGTTGGCCGGATGGCGCGGTGGTGACGTGCGTGTCGGTGTCGACGCGTCGTCAGTCTGATATGCGCGGGTTGGTTACCGCAGGACGGTCTGTTCGGCTTTCGAGCGGTTCCGCAGTCTAAAATCGAGCGTGCCCTCCCGCGCCCTTGATCGGGGGCGGGAGGGTGTTCATAGTGGTCTCGCGGGTCGCTCGCAGGCGCTGCCGTCACCATCGCGATTCATCCGGACATTTGTGGTCCCGGCCGAGTTATCCGTCCAGGACGGCCGGTGACCAGCACCGGTGCGGCCTACCCGCGGACAGCCGCAAGGCCCGGCAGCCCGGGGCGGCTCGTCGACGGTGTCGGGCCTGGCCCACGCGCCTGTCCTGGTCTGACCCGCTACACCCCACCGTGGCCTCGATCCCCCGCTGGCAGTTGCACCGTGTGGGAGGAGTCAACGTGGAGCGCCCGCAGCGAAGCGAGGACGAACGACGTTGACGCCGACGAGCGGGGTAAGACGATCAACGGGGAGAGGGCCGGGCACCGGGACCCGACCAGCAACTCCACCACCGGGGTCAGCCGCCCAGGACGGCCAGTGACCAGCACCAGCCGGCGAGCTCGCGGGCGATGGCGGTGTTGGCCACCACCGCCCGCTTGTGCCGGGCATCGAAGGCCGCCCACCGGGCGGCCAGGCGCCGGTTGGCCTGCTCGCCGCGGTCCCGCGCCGCGGGGGTGGCCCGCTGCTGGCGGCGGCGCAGGTCCACCCCGGGGCGGCGGTAGGGCTGGCGGTGATGCCACGCTGCCTCGATCAGCAGCCGGCGCGCGTGGCCGTTGCCGGTCTTGGTGATCGAGCCCTGGGGACCGCGACCCTCCCGAGGAGGACTCGGTGGGCACCAACCCCAGATAGGCAGCGATCGAGCGGCCGGTCAGCCGGGTCCAGTCCCCGATCTCCACCGCCAGCCCGAACGAGGTCAACGTCGAGACCCCGCGCAGACACCCCAGCCGGGTCACCACCGGGGTGAACTCGCTGTCGCCGGCCATCGTCGTGATCGCGCCATCGAGGCGGTCGCGGCGGGCCACGGTGGTGAGCATGGTGTCGTAGGCGATGTCGAAGGCCAGCTGCAGACCGGGCAGGGTGAACGACTGCGAGCGCAGCCAGCGGTCGTGCACACCGGTCCAGGGTTGACCCTGGTAGTAGACGATCCCCTGGCGCAGCAACAGCTTTGAGAGCCGGTGCCGCGCCGACATCAGGTCCCCGCGGACGTCCTCCCGGGCCCGAACCAGGTCCCGGGCGGCTTCCTGTTCCACGCTCGGGACGGTGACCGCGACGATCTCCCCGAGATGCAACAAGCGGGCCAGATGCCGGGCATCGCGGACATCAGTCTTGACCCGATCCCCCGACGGACGCTGCAACTTCGACGGCGCCGCCACCAGACACCCGATGCCTTCCGCAGCCAGGAATCTGGCCAACCCGAACCCGGTCGGGCCGGCCTCATAGGTCACCCCGACCGGCCCCGGCAGCGACCGCACCCACGCCGCGACGTCCCCATGATCGGGAGTAAGGCGGTGTTCGAACAACTCACCAGTCTGCCCGTCCAGGCCGCACGCCACGACCGACCGCGCGTGCACATCCAGCCCGACACTCGTACGATTCCCGATCACTGGGGCCTCCCCACATCTGTGGCTCTACCGGCCAGGACCCGCTCCTGTCGGCAACCCACGATCACATGTGAGCGAGCCCCAGCCCGAACTCACATACCGTCTAAGCAGACCACCGACCCCGACGAGCTTGCCCGGGTCGTCGCTGGCTGGCACCCCGATTACCCAGACCTGGCGCGGGTGATCGTGGCCGAGCTCCGGGCGGACCTCGCAAGCCACTTCGACAACCCGGAGTGCATCCGTCTCGTCGAGCACTTATGCCGGCAGAGCCCCCTGTTCGTCGAGTGCTGGCAGAGTCATGGCGTCCTTGAACTGGTGCCCCGGACCAAGGTTCTGTGTCATCCCGACCACGGCATCCTGCAGTTCAACGTACGGTCCGCAGACCTCATGAGTCCTGCCAACCACCGGTTGGTACTACATCTGCCTGCCGAAGACGGCAGAACCCGCCTGATCCTTCGGGACATGCTTGCCCGCGCGGAACGGCACCGCAGCTTAACCACACCGCAGCTGCGCCAGCAGGCCCGGCGTGCAGGGCGTCCGGTCGACCTCTCCCGCACCCGTCCATCCGCATGACCTTGCACCGCGCGTCCCCCGGACGCGCGGTGCAAGGTTCCCATCACAGAACTGCTGTTCCCGCCTGCAGTTCTGGCGCGACGTCGGATTCAGATCGTTCCTGCTCGGTGCGGCCCGCGCTCACCGCCGGACGAAGGAACACCGCGATGAGCATCGCTCCGAGGACCACCACCACAGCGTCGACGAGCAGGGCGAAGGTCACACCGCCCAGCACCGCAGAGGGACTGCTCGAACCACCTGAGGTGGTGAGCATCCGCGAGGTCGCGACCGCGCTCATGACTGGGATTCCCAGGGTGATCCCGATCTGCTGGGTCATCGAGGCCAAGCCTGTGGCCAGACCCTGGACCTGGTTCGACAGCCCCGAGGTGCTGGTGACCATGAAGGAGACGACCGCCAGACAGTGGACGAAGCCGCCGACCGCCGTCGCACCGAGGACCAGCCACAGCGAGCCTGAGGTATCGCCGAGGAGGTACAGCACGCCGGTCATGGCGGCCTGGACCACCAGGGACACAATCATCGCGCGACGACTGTCACCGAGTATGGCGATGAGGCGTGGTGCGAGCACGCCCGCCAGGAAGGCCGTCGCCCCCAGCACACTGAACGCCAGCCCGGTCTGCGTGGGTGAGTAACCCAGCACCTTCTGTAGGTAGAGGGTCAGCAGGAATACCTGGGCGGTGAACATCGTGAAGGTGACGAGGCCACCGATATTGCCCCACAGCACCGTCGGCCGCGTCAGGACCGCGACGGCGACGAGCGGTTCCCGGGAACGCAGCTCGATGACCCAAAACGCGCCCAGCAGCACGACAGCTGCCCCGAGCGGCCACACCGCGTGACTGTCGGTCCACCCCAGGTGGCCGGCCGAGGTGACGCCATACACCAGTGCCAGGAGGCCAACCGTGACGGTGAGAGTACCGGGCACGTCGAGGCGGGGCCGCTGACCGAGGCGGGAGTTTGCGATGAGCATGGGCGTCAGCACCAGGACCAGCACGCAAACTGGGATGTTGACCAGGAACGCCCAACGCCAGCTCAGCAGCCCCGTCAGGAGGCCACCGACGAGGGCGCCCGTTGTGAAGCCCGCGGAGAGCAGGGCGCCGTTGAGGCCGAGCGCCTTGGCTCGCAACGGTCCCTCGGGGAACGAGGTGGTCAGCAGTGCCAAACCGGACGGAACAACCATGGCCGTGGCTATACCCTGGAGCACGCGGGCCACCAGCAACACCGTCGGTGTCTGGGAAGCGGCACCCACGCCGGAAGCCAGTCCCAGGAGTGCCATACCGAGCATGAAGACACGGCGACGGCCAACGATGTCGGCGACACGACCGAAGAACAGTGTGAACCCCGTGGCGGCGAGCGCGAACGAGGTCGCTACCCACTGCAGGTTGTTGAGGGAGAATCCGACGTCGGCGCCGATCCTCGGCAGTGCGACGTTGAGGGTCGAGAAGTCGAGAGCGATCAGAAACTGGGCGCCGAGCAACAGGACGAGGATCATCCGTCCCCGGTTGTCGAGGACATGAGACTCCCTCGGACTCAGGTCGGGCGGTGTTTGGGTCATCTGACAGGCTCCTACGTGATGGACGTGGCTGTCCGTCGAACAGGGGGGTCGTACGGAGTCTGTGGTAGCCGGATGGGGCGTCCAAGGCCGCAGAATTCCTAGGTCACCGGAGCCTAGGAGTGCCAGCCCCACCCTTGGCCAGCCCATGTAGGGCAGACTTGCTCGTATGGACAGACGTCAGGAGCGGAGCGACTTCTTGCGCTCACGGCGCACCCGGCTCACGCCGCACGATGTCGGCCTGCCCGACTATGGCGGCCGTCGGCGGGTGGCCGGATTGCGTCGCGAGGAGGTGGCGATGTTGTCCTCGATCAGCGTCGACTACTACGTACGCCTCGAGCAGGGTCGTATCCAGCACGTCTCCCAGAGCGTTCTCGACGCCATCTCCTCTGCGCTACGTCTAGACCGTGACGAGCAGATGCACCTGCGCAACCTCGTCGGACCTAAGGACGACACGACACTGCGACCCACGACCAAGACAGCCCGGGCGGGGCTGAGCCAGATGATCAGGACGGTCACGAGCGGCCCTGCCTATGTCCTGAGCCGACACATGCAGATTCTCAGCTGGAACTACCTCGCGGAGCTGGTCTTCGATGAGATTGCCCGGCTGCCCGCGAACGAGCGCAACATGGCCCGCTACGTGTTCCTAGACTCGTCGGCACACGACACGTTCGTCGATTGGCAGGACGCCGCCCGGAGCACCGCGGCCTACCTGCGAATCGTGGGCGGTCAGTATCCCGACGACCCGAACTTGGCCACACTGGTCGGGGAGCTCTCCCTCAAGAGCGAGGACTTCCGCCGCAAGTGGGCCGAGCACCCCGTGTCGACCCGGTCGTTCGGGAACAAGACCTTCGCGCACCCGCTCGTCGGCGAGATACCGCTCAGCTATGAGGCGATGACCCCCTCCAGCGAGTCCGGCGAGCTGGTCTTCGTCTTCTACCCTCGACCCGGCACGGACGCGGAGTTGACGCTGCAGCTTCTCGTGAACTGGGGCACGCGGGACTGTACATCTCTACCGTCGTGCCCGGA
The DNA here is from genome assembly GCA_003244245.1 of Pseudonocardiales bacterium. Classification (GTDB taxonomy): domain Bacteria; phylum Actinomycetota; class Actinomycetes; order Mycobacteriales; family Pseudonocardiaceae. Next base: position 27,865 of record QHBY01000066.1, read on the forward strand.
CCCAGGCCCGACCGATTCGACAAGTGACATCACACCGAGATTTACGCAAACAGTGCCGGAAAAATCTGACACCGCAGACTAACCACGAGAGAGGGGTACGGATAAAAGACGAGCCACACAGGAATACAAGACCTCGTACTGCCATTACGTAGTAGCTGGATGAACCTCTACGGCGATGTTGCCATAGAAGGCGACAGTGGGGACGGCTCCATTATCGGAGTGGCAGCTGTCACTCCCAGGCAATAGTTTTGGAATCTGGAGATACGACTCTGACCCTGTCCCACAGGGCGAACTTGGCGCCCCCGCCAAAGTCTCGACCGACTATATCGCCTATATGAACCTCTACGGCGGTGTTTCCGTAGAGTGCGACTGAAGGGAATTCTCCATTATCGTAGTGGTGGCTGTCACCCCAGGCCCGTGCCTCCTGGAGCCACCGTTTCGAGGTCCCCCACTAGAGTTAGTAGCCGAAATGAAATAAGTTGTTCATTTGGAAGCATTGTTGAGCCCGCGACCTGCAATGATGTCAATTTTGTGTATTTGTTACTTCATTCCAGCTCCTTAGAGGCTTATGCAAAACCTTCCTTGAAGAAGTACAGGCCGATAGCGGCCCGGAATGAGGATAAGAAGGTCTTCAGTAGCCTTCTGTAATCCGTGAAGAGGATCCGCCATGTCTTTAGGTTGGCGACGGCTCGCTCGACGGGCGCACGCAGTGAGCTGATCTGGTTATTGTAGTCATGTTCGCG
>QHBY01000066.1:28633-36591 GCA_003244245.1 Pseudonocardiales bacterium
GGAGTGATGATGTAATCGGTTCCAATGAATCCCTTGTCGCCAATCACGTCGCCAGCCAGCTTGAGGATCGTCTCGCACTCTGATTCTTTCAGTTTGGCCATGTCGTGCTGGTTGCCGGGAACAGGCTCGGAGACGAAAGTGAGACGGCCGGCTAGATTCGTGACGATCAGCGACCCATGACCCGTTGTCTTGTATTTCCCAGCCCACAGCTCACGCTCGCCGGCCCAGGACCAGCACGGCCACAAGGTACCGTCTACCAGGGCGATCGCGCCCCGGGTAGCCTCCGCTGCCTCCTCCGCAGATGGCCTGAACTCCGCGGTAGCCTGATCGATCAGTGGCGTCAGGAAGGTGATGTACCGCGAGATCGTGGACTGGTCCACATCGAAGATCTCCGCCCACACTTCCTCGATGATGTTTTGGCGCATATACCCGCTGGCGACGACAAGCGCCTCGCGTAAGGTGAGTTCCCTCTGGCGACCTCTGCCCTTGTCCCATGGTTTCTTGAGCAGTTCGCCGACCATCTGCTCCATCTCGTCGAGTTGCTCAGCGTCCAGTCCTGACATACGATCGAACCGCAACGGCTTCTCCGTCGTGAAGGGTTTGGTTTAGTCACCTCCTTTCTATCGGTCGGAGAAGCCGTTGCTTATCATTTGATGCCGCGTGTCGCCAGCTTTCGAAAACAATGACCGCTGGCTAGTCTAAACGGGGTTTTGCATAAGCCTCTTAGTATAATCATCTCCGAATGAGGAGGGCAGTAACTACTGGTCCGGAGATGCTTCCGGACCGGCGAGACGCACCGCAGGCGCGGCGCCGAGCAGGGTCCCAGGACCGCTGCGCTGGGGTCACCCTGAAACTCGGGGGCGCCTCGTCGAACTGGAGTTGAAGGACGGCACCAGAGACGGTGCGGACGTCGCGCGCCACCGCTGCGCTCGCTCTCGCGCCGTCGCCCGTCTGAGGAGGCCCCGAGATGATGGTGCGCACGCCTATCGTCGGGACCTTCTATCGCGCGCAGGCCGGATAGCCGCCGTTTCGTGACGATCGGTGCATCGTCGAGCCGGACACTGTCATCGGCATCGTCGAGGCGATGAGCTGATGAACCCCATCATCGCGGACACGCGAGCGTGGTGCGCAGCGTTCTGGTCGCCGACAGCAGCCCGGTGGGGTTCGACCAGCCGCTGCTCGTGCTGGATCCGCGGCCGAACCGGGACGGGAGGACCGGTGATCTTCACCAAGATCCTGATCGCCAACCGCGGCGAGATCGTCGTGCAGGTCGCGCGGACATGCCGGGAACTCGGTATCGCCACCGTCGCGGTTTACTCGACCACCGACCGCGACTCGACCGTGGTCCGCATCGCCGTCGTGGAGGCCGCCCGGGGCACCAGGCACCGGTACCGCGCCAACAAAAGCGATTGATCAGTGAGGGCTGGCGCTGCTGTTGAATCTCGATCGCGACGTCCGGGCCGAGCCCGACGGTGTCGGCGAGTCTTTGCCCTCGCGGTGACCTCCGAGGCGGTCCTCTGCCGGGCAGGGTGTTCAGTGGACCTGGTGATCGCGCTGCTCGCACCCGGACAAGGTGCCCAGTCCCCTGGCATGCTGACACCCTGGCTGGCGCTGGAGGGTGCGGCAGTCCGGATCGCGGCGTGGTCAGAGGCCACCGGGCTGGATCTTCGTCGGCTGGGCACCACGGCGGATGCCGAGGAGATCAAGGACACCGCGGTGACCCAGCCGCTGGTCGTGGCGCTGTCGCTGCTCGCCGCCGAGGAGCTGGCTCGGCGGGTGGACCTGCCAACCGAAGCCCCGGTTGCCGGGCACTCGGTCGGCGAACTCTCCGCGGCAGCAGTGGGTGGAGTGTTCACCGCTGATGAGGCCGTCGCGCTCGCCGCTGTCCGTGGCCGGGAAATGGCCGCGGCGTGCGCGCTGGAGCCGACCGGGATGTCCGCAGTGCTCGGCGGCGATCCCGATGATGTCGCGGCGGTCCTGGCCCAATTGGGGTTGGACGCGGCCAACCGCAACGGCGCCGGCCAGATTGTCGCTGCAGGCCGGCTCGACGCGCTGGCTGCACTGGCGCAACACGAGCCCGCCCGAGCGCGGGTGAGACCACTGCCCGTTGCTGGGGCTTTCCATACCCGGTTTATGGCCCCGGCCGAGCACGCGCTGGCTCAGTACGCAGCCCAGCTCACCGCCCAGGATCCGCGGCGCCCGCTGCTGTCCAACGCCGACGGAGAAGTGGTGACCGACGGCGCACAGATGCTGCACCGGCTGGTCACACAGGTGATCAAGGCCGTTCGCTGGGACTCCTGCATGGCAACGCTGCGGGCCTTGGGCATCACCACAACGGTCGAGCTTCCTCCCGCTGGAACGCTGTCCGGGCTGGTCAGACGAGACTTGAAGGGCACAGTCACCCTGGCACTGAAGGCCCCCGACGACCTCGACAAGGTCGCTGGTCTGATTGGTGAGCATTCAGGAACCCCCCACTCAGGAACCCTCCCATGAGGGAGAGTGGCACTGTTTGGGGAGGCACGCGGGGGGAGAGCGGGATAAAGTGGGGCGGCTACGCGGCCGGGGTTTGTGGATCGGGTGCGGGTGTGGCCCGCTGACGTCAGAGATCTTGCGCGCTCGAAGGACATGGGAGACCTGCTCCATCTCCTCTGGAGACGCGAGGGGATCCGCGTGTCGAGTGGACGACAGAGGACGGCCGCGATCGTCATGACGTTCGCGAAGCCGTGTGCTCCGATCCGCGGCGCCAGGAGCGACTGGGGATCACGGTCGACTAGGTGCACGCCCAGGACGGTGCCCCGGCGACAACCACCCCGCCGCCGCGCCCGTTCACGACGGCGTGCTTCGCAGATACTCCGACTCGAAAACTCCGTTCGCCGCTGCGGTGTATGAATTCGAGTCAATGACCTACCGGTTGTTCGACGAGGTAACCTTCGGCGCCCGCACCGCATCACAGGCAACATCCTGCGTCCCCAACCCCCCTCACGGTAGTGAGATGGGCGCTCGGTCGTTCAGGCTGCGCAGCAGCACGCCGATCTTACGCTTGGTGTCCCCGCCGTTGGGGACGTGCAGCACCAGTCTGATGTTGTCATTGGCAGACAGCTTCCACAGGTGTACGTCGAATGCGAGCCGACCAATCCCTGGATGCTCGATCTCCTCGACGTGCACCTCCGGCTTGCGCACCTCATGGCTGTCCCAGATCCTGACAAACTCAGGACTGCGCCGCCGTAGATCCTCCACGACAGCATGGAATCTCCCATCGTCGAAGTACTGAACCATGTCGGCGCGGTACTGTGCAACCGTGGCCCGGGCGATCTCCTCCCAATTTATGTATCGCACTCGGCACACCGGGTTTGTGAAAAACGTGACGAGCGCGTTGGTGTGCAAATCGGTGTAGTCAAACACCCCACGAGCGGTGTCGTTCACTGCCAAGATTCCCCAAAACCGGTCGATCATAATTGCCGGAACCGATAGCAGATCATCCATCAAGAGCGTGTCCTGCAAATTCTGGAGGAGGTCATCAGACTTCTCTGAATAGTAGTTTGGCAAACTAATTCCCGCCAGTCCGAAGAGGTACTTTTCCTCCGCATCATCAAGACCGAGCGCGCGACTGACCGCGCGCACGACCGACTCGGACACTTTAATATCACGACCCTGTTCAAGCCAGGTGTACCAGGACGTCCCCACACCAGCGAGGACGGCGACTTCCTCGCGGCGCAAACCTGGTGTGCGACGCCGACCGGAAACCTCGAGCCCGAGTTCGGCTGGAGATCGTCTGGCACGACAACTACGCAAGAAGTGACTTAGCTCTGCTCGCCTTCTGCACTTCCGCTGCTCTACCATGACTTCACGCACATTTGCGTTGCGCTGTGATGGATGAAAATCGACGGCAGGATCGCGTCGGTTTCGATGCCGCGTCTCATGGCGCCGATTCCTCTTTCTTGTGTCCGGCGTGGACCAGATCTGACATATGCGTCTGACCACCGTTTCTCGCAGCTCGCCGAGCCGTAGCTCGCCCTAGCGGAGCGCCAATGAGCGCTGCAGGTGAATTGAGGAACCGACCGACGATGCGGTTGAACCGGTGCGGCTGCTCCAGAAACGGCAGGTGGCCGCTTCGCCGGAAGACGATCAGCCGGTGCGCCGGAAGACGACGGATCGCCGGCACGGCTTCGGTCAACGAGACCCTCGGGTCCCTTCTACCCCATAGCACCAGGGTCGGCGCGCCTACCTCGGAGAGCCGGTCCGAGACGGCGAAGCGGTCGCGCTGCACGGGATCGAACAGTCCGTCTATTAACCACCGGAACGATGCGCTGTGCCCGGGCCGGGCCTGGCTGGTCGCCTGGCTGATCAGCACCCTGCGCAACCGTCGGCCGGAGCCCGGCGCCAGCAGGGACATCTCGTCGGCCAACTCACCAACGTCGCGCTCACCGTCGACCGCGGAGGTGTCACTGCGGCGGGTATCGAGCAATGCTTTGCTCAACCCGGTGCCGCCCAGAAACGCGGACGCCGAGGGGGTAAGGACCAGGGCAGAGATGCGGGCCGGCGTCGCGAGCGCCACCAACACCGCGACCTGGGCACCAAGCGAACTACCGACCATGGCAAAGGAACTGATGCCCTCGGCGTCCGCGACTGCAAGCAGGTGAGCCACGCAGGCCGCCAGGACAGGACCGTCGGTGGGCTCGGTGAACCCGCAGCCAGGCAGATCGACCGCTAGTACTCGATGGTTGTTGCCCAGAGCGTCGACGTTATGCACGAAGACATCGGCGGACATCCCACCACCGTGGACCAACATGACAGCTGGACCGCTACCGCCAGCGTGCAGGACGCGAGTCATCAGCCCATCGACCCGACTGAACCGGACCTTCACGATGTGCTCCTGAGTCCGCCCACTGAGAGATTAAGGACGTCGAGCGCACCCAAGACGAGCGACAAGCTGAACGCAAAAAGAGTGCAGATTAACCCGATGGCTAACCTGTTCATGATGTGTAGCACGCGCCCTCCCCGATTGAAGCGATTCACTGTCGCCGTATGTGGCTACCGCGATCAGCGATTGATGGGCAGGTTCCGGATCTACTAAAAAAAATCTTCATCGCAAGATCGCTGATGGGATGGTATGGGTGCCTGATCTGCGAGGTCAAGCGATATCGGATTAATTCGTTCGATGGCTGAGGCGGACGAGCCGGGGTGGAAATCACCTCCACCTTTGATGGAGCTCCCTCCACCTTTGGTGGAGCTCCGGCCCGAAGAGTGTTCGACCGGATGATGCCCCAACGGCTACCATCCTGGAATAGTTCGAGACTAGTCAAAGCACAAAAGATCTCGGAAGGACCCCCCGTGAAGCCTCTCCATGAGCTCTCTGACGACGAGTATGACGACCTTTTCGACTGCCTGTCGGGGGTAGATAAGGATCCTTACGTCGACTACCTCGCCTTCTCCGCCGCCGTGCGTGACCTGATAGACCGGGACGAGGTGCCGAAGTTCTTCGTTCAGGTGTGCAGCAAGATCAGCGACGAGCGCGTAAGTGGCGAGTCCGACGCGCATGTGCTACGGAATTGCCCCATCGACCGCGAGATCCCCCTGTTCGATCAGGACGATCCGGTCACCGACAAGTACAATAAGAAGAAGACGTTCATCGGCGAGGCATTCCTCGAACTCTTCGGACAGCTCACGGGTGCGCCGCTGCTGGCATACTCGACGCGCAACAATGGTGATTTCTTCCACGACGTCTACGCCGCGAATCAGTACAACGGCACGCAGACGCAAAAGACCGACAGCGAATTATACTTTCATAACGACAGGACAGCGCACCCGGTCCGGGCTGATTTCCTCGCCCTCCTCGGCATGCGCTGCCCTGAATTCGATCTTGTCTTCACCGGCTACATCGACGGCCGTGAACTCCTGAAGCACCTGAACCCCGCACAGCAGGCGACGCTCCGTGAGCCCTACTTCGTGACCCCTTTCGACCGGTACTCACGAGATTCGAATCGTGGGCAGGTGCAATCCGAGGCACACGCCATCCTTGAGAACGATCACAGCTTCCGCTACTACGATACGAGAACGACAACCGCACCAGAGGCCCCGGACGGGGCCAAAGACGCGCTCATCGTGCTGAAGGACACCATCGTGCGCTCCGCGAAGCAGCGGCACCGGATCCTGACCAAGGACCTTCTCGTGCTGGCCAACCAGGATGGGCTGCACAGCCGCGACATGGTCGAGATCAACGACCCGCAGGGCACTCGGCAGCGCTGGCTGCTCAAGACTTACGCGTTTCGCGACGATAGGGCGGCTGCCGTGCACGACGCGGTCTGGCTGGACGGGGTCCGCGGGCGGGTGGGCGATTGAGCCCGGCCCGCGCCGCGGCGGCGCGAGGTCCCAGTTGTCGTCATCGCCGGGGCTGCTTGCGGAGATGGTTGTGTGAACGGTCCGGGTCCGATCCGGGTTGGGGGAGGGCGGCGGGTCGGTCTCGTCACCGTCGCTTCCTCATCGACTGCCGCGCTTGTCGTGCAGCCTCAGCTCTTTCGCGATGAGTGCCGCCTGGACCCGGTTCCGCACACCGAGCTTGGTCAGCACATGCGAGACGTGGCTCTTCACGGTCGCGCTACTGACTCCCAGCTGTGCTGCGATCTCGCTGGTTGACATGCCCTCAGCGAGTAGTTCGAGCACGTCGATCTCTCGCGTGGTCAGCTTGGCTAGGATGCCTGCCGGCACGGTGGCCAGCAGTTCCGGCGGTGCCGCGAGGTAGACGAGCAACTCCGGAGAGATCACGACGTGTCCGGAGGCGACCGCGTGGACGGCTGCGGCGAGCGCCGCGACGTCCACATTCTTGGTCACACATCCCGCGACGCCGGCCTTCAGGGCGTCTTGCAGGCGCTCGGGTGTCCACTCGATACCCAGCACCAGCACCCGGACGCGGGTCGCGGTCAGCGCGCGAAGCTGGGAGAACTGGACGGGCTCGGTCGGCGTCGATGCGACGAGCACGATCTGCACGTTGGCGGGTGGGCGGTAGTCGGAGGTGTCAATCGGCGCCAGACAGACCTCGACGCGGTGCATCTCGCTAAGTGCGTTGGTTAAGAAGTGCCGAGACAGCGGGTCCTTGTCTACGAGCAACACGCGCACCGTGGTGCCGTGCGGTTCCTCGGCACCCGGAGAACCAACAGGTGGAACCTCACGGATGATCACGTAGTTTTCCCCGCGCCGTCACAACACCGTGATCTGCTGAGACGAGATCGGCTCCCTCTCCGGTCACCTTACAATACTAACGGGGCTTCGCCCCAGCCCGACGAGGCGTGTGGTGGTCGGCTTGGGTGGGCGGGCTCCGGTCGGGTGGGTGAGACCGTGACCGGCGTGCCGATCCGGTGTATGAACCGCTTGGAGCGGTTGGTTGGCCTACTGGCCGCCCGTCCGATCGGAGCCCATGATGACGGTAGCGCGCACTGTCGCTGATGTCCTTGGTGATCACACGGTGTTCGAGGTCGAGTGCATCGACCGGATGTATCTCAACGTGTTTGTGCCGCAGTTGCAGTACGCCGCGGGGTTGGTCGGGTTCGTGCATCGCCAGTTGGGGTTGCCGATCGCGTCGACCGCGCCGCTGGGGAAGATCAGTGACGCGTTCACCGCGGGGATCCGTCGTTATGCCCGCGATCATGGAGGCTTATTCAGTGTGCCACGAACGCAGAGAGGGGTTGCCGTAGGAGGTCTCTTCGATGCGGTGCTGTGCAGATGATGAAGGGGTTGTGGCCCTTCGGCATCGCCCTACGGGGGGAGATGTCAAATCACCTCAAGCCGCATTAGTTAGTGACTGTTGTGGTGAGCGTTGAGGAAAAGGCGCACGTGATGCGTCAGATGGGGATCGGGAAGGCGAACGCGAGTGAACCGTTGAGGAAGCGTCGAAAACCTGAGATGACATCGAAACCGGAGCGATGAATAGGTTCCGGGATAAGCCTGGCGGGTGCCCGTTTATT
>QHBY01000066.1:36630-36773 GCA_003244245.1 Pseudonocardiales bacterium
ATGGAACGTGGGAAGGCGGATGCCGATACTGATGTTTCCCTCTCGTTGACGGGAGAGGAGCGTCGAGAGGAAGCGCGGTGGCGGCTGAGACCGTGAGCCGTTGAGTACCGATGCGGCATCTGCTGGCGGACCGGCTCGTAGTA
>QHBY01000067.1 GCA_003244245.1 Pseudonocardiales bacterium
GCTATCGACAGCCGGAGGGTTGGGGTGGGCTTTCGCCCACCCCAACCCTCATCGGATCACTCGACCGGCTGGGCCTTGACGAAGGCCTCCTTGCCCGACCTCAGCTGCAGGATGCTGATGTCCTTGTTGTTGGTGTCGCCGGTCTTGGTGTCAATCTTGATTTCCTTACCGATGACGGACTTGTCGGCCGGAATGTCGATCCCGCTGCCGCCGCCGAACACCTGGTCGGTGATCGACTTGCGGGTGCCGTCGGACTTGCTGATCGCCTCGAGGATGACCTGGACCGCCGCCACGGCGTACAGCGCGTAACTGGTGGACGGGTCCGCCCCGTACTTGGCCTTGTAAGCGTCGAGGAACTTGCCGGCGCCGCCACCATTCTTGCGCAGCGACTCGGTGTCGAGGCCCGCGAAGGACAGGTACATGCCCTCACCCTCGGGCAGCTTCTGCAGCGGGGTGTACCCGCTGAAGCCGTCCGGCCCCATCATCATGACCTTGGTGTTGTCGCCGAGAACCTTGACCTTGTCCTTGATCAGCTGGCCACCGTTGTTGTCGTAGATACCACCGAGGAAGATGCAGTCGGGGTTCTTGCTCTTGATGCGCTGGAACAGCGCCGTGTAGTTGGTCTGCTTGGCGTCCCACGCCTGGTTGCCCAGGATGTTGAGTCCCACCTTGCTGGCGTTGTCGACGAAGGCCCTCGCGACACCCTGCCCGTAGGTCTGGTTGTCATTGAGGACGTAGCAGTTCTTCTTGTTGAGGTCCTTGGCAACGAAGGTCGAGTCGGCCGTGCCCTGGAAGTCGTCGGTCGTGACTACGCGGGCGTAGTTGCGCTTGCCGGTGGGATAGAACTTGTCCGGCTCGCCCGGTGACCAGGGCTTGGTCAGGCCAGGGTTGGTGTTGGCGTGCGACACCATCAGCATCGGGCCGTCGGGGTCCTGGTTGAGCACCGGAACCTCGATCTTGGCGCAGCCTGAGTTGTAGGTGCCCATCACCGCGACCTCGCCGGTATTGGCGACGTGATCCTGGGCATTCTTGGCGCAGGTCGCGTCGTCCCAGGCGCCCTTGGCGGCAGTCGAGTCGTCGTACGGCTTGAACTTGATCTTGAACTTGCCCGCCTTGTTGCCCACCTGGTCGAGATAGAGGCGGATGGCGTTGTTCATGGCTGCCGAGGCGTCCTTGGACGAGCCCTGCAGCGGAAGGTCAGAGGAAATGGTCAGCGTTTTGCCGCCGCCGCCACCACCACCACNNATACCACGAGGCTGGCGATCGCGAGCAATGCCATCGACCGCCAGATTGGCGTTGGGCGGATCATAGATCGGCCTCCTTCAGAGGGTTTCCGCGGTCAATGGCCCGCGCAGGGTGTCACTGTCGCAGGGAAGGTACCGAACCCCGAGACCAGCGTGCGCCTGTGGGTGCCCTCGTCCGGCCGTCGTTATCGATTCGCGACCTTTACTTGGGAGTAGCACCGCCCCAATGGGTGTCCACGAGGCTTATCTCACCCTAAGTACGCCCATCGGACTCAACGCGCGCGTCGTGAGCCGGCGTAACGGCGCGCTTTCGCTCGGTTTCCACAGACGGCCATGTCGCACCAGCGCCGCCGGCGGCGCGGATCGGCGAAAAGCCAGCCGCACCCCCGGCCCGCACAGACAGCCACGACGCGCGACAGCGGCGAGCACAGCAGGTCCTCGACCGCGGTTGCGGCGGCGAGCACCGGCGCCTCGAGGTGATCATCGGGCAGCACCCAGCAGGCGACCGGCCCCCCGACATCCGGCCTCCGCGCCAGCGTGGCCGCCTGCCGGGTAGACCTGGTGTGTGCCGCCACCACCGCGAACGCCACCGACCCGACATCGAGGGCAACGGGGTAGACCGCCTCCCGGAAGGCCAACGCCCTGCGCAGCACCCGCTGCGCCGCTGCGGGCTGCTCACGAGCGGCGGCCCGCAGGGCGGCGACCGGGCCGGCCGCAAGCAGCCCGGCTTCGCGGGCCCACACCGCCAGATGGTCGTACGTTTGGAGATACTCCTTCGTCG
>QHBY01000068.1 GCA_003244245.1 Pseudonocardiales bacterium
GCACGCTGGAGGAGATCGTGCGCGAGAACCGGCCGGGCATCATCGTCGAGGACACGGGGTTCCTCGACCCCTCTGCGGTGGCACGGCTGGGCGCGGCGATGAACGCGAATCCACCCGCCGACTTGGTGTACACGGACGAGGATGCCGTGGTCGGCGACGGAGGCCGCGGAGGTGCCTTCTTCAAGCCCGGCTGGTCGCCTGAGCTCTTGCTGAGCACCGACTACATCGGCCCGCTGGTCGGCGTGGGTCCCAACGCCGCACGAGCCGTGCTCGACGCGGCGCCCGATCCACCCGGCTCGATCTACGATCTGCTGTTGCGCCTCGTCGATGTGCCGGTGCGAGTCGAGCGGGTCGCCGACGTGTTGTTCACCTCCCAACGTCCGCGCGTGCCTTGCGATGACGCTCGGGTCCGCGGAGCGCTGGAGCGGCTCGGTGCCAGGCGGGGGCGTGAGCCCCGGATCACGCAGCTCCCGCATCCGGGCACGCGGGAGGTGAGCTGGGAGGTGGAGGATGTGCCAGCGGTGAGCATCGTGATACCCACGAGCTACTCCCGAGGGATGGTTCGGGCTTGCCTGCGCTCGATCCGCGAGCAGGGGACATACGAGAACCTCGAGATCGTGATCGTCGACTCGAGCGCAGACTCCCGGGCCTCCGCCGAGCCCGAGCTCGCCGGCCTCGACCATCGCGTCATCCCCTACGAGGGCGAGTTCAACTTCTCAACGGCGGTCAATCAAGCGGCGCGAGTCGCCCGCGGCGACTACCTGATGCTGCTCAACGACGACACCGAGGTGCGGTCCCCGGACTGGGTGCAAAAGATGCTTGCCCAGGCGCAGGCCCCCGGCGTCGGCGTGGTTGGCTGCAAGCCCACCTACCCGGACGGCCGCGTGCAGCATGGCGGGGTGGCGGTGAACGCGGGTCTGCCGTGGCATCTCTACCTGGGCTTTCCCGCCGACGCGCCGGGCTATCGCTGTATGCTGGGCCTGGTGCGCAACTGCAGCGCGGTGACTGGAGCGTGCATGCTGGTGCGCGCTGACCTGTTCGCGGAGCTCGGCGGCCTCGACGAGTCGATGGCGGTAAATTTCGCCGACGCGGACTTCTGCCTGCGCATGGTCGCGACGGGCCGGCGAGTGGTATGGACGCCACACGCCGTGCTCGTGCACCACGAGCGATCGTCGTTCTCGCCTCGGGCAGGATGGGCGGACGTCGAGCGATTCACCGGGCGTTGGAGTGAGCCCTACGCTGCCGGCGATCCCTACTATCACCCCGCCTTCATGCCCTCCCTGTACTACGAGCTCGGCCCCGAGGGATCGAGGAGCCACCTCGAACCGGTTTCGACGCCAGGTTCTGCGGCTCCCCCGCTGGCGGACCTCGAGCCCATCGAACGGCCTCCGGCGACGGATGAAGCGATAGCTGCGTTGATCGCGAGCGGTCGCCCGGCGATGTGGTGTGACGAGCCCGAGCTCGACGGAGGGCTCGCCGCCTTCGGGTTCCTTCGGGTCTCGGGTTGGGCGTACTCGAAGCAGGGCATCGAGGTCTTCGTATACCTGGACGGCCGGCCTCACCAACCGCGGATCGGCATGATGCGCGGTGACTTGACGGGCAGCCTCGGGGAAGAACTGGGCGACGCGGGCTTCTCCCTCCTGATCGACCTCGACGGTCACCGCGCTGGCCGGCTCGAGCTCGTCGTCGCGGCGCGCAGCCCCGACGGGGCAACGGTGGGGGTGCGCGGAGAGGTCGAGTGCCGTCGGACCCCCGCCGGAGTGCGCCCGCCAGAGTGGCAGCCTCCACGCGAGCCGGGGGACCCGGCTATACCGGATGGGAGCGCTGCCTCCGGCGAGAGGTTCGTGCCGGAGGGTTGGGGCGGAAGACTGATCGCGATCGAGCACGAGTCACGCTACCGATGGGCGGAAGGCCTGGCCCGGGATCGCGATGTTCTCGACGTGGCCTGTGGCGTCGGTTACGGCACGTCGATCCTCGCCGATGCGGGAGCCAGGCAGGTACTCGGCGTGGACTCCAGCCCCGGAGCGATCGACGGGGCTCGTGAGCGGCCTGGAGATCGCGCGGAGTTCGTTGTCGGCGATCTGCACAACCTCCCATGCGAGGATCGGTCGTTTGACCTTGTCACCTGCTTCGAGGCCATCGAGCACGTCGCCGACCCCAATCGTGCGCTGAGCGAGCTTCGGCGAGTGCTGCGACCCGACGGCCTGCTGCTGCTGTCGTCTCCGAACCGCGATGTCTACATCCCGGGCAATCGCTCCCAGGTTCATGAGTACACGCCCGAAGAGCTCGAACAGGCGCTCTCGGCATGCTTCGAGCATGTCCGCCTCTACCGCCAGCAGAACCACCTTGCTTCGCTGATCTGCGACGACGACACATTCGCCGCTGAGCGGCTCGATCAGGGGATCGAGACTGACATGCGCAAGGCCGTCGCCGGTGAAGTCGGCGGGGAGCTGTATATGGTCGCCGTCGCCAGCGATGGCCCGCTCCCAAGCCTTCCCTCTCTCGGAATCCTTGGTGACGTGTTCGATGACACGGTCTGGTATGAGCGGGCGCTGGCTTGGGAGGAGCGGGCCTTGGTCGCGGAGGCTCAGTCCCAGGCGCACCTGGCCATGCAAAGCGGCGCCGAGGACGAGGTCGAGCGCTTCTCCGCACGACTGGCGACCATGGAGTCCTCGCTCTCCTGGCGGCTCACGGGACCGCTGCGATCGGCAGCGCGTAGGGTGCGGTTGGCCGCGGGGCGCCTGCCGCTTCGGCGCAGCTGACGATCTTGTCTCCTTCCCATTACGCCAGCCCAGGCGTCTCACGCGGCGCCAGAGTGCCGACGACGGCGACCCAGGGTACCGCATGGTGATCGCAGCGCGCGCCGGCGATCGCCTCGTTGAGCCGCCTCCCCACTCGTTCGACGGGCTGCTCGCCGCCGTGCTCGAGGGGCGCACGACGATGTGGTGCGAGCTCCCACCGCTCGACGGGAGCGGAACGGTCGCCGAGCACCTTTCGGTGCGCGGGTGGGCGTACTGTCGGGCGGGGCTGGAGTCGGTCGCCGTGACCTTCGACGACGAGC
>QHBY01000069.1 GCA_003244245.1 Pseudonocardiales bacterium
CCGCCCGGTACAGATCGGGTACAAACCGCATCACCCAGCACCGACCAACGTCGACCAACATCAACCGGCGTCCTCGCAGGTAGACTACCGTCCCAGTCATCCAACTCCTGGTCAGAGTTCTCTCAGCGGCGCTACATCAGCAAGCGCAGTGCTACGACCAGCGCAAACAAAACATGCCCTCGCCGGGCGGGCAGATCTCCGGGATGGCCGGCCACAAGCGCGGTCCTGGGCTGGGTTGGGTGGATAGGGTGTGGCATCCCGTCGACCTCCCCCCAGGGCTACCACACGGCGACCCGGGGACTGAGCTAACCGAGGTCGTCGCCGGTCGCATCGAGGGCTGCCCCCGGATCGCCGCGCGGTCGGGCTCCGCCAGATCGACGGGATGCCACACGGCCCCAGCGTGCAAGATCGACTTCTGGGCCGTCGTCGGGCCGTCGGACGTCGAGAAGCATTGAGAAACCGGGAGAAGTAGCGAGAGGCTTTCTCCTGGTCAACCCCGCTGCATCACCCCGTTTGGCGCAGGCGGCGAGGCGCAGGGCGGACGAGCTGGCCTGTAAGCCGGATCCTGTCGCAAACCGACGCGGCACTTCGTTGGTCGTGGGCAGGATGAATATGTAGCTACCCGGAGTCGACAAGTCGAGGCCTTGATCAGACCGGAACATCGTGTTTCGACGTGGACGAACTGGCCGAATTGGGCGAAGTCCCGGCACCAGGGTGAAGTGGTGCTTGTCTTTCGAGCTCCCAGATCTCGCGGATCCGGTGCAGGCCCTCGGCGTTGTTCAGCCGGGAGCCGAGGCGAAGCAGGAATCTGTCGGGTAGGCGATGAGCCCGCCTTCGCTAACCAGCTCGACGACCTGAGGGATCGCGCGGCACCGCGCGGACCAACCGGATGCACATCGAAGTACCGGCCATACGAGAGCCTACGATCATGCAGCCGCATCCTGTGACGGCAATCGGGAAGAAGAAATCCGGCGCACCTATCGCGATCTGCACGGCGGGTTATAGGTCTGGTCGGGAATGTATTGGTGCCATTGGGCGGGAGTGAGTGGAGTGACGATCAGTGCGCAGATGTCCTTGGCGCTCTGATCCGGGCTGGTGTCCCAGAGCCGGATGGTACCGTCGCTGCTGCCGCTGGCCAGGGAGTGCCCGTCGGGGGTAAACGCTGCTCCTTCGACTTCTCCGCTGTGGTTCAGGACCACAGCCGGGTGTTGCGCATCGGTGAGATCCCACATTCGCACGGTGCCGTCGTAGCTTGCGCTGACCAAGGTGCGTCCGTCCGGACTGAACGTCACCCCTTCGACCCTGGCCGTATGACCTGTAAATGTCGCTGATGCAGCAGGATGGTTGGGGTCGGTCACGTCCCACATCCGGACCGTGCCATCTTGGCTTGCGCTGGCAAGACTGTGCCCATCCGGGCTGAACGTCACCATCTCGACGGCGTCGGTGTGGCCGGTGAGTGTCTCTCTCGCGGTCGGATGGTGGGGATCGGTGACATCCCACACCCGTACCGTGTGGTCGTCGCTGCCGCTGGCCAGAGTGTGTCCGTCCGGGCTGAACGCCACCCACTCGACCACGTTGGTATGCCCGGTGAGGGTCGCCAATCCGGTGGGATGCCGGAGGTCGGTGAGGTCCCACAGCCGGATGGTGTGGTCGCTACTGGAGCTGGCGAGGGTATGTCCGTCCGGGCTGAACGCCACGGACTCGACGATGCTGGTGTGGCCGGTGATGGTGGCTGCCGGGATGGGATGATGGGGGTCGGTAAGGTCCCACAGCTGCACGGTGTCATCACCGTCAGCGATGGCCAGGGTGTGCCCATTCGGGCTGAACGTCAATGCCTCGATGAAGCTGGTGAGTCCGGACAAGACAGCGGACAGGGTGGGGTGGCGGGGGTCGGTGAGCTCCCACAGCCGGACTAGACGGTCGTTGCCCCCGCTGGCCAGGGTGCGCCCATCAGGGCTGAACGCCACCGTGTCGATCGGATTGCCGATGTTCAGCGTCCCGTTGAGGCTTTCGGTGAGAACGACGGGGGGATGACCGGGGTCGGTCAGATTCCACAGCCGCACCGTGCCATCGCTGCTGCCCGAGGACAGGGTGTGCCCATCCGAGGTGAAGGCCACCGCGTCGACGAGACCGGTGTGCCCGCTTAAGGGTGCCAATGCGGTGGGATGGCGGGCCTCGGTGAGATCCCACAGCCGCACCAGGCCATCCTCGCTGCCGCTGGCGAGGGTGTGTCCATCCCGGCTGAAGGCAACCGCGCCGACCGACACGGTCGGGCCGGTGAGCCGCGCTCCTCGGGTGGGGCGGCGGGTGTCGGAGGCGTCCCACAGCCGCACCGTGTTGTCGCGGCTCGCGCTGGCCAGAGTGTGTCCATCAGGGCTGAACGCCACCGCGTAGACGTTGTCGGTGTGCCCGGTGAGGATTGCTGATGTGGTCGGGTGGTGGGAATCACTGAGATCCCACAGCCGTACCGTGCGGTCGTTGCTCCCGCTGGCCAGGGTGCGTCCGTCGGGGCTGAAGGCCACCGCGTTGACGCTGCTGTTGTGTCCGATCAGGATTGCTGAGGCGGTGGGATGGTGGGCGTCGTTGAGGTCCCAGAGTCGCGCCGTGTGGTCGGTGCTACCGCTGGCCAACAGGTGCCCGTCCGGGTTGAAAGCCACCGCAGTGACGGCGATGGCCGACGTGGTGGTCATCGCCTGGTCGGTCAGGACGGCCAGGAGCGTCGGGTGATGCGGATCAGTGAGGTCCCACAGCCGTATCGTGTTGTCGTCGCTGCCGCTGGCCAGGGTGCGCCCGTCCGGGCTGAAGGCCACCGCGGTGATGGCGCCGATGTGGTCGGTGAGGCTGCTCAGCACTGCAGGTCCTTGAGGGTTAGGGCTGCTGAGGTCATAAAGGCGGACGATCTGGTCGGCGGAACCGGCGGCGAGGGTGTGTCCGTCTGGGCTGATGGCTACGGTGTTGAAGGCACCGGAATGGCCGAGTAGCCGGGTGGCGGCGTGCAAGGTGGACGCTCGGAGCAGGCTGCCACGGGCCTCAGGAGTGGGTGCGATGTGGTAGGCGGCTATGCTGAGCTGCATCGCCAGAGACGGGTCAGCGGCACCTGCCTGGTCGGCTTCATCAGCGACCATGCGGGACTGAGCCTCGATGCGCTGGTAGCGCGCGGTCAGCAGTTCAGATATCCCAAAGCCAACCGCTCCCGCAATCATAACCGAAATTATGACAAAGCTGATAAATTTCCGGTGACGGGCATGGGCACGTCGACTTGCCTCTTTTTTGCTGTTAGTGATCAGGGTGATGACTTCGGCCGGAATGTCCTGTTCTTGGTTGCTCTCCTGTTTTGAGCGCTGCCATGCGTCTGCCTCCCTGATACCGGCGTCCGTGGTAAGCAGCTCGTTCCGGGCGACACGATCTTCCATGATGGCCAGCCAACGCTGGAACGCGGCATCTTCATTGATCCATTTCGCGAGTTGTTTCCAGGAGTGGATCAGCGCTTCATGTGCCAGTTCGACCGTGGTGGTATCGCCGGTCGGGTCGTCCTTCATCGGGTTGTTTATTACCAGCAGGCGATGGCGCGCGAGTTCTTCGACGATGTCCCAGTCTGCCTTGATTTGGTCTTTTTTTACGACACGCCGGGTCGCCTTAGCGGCGTCTACGCGGTTGCGGACCAGCGTGAGCATGATCCGCCGAACCTGGTCCTTTTGCTTCAACTCAGCCAAGACCCTGTCGGCGTGCCGGTCGAGCGCTCCCGCGACACCGCCTATCTCCTCATAATCGGCGAACGTCAGCAGTCGTTGGCTCTGTTTGGGCCACAGCTCGGTCAGGGCGAATTCCATCAAGGGCAGCCCACCATCACCCATAGCGGTGTCTAGCGCGATTCGCCGGGCAAGCCATTCCTCATAGGTCACACCACGGACCCTGGCCGGCTCAGCGACCGCGAGTATCAACGTTTCGATTTCCATCGGCGATAGTGGCAACAGATATTCGGGCACTCGACGCTTGACCTTCGGGTGTTGTGAAAACTGTTGCCAGAAGTCCGCCCGTAACGTGCACACCAGCTGATAGAGAGCATTGTCAGTGTCCACGGAAGGCAGCACTCTATTAAGAAAATCCGCCCGTTCATCTCTCAGTCTGGGGTTAAAAATATCTTCAAGTTGGTCGATGAAAAGCAGAACGCGCATGCCGGTTGGTATCTGAAGCGTGGCCATCTGGGCGGCCAGCCCGGTGCGTCGTATTAAGGCAGCACGATTCTCGACGGCGTCCCTGCTTGGCGCATGGTCAGATCTTTCCAGCGTGTAGAGCGCCTCGGCCACTGCGAGAAATGGCCCTTCACCTGGCCGGAAGGTGACCGTGACCCACTCTTCTGACGACAATGCGGGGAGCAACCCGGCTGTAACCAAGGAAGACTTGCCCACTCCCGACGCACCCATGACGACGACCAAAGGATGCTCATTCACCATCCGGCGAAGCTCTTCGGTCTCCCTGCCCCGACCGACGAACAGATTTTCTTCAGCGTCCTCGGCCCGAAACGGTTCTAGGCCTCGGTACGGGCAGGCCGGCAGGGGCTCCAGTAACGGCCAGGCTGCCTCCAAGCCGGCTTTCGAGATGGCGTAGGCGTCCCGGGCACCGTCGTCGCGACTGGTTACGGCCAGCATGCCCACCACGGCATCCCCAGCGCCATCGGACACGACGACTGGAGAGCCGCTGTAGCCGGGTTGGGCGCGGAAGGCCGATTCGCGATTCGCCTCAAGCTGAATCATCCCGCCGACCCCGGACCCGAACAGCTGGGAGCCGACCCACACCCCCTCGGGACGTGGCACAGGTTCAAGGGGATGACCAAACATGAACGCCTCAACACGGTCGGGCGCATCGATCAATCGTGCAGGACCTGCCCGAGCGGGAAGATCACCGTCGTTCAGCTCCAAACCTGCTACATCACCGCCCCTGACACCAAAGACCGGTGGCGGTTTCCATTCTATTACCCGGCAGCTCTTTGATGGCGCGTCTTCGCCCCCCAGGATAGGAAAATCAATCTGTACTCGGATATTCTGTTCCGGTTTCTCCTGCGCGCGTTGCTCCCTGCCTAAAGCTGCGTTGACCACGTGCGCGCAGGTAACGATGTGACGCTTTCCTACGACAAAGCCAATACCGACCGGATCCGACCTACCGCTGCGCAGAATCCGGACGACAAAACCCCCACGGCTGACCACTAGTTCGCCAATTCCTGCCGCGCATCCGCTTTCCAACGCAGCGTGACTCGGAAATTTACCTCCGCGGTACCTTTTGCCACTATCACTCCAGTTTCGCCGCCCATCTTCAGTCCGAACTCCACCTCCACCTCATCTGACGCCATCCCGTGCAACACGTGGACGATCTTGCTGAGTGATGGTTTGAGATTGGCGAGCGCCTCCTCTAATGTCAACCGCGCCCGGGCCACGACCGTGCCCGGCTCACGTGAAGCGAGAACTTGATCCTCCACTATTGCACTGCGGTCAACCTCGAACACCACAACATCATCACTACCCTCCTCCACCGAAACACCTAGCAGATATGACACGTATGCCTTCTCTCCTGGAGATGCCCTCAACAGTCAACCCACGATCATCTTGCCTGACCCTGACTAGCCTGTGCAGCGATGTTGACAACTGTCCAACTAGAGGGCCACGCTGTTGATCACTTGATCGTGGGATGCTTGCTGCACTCAGTGATCTGTTCACAAGCATGTGGAGACGATGAAGCCGGGGTGCGCGTCTGTGGTCCGACGGTCCACGGGCGTGCCATCGTTCGCGACAACTATCATCGTGACGCTGGCGATGCTGGTGGTCACCTCGTGCGCGGCGCCAGCCGGCAACGACCAGCACAAGTCGCCCCCGATCGGTCACGTGTGGACGATCATCCTGGAGAACAAGTCCTACGAGGCGACCTTCACCGGGCTGAACCAGAACGACTACCTGTGGAAGACGCTGCCCAGCTACGGGCTGTTGCTGCGCCAGTACTACGGCACCGGGCACTTCAGCCTGGACAACTACATCAGCCTCGTCGCAGGCCAGGCACCCACGCCGGATAATCAAAACGACTGCCCACAGTACAAGGACGTGCAGCCCGGCTCACCCGGCGCGGACGGTCAGGTCAACGCCTCCAGCGGATGCGTCTACCCGGCCTCGCTCCCAACACTGTTCAACCAGCTGGACGGCAACAAGGTCAGCTGGAAGGTCTACGTCCAGGACATGGGTAACACGCCGTCGCGGGAAGACCCCTACCACTGCGGCATCCCTGGACCTCCTGCCGGCGCCGGTGTGCCCGATCCGGGCAGCGCGACCGCGCAAGACCAGTACGTCCCCAAGCACAACCCGGTGCCCTGGTTCCACTCGCTAATCGACAATCCCGCGGACTGCGCCAAAGTCGTGCCGCTGGGCGGCTTGCCCGCCACCGCCGGTCACCCCGCCGAGAACAGCCTGGCCCAGGACCTCGCCCGGGAGGCCACCACTCCGCAGTTCTCCTGGATCAGCCCGAACAACTGCTCCGACGCCCACGATGCAACCTGCAAAGGCGACAACCTCTCCGGCGACCCGAACAACCACCAGGGTGGTCTCTACGCGGCGGACCTATTCCTCAAGCAGGTCGTCCCCGAGATCATGAAGTCGCCGGCCTTCCAGCATGACGGCATGATCCAAATTATCTTCGACGAGGCTTTCCCGCCCTACAAGATGTACGGCAACTCCATCGCAGACTTCACCGGTGACACCACAGCGAGCCTCAACACCCCGACCGACACCGCTCAGTCGATCATTGCGTGTTGCAACGAGCTCCCCGGGCCGAACACCACCCAGCCCGGCTTCCAGGCATTCGGCCAGGACACCACCCCGGGCGGCGGGATCACCGGGGCGGTGTTCATCAGCCGGTTCATCCGCCCCGGCTCCATCACCGACCAGCCCTACAACCACTACAGCTGGTTGCGCAGCATGGAGGACCTGTTCCAGGCGAAGACAGGCGGCACCGATGGCGAAGGACACCTCGGCTACGCCGGCGCAGAGGGCCTGCGGCCCTTCGGGGTCGATGTCTACAACAACCCCGACGGCCGAGCCCTCCAGCCGGCCCCCTCCGGCATCGCGATCTACCCCGCCACTGCATCATCCGACGATCCGGAGAAACCCATTGTGACCGGGCCCGCGGTCCCGGTGAGATGAGCATCAGGACCTTGATCGGTGTACTGCTCACCGCTGGCCAGCTCGCGCTGGTGGGCTGCGCCTCGACTCCCGCCGCAGACACCGCCAGCGTCGTCGACCGGCTCGGTGCGGTGCCCATTCCCACCGCACCGGCGCTGTCTACGCCGCTCCCGGCCGCGCCGGGACATCCCCAGATCGCCACCATCGGAACAACATTCGCGGCGACCTTGCCCGGAACCGGCCACGGCATGGTCACCGCGCTCGGCCCCCAGATCGACCTGCCACCCGGCGCGCGGCGCCCGATCGAGCAGGCCCACGCCACCATCACCATCCGGGCAACCACGACCAGGGGCAGCATCGCGCTCCACACCAGCGATTTCACGGCCCGTGATGACCGGGGCATGAACATCCCCCTCGTGCCGGTCGGGCCCTCCACCGTCAGCGCCGACCCTTCTCGATCGGCAGAGCTGGCTCTCATCGGCACCTTCCACACCAGCGCCGCTCAGATCACCTGGCACTCCCACAACGCGGTCATCGCAATCTGGACGTTCAACATCGAACTGGACTGACCTACAACTGCCACACGAGGGTAGAGCGTCTATGCCGCCACACCATCCGGCATTAGATTAGGCTGCGGCCTCCTCCGAGAGAGCATCCCGACCGTGCGCGGACTCGTCGTGCTGCAACGGTTTAGGGCTGGACACCAAGGTGGTGGGTCATCAAGGGGTGCCGGTATCCCCTCACGTCGGCGTTGACGCATGGCAGGCCAGGGACGGGAGCCAGGATCGTTCAGCGCAAGCGGTGCTCCACCTTGACCCCGTCCCTGGGCTGCCCCGGGACAAATCCGCCGACGCGACGGATACCCGCTTCCACCTCGCCTGTCCCGTAGCAGGCCGGCACAACAGGCGCGGCCGCCAGCTGCCGGACGGGCAGCGTGAAGACACCTGAACACAGCGAGGCGGCCCACCACCCTCGTCCTGATCATCTCCACCTTTTACCTACTCGAAACAGCCGCCCAGCGTCTGGCACCAGCACGTACCGTCGAGAAGTGTCTGCGCTAGTCAAACGAGGTGTCCCTTCATAACCGGCACCTGTCCGGTAGTGGCTTCTGGTAATCGCTAGTGTATGCAGATATGTT
>QHBY01000070.1 GCA_003244245.1 Pseudonocardiales bacterium
CTATGGGATCACCGAACGCTTACGATGAGGTAGCGCACCGAGGCTAAGGTTCCGCAGCGGATGACCGGTGAGCGATAAACCCGATCGAGACCTCGACGAGCTTGAGCCCAAAAATTGGATTGATCCACGGAGTGTCGTTCAGCGCCGCTGGCCGAGACTGGTCGATGCAACATGGCAACGCGCAGGGATATGTTTCGGTAGAGTTCGCCGAGGTCTTGAACCTGTCGCTGTTACTTGAGGTCGGCGGCGAATGTGAACGTTCCGACGTCGGGCTGGAGGCCCCACTTACGCCAGGTTCGAACCGTGGTGAACGAAATCCCCAGATGCTGGTCCAGCAGTCGGGACAACCACTGACTGACTCCAAATGCGCTGGTGGACGGCCCGCCGTGAGCAAGCGTGGTGGCCACCACCCCGAGCTCATCCACCACGGGCGGTCGACCGGGCCGGGGCAGGTCGACCAGAGCGTCGATTCCCGCGGTGGCATAGCGATTCCGCCAGCTGGTCACCTTCGGCCGAGTCGCCCAGATTTTGCGGCCAGTCTCCGTGTTCGTCAAACCCTCCGCTGACATCAGCAGGATCCGTGCTCGTCGCACCAGATCTCGGCCACGCCACCGCCGAACGCGCCAACGCCTCGAGGCGGGCACGGTCGCCTTCGCGCAGCGTCAACGGAGCGGCGATGGCCACGTCTCAATAGTGACACAACTCGAAACGTAAAACAATTTTCAACACGGTCGCGGCCTGGGACGTTGCAGCGGGATCGCCCCACGTTTGGGGGCGCGTGGATCCTTGACACGCCCACCTCATCCGTGTGGACTAGTGCTTCGCGTCACAGTAGTGGACGCGGAGGCAGCGAGCGTGACGTCCTCGTTGAAAGTGAGCAATTCGTTAGGGAAGGAAGAGACCGAATATGTTCTTGTGGTGGATCGGTGACATCGTTCTGGTCTTCGTGGTGCTGCCCATCGTGGTAGTGTTGATGAACCGAATCGTCGCGCCAGTGAATCGAATCCGGGCGACGGTGGATGACATTCTGCACCACGGCGTTATTCTGACTGGGAAACTCGACAATGTGCCAGAGCTCTTGGCCGTGACAGACAACGCAGTCAAGGAGATCGCCATCGGCGCGACGCGCTACGTGAAACGCGTTGGCCATCTGCTGGGCGCACTGGGCGTCTAGCGAGCGAATGACCTGAGGAAACGATCGAGGAAGAGGGAGGAAGCCATGCCTGCAGCCGCGTGGGTCACGCTGCTGGCCGTCGCGCTGGTAGTGGCCGTTGTCGGTCTCTCGCTGTTGAAGGTAATCTTTCAATTGAAGCATGTGTCCTGGACGCTTGGTGCGGTCATCGTGGGGGTTAACGCGATCGCCTATCAGACGAGGACAGTTCCCGAGGTTTTGCCTTCGGTTAACGCTAGCCTCGCGCCGGTACGGTCTATGGCAGAACAGGTTTAAAGGTTCAGTGCCGTCGAGTTACCGACGAGCGAGGTTCGCTATTTGAATCGAATCGAAGGAGTGAGAAATGTACGAGTTTAATTGCGGTCATCAGGAATGCGGATCTCAATTAGCTTCGTCCGATAAGGACGTTCTCATGCGGGATGTTGTCGCTCACCTCAAGGAATCTCACAACATCCAGACGGCGACCCAGACTCTCGTGAGTTACTTGGAGGCTACTTGTGTGAGAACGCGCACTGATCGTTAGATCTTGTGATTCCTCAGTAAGAACAACTGCTACCGAAAGGGGGGCTGCGGGATGATGTTGCTTGCGGAACCGGCGCCCGGGCCCAGTGAAGCGCATCTGTTCGGCTGGTATCTGGGTTTCGTTATTGCCGTCGTGCTCATCGTGGTGGTGGTCGCGTTGGTGGCTCCGATTTTGGTGCTGGCTGCGCGGATCGCCCGTCAGGCTCCACAGATCAACCAGGCTCTGCAGCAGGCGTATCGGAACACGCTCCCGTTGGCGGATCTACGGCAGACGATTGACCATGCTGAGGTCATTCTCGGAGGTCTGGAACGCGGACGCGCTAGGCTTGGAGGTTAGCGATGGAATTTCTACTTGGGTACGCGGGCGGTCCTGATGGTTATGCGCCTGAAGAGATCACCTTTTGGTGGGTCGCGATAGCCATGGGCGTCGGCGTCCTGATCGTAGTGATCTTATTGTTGGGTTCCCTTGTGTCGATAGTGAAGTCCATCAACACAGGCGTGGCGGGAGTCCGGGACACCCTACGGGCCATCCCTGAGAATACCGCGAATGCCGCGCTTATTCCCATCACCGCCGACAGGGTCGACTCGGTACTGGCAGAAGGTCTGGTGCATCACGCTTTCATCACCAAGGTCCTGGCTGGTTGAGGAATTTGGTTGAAAAGGGCTTGGCGTGACTCTCATTGTCCTGACGGTAGTCTGCATTGCGTCGTTGATCGTTGTTCTGGCGATCTTTCTCCTCATCATCGGCGCGTTGCTCAATCGGATCGCGGAGGATCTCGATGACTGTTTAGGGAATGTGAAGAAGATTTCTCAACACGTCGAGGTCATTATTCCTGGCGTCGAGCACATCAACCGAACCGGTGGAGTAGTAGCTAGTGCGCTACCGCTTCTGTACGGAGGCGCTGAGCATATCGCGGCCAAGTTTGCTTCGCCTGTGCCAACTCCGATTAGTGGACGCACTAATGTGCCGGCCTCCGGTCGGCGTCGGTCGCGTCCTTGATGGATACGGTAGGTTTCGGAGGCCGTCACCATTAAGATCTCCGCGATGCACTTTGCTGACCGGTCCGCTACCCCTCCGCGGGACCACGTTGGGCTAGCGGACCGGTCAGCTCGGATTTGTAGCGCCGATCCACTCGTTCCTCCACGCCTTGTTGTTGGCTTCTGCTCGTTGCAGTACGGGTCGTAGACGGCGGTGAACTCCTGGCGATCATCTCACGGTGGGGACACATTACTACCGCTCGCCGCGAGTGGTCGCCTAGACGCTGTCGGGTGCTGAAACCCCTAACAACAGATGAGGACACATGTACATCGTTGGCTACATCGCCATAATTCTGGCTGTGATCATCGTCGTTGGTGTGATTTCTCTCGTATCGATTATGATCCCAGATATCCGCCGCTACCTGCGGATCCGCAACATGTGACCGGCGGCCCAGCGATAGGTCGAGCGTTGGTAGTAGAAGGTTTGGAAGTTCTTCAGCCACAGCCAGCGGGTGTGTTTGAGTTCCGGGCGGTAACGACCTCCTCGCGGCGCACGGTGTCGATGGCCTCGCTGAGCTTGGCGGCCAGGTGGTAGCGGTCGAAGGTCATTCTCGCGTTCGGTAGGTGCGCCCTGATTCCGCTGATGAACGCCGTACTCATGTCGGAGCTGGTATCGGTGACCTTCTCCGGATCGCACCCGTGCTCGGTCAGGTCAGCAGCGAAGCGGGCTACGGTCTCCGCTGAGCGTTGCCGCACCCCATGGTCTGGACAGCGCACCCGCGGCAGCAGGGCATGCAACAACGCCAGGTCATCCATACCCTACTGGCATCCCGCGCACGACCGTCACGGACAGTTACACAGCCAACGTGCGATCACCTCCTCGTCAACCCGCCACGCCGGAACCACGCTCACTAGATGACCAAACCCACTTGATACGGCGAGGAACCCTGCTCCCCGCGTCGATGTTCCTGTGACGCGGAGCACTAGTCCCCAGGGATTAGGTAGGCGGTGTCAAGAGGATCTACGCGCCGGCAACTATGGTCAGATCCGCCTCAGATGCTCCAGGCAGCGCCATGTGTTGATAGTTGTTTTACAGTGCGAGTTGCGAGATGATGAGCCATGGCTACAGCGGCTCCGTTGATCCTTCAGGCAGGCGATCACGCTCGCCTGGTGGCGTTGGTCCGCTCGGCGTCGGCGCGGCCGAGCCTGGTGCAGCGCGCGCGGATTGTGCTGATGTCCGCAGAGGGTCTGACGAACACCGAGATCGTCCGCCGGACCGGATCCACCCGCCCGACAGTGATCAACTGGCGCAACCGCTATGCCGCCGCCGGGATCAGCGCACTGGGCGACCTTCCCCGCACTGGACGGCCACCCGTTGTCGATGAGCTCGAGGTGGTGGCCACCACGCTCGCTGACGGCGGGCGCCCACCAGCCCATCTGGGGGTCGACCACTGGTCGTCGCGGCTGCTGGGTCAGCACCTCGGCATCTCGTTCGCCACGGTAGCTCGGATCTGGCGCAAGTGGGGCATCCAGCCGGATCACGTCGAGACGTTCACCTTCAGCACTGACCTCACCCGCCAAGCCCAGGTCCGCGACATCGGTGGGCTCTACCACAACCTATCCCAACGAGCTGCGGCGTTGCACCGACAAGTCCCAGCCGGCACCCCTGAAGGACCGGCCGCAGGTCAGCCCGATCCGTGGCTCAAGCTCGTCGAGGTCTCGCTCGGCATCATGACCCAGCAGGCCATCCGCCGGGGGACCTTCGCCTCGGTGCGCAACCTCATCGACGCCATCGGCTCTCTTACCGACGGCTGGCAGGATCGCCACGAGCCGACCGGGCAGACCAGTGCCGCTGCGAAGGCAACCGAGAGCGTCGAGGCGAGTTGCCACCGTCAATTGACTTCAGACACGCCGGATGACCTGCACCGACGACCTTCACGATTGGTGGAAAATGGTCCACAACGGAACCCAGATCGGTCAGCCAGCCGGCCCCGAGACACGAAATCGGTGCGGGCGGAGTTCCACGGAGTCCGAGGCCGGCGGTCCACGCCGACCGGCAGACCGGCCGACTAGCGCGGCTTGACGTTCATGTCGATCGAGCGAGTGGACCCACTGCAAGCGGTGATCTTCGATGTGGACGGCACCCTCGCCGACACTGAGCGAGACGGGCATCGGGTGGCGTTCAATGCAGCCTTCGAGGCGGCCGGTCTGAGCTACCGGTGGAGCGTCGAGGAATACGGTGCACTGCTGGCCACGACCGGGGGTCGCCGGCGCATCGAACGCTACCTCCAATCCCACGGGCACTCCCCCACCGAAGCTGCTGAGCTGGCGGCGACACTGCACGCGGACAAAACCCGCCGATTTGTCGCGCTGGTCCGCACCGGCGCGATGCAGGAGCGGCCGGGCACGGCCGAGCTGATCAATGCACTGCGCGCCGAGAGGGTGGCCGTGGCGGTCGCGACGACCGGCACCTCCGACTGGGTGCTGCCGTTGCTCGACATACTGTTCGGTATCGATGCATTTGACGTCGTCGTGACCGGATCAGACGTTACTGACCTCAAGCCCGACCCGGCCGTCTATCTGGAGACTCTGGTTCGCCTGGACCTGACCGCCGTCGAGGCAGTAGCCGTGGAGGACTCGGCCAACGGCGTGCAAGCCGCCGTTTCTGCCGGGCTGCGGTGTGTGGCGGTGGTCAACGGATACACCCGTGATCAGGACATGTCGGGTGCCGTAGCAGTGCTCGACGACCTGGCCCGGCCAGGTGGAGTCTCGGTACTCCGGGGCGATCCGCAATTGGCTGACGGCCTGACCGTCGCGGCATTGCGGCGCCTCGCACGGGTGGTGGCGTAACGTCGAACGCGCTAGCGATCCGGGTAGACCAACTGGGAACGAAAGTTTTCTGTGCGCAGGAGGTGTATCAGCCGTGTCCGGATCGGTTCGGGTGGCGGTGATCGGGTCCGGTCCTGCCGGACTGTACGCGGCCGATGAGCTGAGCAAGCACGCTGCGGTGTCAGTCGATGTCATAGATCGGCTGCCGTGCCCGTATGGGCTGTTGCGTTATGGCGTGGCGCCGGACCATCTGAAGATGAAGTCGCTGGAGATCACGCTACGCAAGACTCTCGAGCGGCCAGCCGTGCGGTTTCTTGGCGGGATCGAGCTCGGTTCCGGTATCAGCGTGGCGGAGTTGCGGGAATACTACGACGCGGTGATCTACGCAACCGGGTCGTCGGTGGACCGTAGACTATCCATCCCCGGCGAAGAGCTGCCGGGCAGCTTCTCGGCCACCGAATTCGTGGCTTGGTACTGCGGCCACCCTGATGCGGCGGTGGACGCGTTCACCTTGAATGCGCGCAGCGCTGTGGTGGTCGGGGTAGGCAACGTCGCGGTGGACGTCGCGCGCATTCTGGCGAAGACGGCTCAAGAGCTGGACGTCACCGACATGCCCAATCACGTGCTCACAGTGCTCGACGCGAGTGCCGTCAGCGACATCCATATTATTGGCCGGCGCGGCCCGGCGCAGGCGAAATTCACCACAAAGGAGCTGCGCGAGCTGGGTGAACTGGCTCATGCCGATGTGGTGGTGGACCCCGCTGAGCTGGTGCTTGATCAGGCCGGCAAGGAGCTGGTGGAAATCAACAAGGCCGTCCGACGCAACGTCGAGACATTGCAGGAATGGTCTACCCGGCCACAGCAAGGCCGGGCTCGGCGGATCCACCTGCGGTTCCTGCTCGCTCCAGTGGCCGTGCTCGGCACCGGTCGGGTAGAAGCGGTGCGGTGTGAGCGCAACGAGCTCGATGGCTGCGGCGGCGTCACCGGCACCGGCAAAGCGGAGACCCTGCCTGCCCAGCTGTTGCTGCGCTCGGTGGGGTACCGCGGGCTGCCGTTGCCCGGCGTGCCGTTCGACGAGCGAGCCGGGGTGATCCCGAACGTGGCGGGCCGGGTCCAGCACAACGGTTCGGTCGTCATCGGCGAGTACGTGGTCGGCTGGATCAAGCGCGGACCCACCGGGGTGATCGGTACCAACAAGGGCGATGCCAAGGAGACCGTGGAGCAGCTGCTGGATGACCTCGACGCGCTGCCCCGGGCATCCCATCGGGACCCCGACGCGATCATCGAGCGGCTCAACCAGCGGGGTGTCGGGGTGGTCAGCTGGGCCGGCTGGAAGGCCATCGATGCTGCCGAGCAGGCACTGGGAGCCGCGGCAGGACGTACCCGCATAAAAATCGCGGACCGGGCGGCGCTGCTCATCGCCGCAGCGAACGCCTTGCGGGGCTGATCCGCGCTCACCGGGCCGCCCAGACTCGCAGTTCGTCGGCGGACCACGTGTTCACCACTCGCTCGGCAGCCACTGTGCAGGCAGCCGCGCGCTCGCAACCGAAAGGTAGCCAGTCGAGCTGTCCTGGGGCGTGCGCGTCAGAGTCGATCGCGACCAGGCAGCCCTCCTCCACCGCGAGGCGCAGCAGCCGTTTCGGTGGGTCCAGCCGCTCGGGGCGGCAGTTGACTTCCACCGCGACACCGTTCTCGGCGCAGGCAGCGAAGACCGCATCGGGGTCGAACTGCGATTCGGGGCGTTGGCGCGAACCTGCCAGCAACCGGCCGGTGCAGTGCCCAAGCACGTCGACGTGCGGGTTGGCCACCGCTCGGAGCATCCGCTTGGTCATCTCCGCCGCCGGCATCCGCAGCTTCGAGTGCACCGAGGCGACCACGACGTCTAGTACTGCTAGTAACTCCTCGCACTGATCCAGCGCACCGTCGGCGAGAATGTCGACCTCGATCTTGGTGAGGATCCGGAACGGGGCGAGCGCCTCGTTGCACGCGGCGACGACCTCCAGCTGGTCACGTAGCCGTTCCGCTGATAGCCCATTGGCCACGGTGAGCCGCGGTGAATGGTCAGTCAGGACAATGTATTCGTGGCCGAGCTCGCGGGCGGTGGCCGCCATCTCCTCGATCGGTGAGCCGCCGTCGGACCAATCGGAGTGAGTGTGGCAATCTCCGCGCAGCGCCGCCCGCAGCGCCGCGCCCGCCTCACTTAGATCATCCGCGGCTGTCTCCTGGGCGTTTTCCTGGGCGTCTAGCCGACGCAGGTATTCCGGCTGCTCCCCGGCGATAGATTCGGTGACACAGCGGGCAGTGACCTCACCGACGCCGCTCAACGCGGTCAGGGTGCCGGCGCTGGCGCGCTGCGCCACGTCATCGCGCGCCGCGAGCACCGACGCGGCGGTCCGGAAGGCCCGCACCCGGTAGGTCTGCTCGGCGGCGCGCTCGAGCAGGAAAGCGATCCGCCGTAGGTCCGCAACAGGGTCCCGGGGTTGCGCCACGCTGGCCCTCCAGCCTCATGAGATGCACAACGTTGTCAGGTATCAGGCTTCCCGGCCACTGCGGGGCCACTGCGGGGCCACCGCGACGTGCCCCGGATGGGTGGCTTCGCGCTTCTGACGGCGCAGGGGGACTACGGTGCGAAAGCGAACAGCTCAGAAAGGAGCCGCCGTGTTGCTCAGCCGCGTTGCCCGTCCCCTGCTTGCCGCGGTGTCCGTCGCCAATGGTGTGGACACCCTGATGAACCCGAAGCCGAAGATTGAGGCGGTCACCCCGCTGCTTGCCAAGAGCCCTGTGCCCGTCAGCCCGGCGTTGGCCGTGCAAGCAGGCGCGGCCGCGAAGATCGCCGCCGGGTTGCTGATGGGTCTGGGGTGGACTCCCCGGCTTGCCGCGGCGGTCCTCGCCGTGGACCTGATCCCGAGCACCGTGGCCGAGCAACCATTCGGATCCGCCGGTTCCCCCGATGCTCGCAAGGCCCGCCAAGAGCGTTTCCTGTCCAACTTAGGCCTGCTCGGTGGGCTACTGCTGGCGGTCACCGCGCCCGGCGGCAAACGGAGCAAGCGCGCTAGGAAGATCGCCAAGAGGATCGCCGCCAAGCGCCGGGCGCCCAAGGCGCGCTGAGCGCTGAGTTCGCCGTGATCCACGAGGTGCGCGGGGTGGTGGCGCGGAGCAAGGGTGCGCCGGTCACCGTGGAGACGGTACTGGTGCCGGACCCAGGCCCGGGTGAGGCGCTGGTCGCGGTGCAGGCGTGCGGCGTGTGCCGCACCGACCTGCACTACCGGCAAGGCGGGATCAACGATGAGTTCCCCGTCCTGCTGGGCCACGAAGCCGCCGGCGTGGTGGAAGGCGTAGGTGACGGGGTCGACACCGTGGCACCCGGTGACTTCGTCATCCTCAACTGGCGTGCGGTATGCGGACGCTGCCGTGCGTGCCGGCGAGGCAAGCCCTGGTACTGCTTCGACACCCACAACGCCGCCCAGTCCATGACCTTGTCCGACGGCACCGCGCTGGCGCCCGCGTTGGGCATCGGCGCGTTCGTCGAGAAGACGCTGGTTCACAGCGGCCAATGCACCAAGGTCAGCCCGGCGATCGCGCCCGAGATCGCCGGGCTGCTCGGCTGCGGGGTGATGGCCGGGCTCGGCGCGGCGATCAACACCGGCGGCATCACCCGCGGCGACTCGGTGGCGGTGATCGGTTGCGGAGGCGTCGGCAATGCGGCCATCGCCGGGGCCGCACTAGCGGGTGCGACCACGATCATCGGCATCGACGTCGACCCCGGCAAACTCCAGTGGGCCACCGACTTCGGCGCGACGCACGCGGTCAACGCTCGGGAGTCCGACGCCGTCGAGGCGGTGCGGTCCTACACCGGGGGCTTCGGGGCCGACGTCGTGATCGACGCGGTGGGCCGGCCGGAGACCTGGCGGCAGGCATTCTTCGCCCGCGACTTCGCCGGCACCGTGGTCCTTGTCGGGGTGCCGACTCCGGATCTGATGGTGCCCGAGATCCCCCTGCTGGAGATCTTTGGACGGGGCGGATCACTCAAGTCGTCGTGGTATGGCGACTGCCTACCCGAGCGAGACTTCCCCATGCTGGTCGACCTGCACCTGCAGGGACGGCTACCGCTGGAGAAGTTCGTCTCCGAAACGATCACTCTGGACGACGTGGAAGCGGCCTTCGAGAAGATGGAGCGCGGCGAGGTGCTGCGCAGCGTGGTGTTGCTGTGCGGCCCAGGATGATTGGGCGGGTCATCACGTCGGGCACGTTCAGCCTGGACGGCGGCACCTGGGAGGTCGACAACAACGTCTGGCTGATCGGTGACGAACGCGAGGTGATAGTCGTAGACGCGGCGCACGACGCCGAAGCGATCGCCGCGGCCGTCGGCGATCGGCGGGTCCTGGCCATCGTGTGCACCCACGCCCACGATGATCACGTCAGCGCTGCGCCGGAGCTGTCTCGCAAGCTCGCCGCGCCGGTGCTGTTACACCCCGAGGAGCATGTGCTGTGGCGGCTCGCGCACCCCGACACACCGCCACCGGACGCCGAGCTCACCGATGGCGACGTGCTGCGCGTCGCGGGTACCGCGCTGCGGGTGGTGCATACCCCCGGGCACTCCCCCGGCTCATGTTGCCTCTATGCCCCCGACCTCAACGTGGTGTTCAGCGGGGACACCCTGTTCCAGGGCGGCCCGGGGGCCACCGGCCGGTCCTACTCGGACGCCGACGAGATCGTCGCCTCGATCCGGAGCCGGTTGCTCACGCTGCCTGCCGCGACCGAGGTCCGGACCGGGCACGGCGACTCCACGACCATCGGCGACGAGGCCGAGCACATCGGTTGAGCCCGGGGCGCCTGCGCCCGGTCAGTAGGCGTCTGGGTTAGTAGGCACCGACCAGCCGCATCGCTGGGACCGTCACCGGCTGCACCACGCCCGCCGGTTCGGTCACCCGGGACGGCTCGATCACCCGAGACTCGGTGACGATGGCGGTGACCAGGTCGGCAGGGGTCACATCGAAGGCGGGATTGAGCGCGGTGGTCTCGGCCGGCGCCATCCGCCAGCCGCCCACCAGCAGCACCTCGTCGGGATCCCGGTACTCGATGGTCACATCAGCGCCGGTGGGCGTGTCCGGGTCGAGAGTGGCGGTCGGGGCAGCCACCACAAAGGGGATGCCGGCTCGAGCCGCGGCCAGCGCCAGCGGGTAGGTGCCCACCTTGTTCACCACATCGTAGTTGGCCGCGATCCGGTCCGCTCCGACGATGACCGCGTCCACCTGCCCGCTGGCGATCAGGCCCGGCCCGGCGGCGTCGACCACCACCTGATGGGGCACCCCCAGTCCGGCGAGTTCGAACGCGGTGATCCGAGAGCCCTGCAGCAACGGGCGAGTCTCCCCGACCACCACCATCGAGATCAACGAGTCGGCGTGCAGGGCCCGAACGATGCCCAGCGCGGTGCCCCACTCCACGCAGGCCAGTGCGCCGGCATTGCAGTGCGTGTGCAGCACCATCGGCCGGTCGCCGACGTAGCTGCGCAGCAGGGCCGCACCGAGGCGGGACACCGTCGCGCAGGCCCGGACGTCGGCCTCCACCAGTGCGGCCGCGGCGTCGAGCACCGCGGTGGGACCGTGGGATACCGCGGGCAGCACCTGCTGCACTGCCCATTTCAGGTGGGCCGCGGTGGGCCGAGCGGCGGCGATGCGACGGGCGTCGGCCCGCACGGCTTCGGGGTCGTAGCCCTGGTCCGCCGATCGCGCCGCGGCGAGCGCAACGCCCAGAGCGCCCATCGCGCCCAGTGCGGGCGCGCCACGCACGACCATCCGGTGGATCGCGTCGACCACCTCGCTGACGGTGTGCAGGGCGACCCGCCGCTGTTGCGGCAGCGCCGTCTGGTCAACCACATCGACGTGTCCGTCGATCCACTCGATGGTGCGGCGCATAGGTACCTGGCTTCCCGGTTCGGTCTGCGGGCAACTTACGCGTTGGGCGGCAGGTCGCGCACCGCCCAACGGATGATGCTGCGCCACAGGGAGGTCAGCGCTGGGTAATCGCGATGTACTCCCGTTCGGAGTAACCGGTGTAGACCTGGCGCGGCCTGCCGATCTTGGTTTCCGGGTCACTGATCATCTCGCGCCAGTGCGCGATCCACCCCGGCAGCCGCCCCAGCGCGAAGAGCACCGTGAACATCTTGGTCGGAAAGCCCATCGCCCGGTAGATCAGACCGGTGTAGAAGTCGACGTTGGGGTACAGCTTGCGCTCGACGAAGTAGTCGTCGGCCAGCGCCTTGGCCTCCAGCTCCACGGCGATCTCGAGCAACGGGTCGTTGATCCCCAGCTTGTGCAGGATCTCGTCCGCTGTCTTCTTGACGATCTTCGCTCGGGGGTCGTAGTTCTTATAGACGCGATGCCCGAAGCCCATCAGCCGCACACCGCGCTCGTGGCTCTTCACCTTCTTGACGAAGGCGTCCACGTCTCCCCCGTCGACGCGAATGCGTTCGAGCATCTCCAGCACCAGCTGATTCGCCCCGCCATGCAGCGGACCGAACAGCGCATTGATCCCCGCCGAGATCGACGCGAACAGGTTGGCCTGCGACGATCCGACCATCCGCACGGTGGAGGTCGAACAGTTCTGCTCGTGATCGGCATGCAGCATCAACAACAGGTCCAGCGCGCCGGCCACCACCGGATCGACCACGAAAGGTTCCGTGGGCAGCCCGAAGGTCATCCGCACGAAGTTGTGCACCAGGCTCAGCGAGTTGTCCGGGTAGAGAAACGGCTGGCCGATCGACTTCTTGTACGCGTAGGCGGCGATCGTGGGCAGCTTGGCCAGCAGCCTCGCGGTGGAGATCTCCACCTGGTCGTGGTCGAACGGGTTGAGGCTGTCCTGGTAGAAGGTGGACAGTGCGGAGACCGCGCTGGACAGCACCGGCATCGGATGGGCGTCGCGCGGGAAACCGTCGAAGAACCGCCTGAGGTCCTCATGCAGCAGGGTGTGTACCCGGATCAGGTCGGTGAAGTTGTCCAGCTGCCCGCTGGTCGGCAGGTCCCCGTAGATCAGCAGGTAGCTGGTTTCCAGGAACGTCGAGCGCTGCGCCAACACTTCGATCGGATAGCCACGGTAGCGCAGCACGCCCGCGTCGCCGTCGATGTAGGTGATCTGCGACCTGCATCCGGCGGTGTTGACGAATCCCGGGTCGAGGGCGACCATCCCGGTGTCGGCCAGCAGCGTGCCCAGATTGATCCCGGATGCCCCCTGGGCCGCCCTGGTGATCGACATCTGGTGCTGGCCGTCTGGGTAGCCCAAGGTGACGACTGGTTCGCAAGGCACCTACCCAAGGTAGCTTGCCCACGCGTTGTGGAGAGTGAACTCGTGTTACGGGGCGAGTCGCTGGACGGCCCAGTCGCCGTCCTCGGCGAGGCGGTATCGCAACCGGTCGTGCATCCGGTTGGGCCTGCCCTGCCAGAACTCCACGCTCACCGGACTGATCCGCACCCCGCCCCAGTGCGGCGGCAATGGCACCTGCTCGACGTCGGCGAATCTCGCCGTGGCCTGCTCCAGCGCGACGTCCAGGGCGCGCCGGTCCGGTACCACCGCGGACTGTGCTGACGCCCACGCCCCGAGCTGGGCACCCCGCGGGCGGGTCTTCCAGTACGTTGCGCTCTCCTCGGGCGTGATCACGCCAACCGGCCCCCGCAGGTGCACCTGGCGGTGCAGCGCTATCCAGGGAAACGTCGCGGCGGCGAAGGCGGTGGCGTCCAGGTCGCGCATCTTGGCGGAGGTGAAGTTGGTGTAGAACACGACACCGCGCGGGTCGAGGCCCTTGGCCAGCACGGTGCGGGAGCTGGGCAGGCCGCCGGCGTCCGCGGTGGCCAGCACCATCGCGTTGGGCTCGGGAAGGCCCGCTGCCAGGGCATCGCCCAGCCAACCCGCGAGCTGTTCGTGCCAGGTGCCGGCGAGGTCGGCTTCCTCCAGCGCGGCAGCGGGGTAGGCGACCCGCATCCGGGCCAGGTCATCGGTCCGCTGGCTCCGGTCCATCCACCCAGCCGCCACGCCGCACGCTCCTTGTCAGGTACCGGAAAACACATCGGGGTGTTCAGGTCACAGCAGGATTGCCACCAGATGGCCATCGGGTGCACTGTTAGTCAACCCGCGCGGCGCCGCGCTGTGGCGTGCGCCCACCCGCTGGCCGATCAGCGACCCGCGCGAGCCCAGTGCAGGGCCCCACCGCGCGAGGAGGTTTGGCGTGACTGTGTTGAACGGGCTAGCGTCGAATGGGCCAGCGAAGTGCAATGGACCGGACACGACAGGTTTCAAGCCGGGGCTAGAGGGCGTGGTCGCCTTCCACACCGAGATTGCTGAACCGGATCGGGGCGGCGGCGCGTTGCGCTACCGCGGCGTGGACATCGAGGATCTCGTCGGTCATGTGACCTTCGGGGACGTGTGGGCGTTGCTGACCGACGGACGCTTCGGGCACGGGCTGCCCCCCGCTGAGCCCTTTCCACTGCCGGTGCACACCGGCGACGTCCGGGTCGACGTGCAAGCCGCGCTGGCGATGCTCGCGCCGATCTGGGACTACCGCCCGCTGCTGGACAGCTCCGATGCGCAGGCCCGGGCGGATCTCGCCAGGGCGTCGGTGATGGCGCTGTCCTACGTGGCTCAGTCTGCCCGGGGAATCCACCAGCCGGCCGTGCCGCAGCGCCGGATCGACGAGTGCTCCACCATCACCGAGCGGTTCATGACGCGGTGGCACGGCGATCCGGACCCGGCACACGTCCAGGCCGTGGACGCCTACTGGGTCTCGGCCGCGGAGCACGGGCTCAACGCCTCGACCTTCACCGCTCGGGTGATCGCCTCCACCGGTGCCGACGCCGCCGCCTGCCTGTCCGGGGCGATTGGCGCGATGTCCGGGCCACTACACGGTGGCGCGCCGGCGCGGGTACTGCCGATGATCGAGGAGGTGGAGCGCACTGATAACGCCACCGCGGTGGTCCGCAAGGTACTGGATCGTGGTGAGCGGCTGATGGGATTCGGCCACCGGGTGTACCGGGCCAAGGATCCACGGGCCCGGGTGCTGCGCCGGCTGTGCAAGGAACTCGGCGCACCACGCTACGACGTTGCGGTGGCGCTGGAGCAGGCCGCGCTGGCCGAGCTGACCGACCGGCGACCGGACCGGGTGATCGAGACCAACGTCGAGTTCTGGGCCGCGGTGATACTCGACTTCGCGCAGGTGCCGCCGCACATGATGCCCGGGATGTTCACCTGCGCGCGGACCGCGGGCTGGTGTGCGCACATCATGGAGCAGAAGCGCACCAGCCGGCTGGTCCGTCCAGTGGCACAGTACGTCGGGCCGGCGCCACGGCGTCCCCAGGATGTGGCGGGCTGGGATGAGATCGGCCGTTCCTGACCGGTCAGGTCACCGGAGTGCGTACCGGGCGAACAGCTGGCCCTGCGCCTCCAGCAGCCACGTCAGCTCCAGCGCGACCGGCTTGGCCAGCGGCGCCCGGTCGACGATGGACAGCGACCCAGCATTGCCGGCAAGAGCGGGCGCGATGGACAGAAACAGCTCGTCAACCAGGCCGGCAGGCAGCAGTGCGGCATTGAGGTTCGGTCCGCCCTCGCACAGCACCGAGCGCACGTTGTGCTCGGTGCGCAACCGGGTGAGCATCGCCGGTAGGTCCACCTGCTCGCCCGGCGCCGAGCGCAGGTAGCTGACATCAGCCGCGCACCCCGGTAGCTCGGCGGCACTCGCGGTGAGCACGACGACGCGGGAGTGCGGGTCGGCCAGCAGCGGCAGGTCGGCGGTCAGGGTGAGCCGGCGGCTCACCACGATGGCCAGTGGGTCTGGTGCCAGGCCGCGGGCGACCCGGCGTGCCCGGCGCTGCGGATCGCGGACCAGCCGCCCGTAGCGCTCGGTGCGTACCGTCCCGGCACCGACCATGACGGCATCAGCGTGCGCTCGCAGCTCATGGAACAGCTGCCGGTCGGCCGGGTTGCTGATCGGAGCGGTGCGGTGTGCCACCGCGGCCGCGCCGTCAGCAGTGGCCACCATGTTGAGCACCAGGTAGGGGCGGTGATCGGCGGCCAGATCCGCCAGCGCGAGTCCCTCCAACGCCTCGACTGCGGTGACGATCCCGGGCTCGGGCAGCAACCGCCGCAACACGACCTCGGTCACGCAGGATGTCCCGGTTCAATGTTCTTGGCCTGGTCGAACGTGAAATATGACTCGCCGGCCTCCCGGTGGGCCGCGATCGGCTCGAGCAGGAAACCGACGTGGTCACCGAGGTCAAGGCGCTGAAGCACCCGCCCGACGAACCAGCTCCGGCACTCCTGCAGGATAGGCAGCCCGCCGGGACCGGGTCGCCAAGCGCAACCGGCGAACTTGTCCACCTCGTCACTGCAGCAACCACCGAACAGCCGGGCCAACGCTTTTGCTTGCCGCGGCACGAAGTGCACGGCGACTGCGTCGGCTCTGGTCGCGACGCGGTAGGTGTGGTTCTTGCGGGACAGGCAGACCAGGAAGCGCGGGGGTTCGATGCTGCTCTGGCAGGCGAACCCGACTAGGCAACCGGCCTGCTCGGCGCCGGCGCGGACGGTGACGATGAACATCGAGTAGTCGAGGTCCCCCACCAGCTTCCCGAAAGCGTCGTGGGCGTCCACACGGATCAACCTACCGGCGCAGCGTTGTTCTGGGCAGTGGGTACGGTGAAAGGGTGGAGCACATATCGGCGGGTAAGGTGCGGGACCTCTATTCACTCGGTGGCGACGTCCTGCTCGTCGCCTCGGATCGGATCTCGATATATGACGTGGTGCTGCCGACTGTCATTCCGGACAAGGGCGCGCTACTCACGCAATTGTCGGTATGGTGGTTCCACCGACTCGGGGATGTGACACCGAACCACCTGATCTCGGCCACCGATGTGCCCGCGGAGTTCGGGGAGCGGGCGATGCGCTGCGCCCCGCTGCGAATGATCCCGGTGGAGTGCATCGCCCGCGGTTACCTCGCCGGCCTGGGGCTGCGCGAGTACGAGAAGACCGGCACCGTGTCGGGTGTGGCATTGCCCGCCGGGCTGGTCGCTGGTAGCCGACTACCCGAGCCGATCTTCACGCCGACCACCAAATCGGCTACCGGCCACGATGAGTTCATCACCTTCGACGACATTGTTCACGAGATCGGAGACGATACCGCGCAACACCTCCGTAGCCTGACCCTGGAGCTGTACACAACAGCTGCGGAGCACGCGCGCAACAATGGCATCATCGTCGCGGACACGAAGTTCGAGTTCGGTCGGGATGCCACGGGGCGATTGATCCTGGGAGACGAAGCGGTGACGTCGGATTCATCGCGTTTCTGGCTCGCCGAAAGCTGGCGACGCGGCGCGCCGCCCCACGCGTTGGACAAGCAGTTCGTCCGGGACTGGGCGGTCGGCATCGGATGGAACCGCGAGCCTCCTGGACCG
Source organism: Pseudonocardiales bacterium (assembly GCA_003244245.1). Lineage (GTDB taxonomy): Bacteria > Actinomycetota > Actinomycetes > Mycobacteriales > Pseudonocardiaceae. Next base: position 16,933 of record QHBY01000070.1, read on the forward strand.
ATCATTGCACCCACGATCGTGGCGCAAACCCGGCAGCGGTACGTCGAGGCCTATCAACGCATCACCGGGGCCACCTGGTCGTCGTCGTAAAATCTGACGGTATGACGCAGACCGCGCAGCTGACCATCCCCACCGAGCTGAAACCCGCCGATGGGCGCTTCGGTTGCGGGCCGTCGAAGATCCGTCCCGAGCAGCTGGCCGCGCTGGCTACCACCGGCGCATCGGTGATGGGTACCTCGCACCGGCAGCGGCCGGTGAAGTCGCTGGTGGGGCGGATCCGCGCCGGATTGCGCGAGCTGTTCTCGCTGCCTGAGGGATACCAGGTGGTGCTCGGTAACGGCGGAACCACCGCGTTCTGGGATGCCGCCGCCCTGGGCCTGGTTCGGGACCGCTCGCTGCACCTGGCCTACGGCGAGTTCTCCGCGAAGTTCGCCACCGTCACGACGCGCGCCCCGTTCCTGGCCGATCCGGTGGTGATCTCCGCGCCGCCGGGCGACGCCCCGGCGCCGGTGGCGGATCCGTCCTGTGACCTGATCGGCTGGGCGCACAACGAGACCTCGACCGGGGTGATGGTTCCGGTGTGCCGGCCGGCCGGGTCGGGAGACGCGCTGGTGGCGATCGATGCGACCAGTGGCGCCGGTGGCCTGCCGGTCCGCGCCGCAGACGTCGACGTTTACTACTTCGCGCCGCAGAAGTGTTTCGCCTCCGACGGTGGCCTGTGGATCGCGCTGCTCAGCCCTGCCGCGCTGGAACGCGTCGCCGAGATCGACCGGTCCGGCCGGTGGGTGCCGGAGTTCCTGTCGCTGAGCACCGCCCTGGACAACAGCGTCAAGGACCAGACCTACAACACCCCAGCGGTCGCGACGCTGCTGCTGCTGGTCGACCAGATCGAGTGGATGCTGGCCGGCGGCGGGCTGGACTGGTGTGTCGCGCGCACGACCGACTCCTCCTCGCGGCTGTACTCCTGGGCCGAGTCGTCGCAGTACGCGACACCGTTCGTCACCGACGGCGCCAAGCGCTCGTTGGTGGTCGGCACGGTGGATTTCGCCGAAGGCGTCGACGCCGCCGCGGTCGCCGCCGTGTTGCGGGCCAACGGCATCGTCGATACCGAGCCCTACCGTAAGCTCGGCCGCAACCAGCTGCGGATCGGGATGTTCCCGGCCGTCGATCCGGACGATGTCACCGCGCTGACCGGGTGTATCGACTGGGCGATCGAGCGGCTGGGTGGTTGAGGGTCGCCGTAGGCGGCGCGCCTCCCCCGGCATCGCCGACTGCCGCCCTACGGTGCTTGATGTGGAGGTCCTCGGATGCGTGCGCTGCGAATAGCCGGTCTGGGGACCGACGGCCGCACGATCATCCTGGAGACGGTGCCGCGGCGGCCCGGTGAGCGGCGCGACCAGTTCACCCTGGTGGTGGACGACACCCTGCACGCGGCCCTACGGGGTGACCTCCCGCGCCTGGATCCGACCGAGAGCGATCCGGAAAGCGAGATGCGACCCCGTGAGATCCAGGCGCGGGTCAGGGCCGGCGCGTCCGTCGAGCAGCTCGCCACCGCCTCCGGCGTGTCCGGCGAGCGGATCGAGCGGTTTGCCTACCCCGTGCTGTTGGAGCGATCCCGCATGGCGCAGCTAGCTGCGCAGGCGCACCCGGTGCGCGCCGACGGACCCGATGTGCGCACCCTTGAGCAGGTCGTTACCGACACTTTCCGCCGGCGTGGTCACGACCTCAGCGCGGTGACCTGGGATTCTTGGCGCGGGGAGGACGGCAAATGGGCCGTGGCGCTGCGCTGGCGCGCCGGCCGGTCAGAGAACCGGGCACAGTGGACGTTTCACCCGGGCGCGCACGGCGGCACCGTCACCGCGATCGACGACCACGCTACCGATCTGATCGATCCGCAACCGGCCGCGCAACTGCGCACGGT
>QHBY01000071.1 GCA_003244245.1 Pseudonocardiales bacterium
ATCGGGGTCCCGCAAGCGCCTAGGCGGACCACCCCGCCGCAACCCCCTCCACACCGCCCCCGACCTGATACGAAGCCGCCAGTAACGGCGTTGTTGAAGTCCACCGCAACGTATCCACCACCTAAGGCAGTATCCTCGTCGAGGTGGACACCTCTTTTCTCGAGCGTGTGCGCAGCGCCGCGCTAGCTGGCATGCCGGGTGAGCCGGTGGTCTTCGCCTACCTGTTCGGCTCCCGAGCAACGGGTGGCGCCCGGGTTGACAGCGACGCTGACATCGCAGTCCTTCCCGCTTCCTGGCTCAGCGCAGAACAGCGTGGCGCCCTGCGCAACCGCGTCGCGGAGATCGTCGAACCAGCTGCACGTACCGAAGTTGATGTCGTCTTGCTCGACGAGACCCCGCTACCGCTGCGTGGCCGAATACTGTCCCAACGCCAGGTCCTCTACAGTGCCGACGAACCGCTGCGGGTCCGGTGGGAGAGCCTGACCGGTCGGATGTACGCCGACTCTCGGATCAAACTCGACCTACTAGACCAGGATCTGCTTATCGAGACCGCAGCCGGACGTCGCTGATGGTTGATCACGGCCGGATACGCCGCTTACTTGATCGTCTGCGTTTGGAGACCGATCGACTGCGCAGACTTGCCGACCTGCCCACGAAGGAGCTCCTCAACGACGAGGTCGCACTCGGCTCCGCACAGTTCCGTTTCCTGCTGGCCATCGAGGTCTGCGTCGACATCGGACGGCACATCATCGCATCGGAGGGGCTCTCCGCCGCCGACACTTACGCCGATGTATTCACGTCGCTTTCCGAAGCCGGGATCATTGCACCCGACCGGGTGGAGTCGCTGCGTGCTATGGCGCGGTTTCGGAATCGGCTAGTGCACTTGTACGACGAAACAGACGACGCCGAGATCGTCAAAGCCCTTCAGCATGACCTCATAGATCTGGACGTATTCCGGCGGCAGATTTCGGAGTTTGTACTCCAGAACTGATCGTTCCGGTGATCGCAACGATGCCTCAAGCTCCACGCGACACTGCTAGCCAAGACGTCAGCGCAGGATGACGACGTCTGCGGCGTCGACGAAGGCGCGCCGGTGGTTGAAGGAGATCTCCACAAAGCGTCGGTTGCCCACGACCAGCGTGCGGTTGTCCGGCATATTGCCGCCCTCGAACGTCGCGTAGTAGTAGTCCCCGTAGCCTCGCTCGACGCCGAGGTAGACCTGGCCGGCGGGGATCGTGTACTGCAGCGGCACAACTGTGGTCACCGGGACCGTCGGCGGGTAGGCGGCGGCCTCCGGGTAGGCGGCGCCGTAGACCGGGATGGCCGAGCGCCCGGGCCGGGGCGTGATGAGCGCGCCGTATCCCAGTGGGCTCACCCGGCTCTGGCGATCCTCCAACCAGTCTGGTCGGCCACCGAACCAGATCGCCGTCCACTTGCCGCGGCGCTGCGCCACGACGAAGGACTGCCCGGCGACCGCCCTCGCCGACCAGTCCGCGACCCGGGTGGTGCCTGGCGAACCGTCCGGATGCAGCGCCGGGTCCCCGACCAGCGGGACGTCGGCGCTGGGCTCGGTGCGCAGGTAGACGACGTTGCTGCCCTGCGGCGGTAGGTCTGCACAGCGGCCACCAGCGCAGCTGCGCAGCGGCTCGACGTTGGTTTCGAAGCGCGGCGCGATCGTCAGCACCGGCGGGCCGGAGACGCGCGCGGCCAGCAGAGCCGCACCGTGCGACGGCGCCCCGTGCAGCGGCGCGCCCAGCAGGTCGAAGTAGTGCCCCCAGTCCCAGTACGGGCCAGGGACCGGATCAGGTAGTGCGTCGAGACTCCGGTGTGCGGGTCCTGAAACCTGGCGATGGCGCGGTCGTAGGTCTCCTCGGTGTCATGAATGACGATGTAGCGGATGTCGTCGCCGTCGCGCGGCCGGTCGGCCTTGTGGTAGTTGCCGTACTTGGTGGGATTGGCCGGATCGGTCTGGGCGTATGCGGCCGCGGCTGGCGATCGATGTCTGGACATGTCCGGTATTCCTCGCAGCGCCGTGATCCCGCTGACTACCAAGAGCAACGACGAACATCACCATCGTGACGAGCCGGTTGATGTCGCGTCGCTGCGCTCGCCCGTGCCAGCATCGGTACGGTGGCCGCGCCCCCCGCTCTCGTCAGACGGCTGCGCGACCCTCTGGTCGCGTCGGATCCCGGGCTCCTGCGGCTTCGGCTGGCCGGCACTGCCACCGCCAGCATGGTCGCCTCGCTGGCGGTGATGACCGGCATCGCCCGGCTCACCGGTCAGCCCGTCACTGCCGTGCTGCTTGGTGTCATCGTGAGCATGGTGGCCGCGATCTCGGTCACCGACCCGGAAGCCGGCGCGCAGCGCCTGACCACCGTGCTGCTGCCGGTGCCGGCGGCGGCCGCAGTGTCGCTGGGCACGCTGCTCACCGGGCACCGCATCGTCGCCGACGTGGTGTTCGTCGCGATCATGGTGGTCGCGGTGTCCGTGCGGCGGTTCGGGCCGCGCGCCACCGCGCTGGGCCAGGTCGGGTTCCAGTCCTACTTCTTCACCCAGTTCCTCGGCGCCCGGCCCGAACAGCTGCCGTGGCTGGTGCTCGCCCTGGTGGTGGGTACCGCGTGCACGCTGGTGCTGCGCGGCGTCGTGTTCGCCGAACGACCGGAGCGGACGCTGCGTCGCACGGTCGCGGCGTTCCGGGCCCGCGCTGCCGCGGTCGTCGACGGGGTGCGCGAAGCGGTCGCCGCCGGGCGGCTGCCCAAACCGGGGGGCCGGCCGCTGCGGCTGCGCCTGGCCCGGCTCAACGAGACCGCACTGCTGGTGGCCGACATCCTGGAGGGAGCCGACGCCGAGCAGGCCTGGCCGGGTGTTCCCAACCGGACGCTGGCGCTGCGGATCTTCGACGCGGAGCTCACAGTGGAGCGGCTGGTGGGCGCCGCGGAACAGCTCGTGTGCTCCGAGCACCCGATAGCCGCGGACGAGCGCGCCGTCCTGGTGGCAGCCCTGACCCAGCTCCGGGACCGCTTAGGTGTCGCCGAGGTGTCCGACCCCGCGGCCGGCCGCAACGGCGACTCCCCGTCGCGGCGGCTGGGCGCCGCGATTCACCGGGCGAGCCTCGCGATGTGCGACGCCGGTTCCCGCGAGGCCCCAGAGCTCGCCGCAATCGAGGAGCCGGGCAGCGACGACGAATCCGACCAGGACACCGACGAGCCCGGCCTGCACCCCAGCACCCGGCAAGCCGTCCAGGTCGGGGTGGCGACCAGCCTGGCGATCGTCGCGGGCGAGCTCATCTCCCCGAGTCGCTGGTACTGGGCGGTGATCACCGCGTTCATCGTGTTCACCAACACCACCTCCCGGGGGGAGATCCTCTCCCGTGGCTGGCAGCGGATCGTCGGGACGCTGGCCGGGGTCGTGGCGGGGATCGGGGTGGCGGTGACGGTCGGCGGCAACACGGTCGCCTCGCTGATCGCCCTGTTCGGCTGCGTGTTCCTCGGCTTCTACGTCTTGCGGGTATCGCAGGGACTGTTCATGTTCTGGCTCACCACCGTGCTCGCGCTGCTCTATGGACTACTCGGCCAGTTCAGCATCGGCGTGCTGGTGCTGCGGCTGGAGGAGACCGCCGCCGGTGCGGTGATCGGGATCGCCGTCGCGTCCCTGGTGCTGCCCAGCAGCACCCGCGGCACGGTGTCCGGGCACGTCGCGGACTTCCTGTCCGGGCTGGACGAGCTACTCGACGCCGCCGTGCGTGACCTGGTGGGCGGCGGGGACGCCGGTGCGCAGCGGCTGCTCAGCCAAGCCCGCAAGCTTGACCAGACCCTGCTCACGCTGCGCACCGCGGCCCGACCGCTGACCACCGGTCTGACCGGTCTGTCCGGTCGGGGCGGCTTCCGTCGCACAATGCGCACGCTGGCGGCCTGCGACCGCTACGCCCGCGGCCTGGCCCGGCTGGCCACCCAGGCAGCCGAGGCGCCGGGGCCGGCAGGGCTGGCGCTGACCCGCGCGGCTGGCGCGGTGCGTGCCAACGTGCGCGCCCTGCGGGTGCTGCTCGGGCAGCCACCGGACCCCCCCGACCGCGTGGAGCTCACCGACGCCACGGAGCTGCTCGACGCCGCGGAGGACCTCGCCGTCGATCCCGAGCACGCCACTGCCGTGCGGTTCCTGCGCCGGCTGGACGGCGCGGTCACCGGGCTCGCCATCGATCGCGGCGCGCCGCGGCCTCCCGATCCCGTTCCCGTTCCCGCCGCGCGGAGCTAAGGGCAGGCAACATCGTCCACCCAGGTCTTCACCCCTTCAGCGGCGAAGCACAGGTAGCCACGGATGGCCCGCGCTCCGTCCAACGGCTCCGGGTAGTACGAGGCCGCATCGGCGATGAGCCGCGACGTGGTACGCAGGCTGTGGTAGGACGCGGTGCCCTTGTACGGGCAGGCGGTGTGCGTCGCGGACAACTCCAGCGCCTCGCCGCGCACATCGTCGGTCGGCAGGTAGAAGCGGTTGGGTAGACCAGTCTCGGACAGCACCACCGCACGCCGAGACTCGGCGATCACGTCGTCACCGGCCATCACCCGCACGTGCCGGCTGGTGGAGCGGACGTCGACTCGATGATAGGGATCGCGCAGGTGCCCGCCGATCTCCTCATCCTCGTCGAACCAGGCGTCCATCGAGTCCCAGTACGGCGCCACGTGATCGCATAGCCAGCCCGCCTCGGGCAGCGGATCGAGGTAGGACCACAGGGCGTTGTCCGCCGTCTGGCCGTTCACCGCAACCGACCAGTAGCTGGCGTCACCTTTGAACGGGCAGTGCGTGCGGTGCTCGGTGCGAGTGAGCAGGTCGTCGTGGACGTCGTCGCGCGGCAGGTAGAGCTGCGGGAGCAGGTTGCTCTCGTGAAGCAGCATGCCGCTGGTGGTGTCCAGCACCGTCGCACCGCCGAAGACCGCCCGCACCCGTCGGGGGAAGGGCTCGAACAGCAGCCGATGCGCGGGGCCGTCGATGCGATAGTTCACGGTGTCGCGCGGGCGGGAGGACAGCGGACCGCCGCCGATTGTCAGGCTCATGGCGCCCAGTCTTATACGTGAGGCGCAGTCTGATGCATCAGATGCGGGAGAGCGCTTGGCGCCGAGCATTGATCCCCACGACCGCTCCGGCGACGAGCACGCCGACCAAGGCGCCGGTTGCGGCAGCGACGAGTGGCTGCGGGAACACCGGGTCGGGCATCGCGTAAGGCGGGGTCAGTATCTGGGCGGCCGGTCCCATCTGGCCGGTGAGATCGAGCTCACCGATCCGCGCCCGAATCGCCTTTTCCAGGTCCAACGATGCGGTGAGCTGCGCCCGGGCATCGTCGAGGGAAGTCTGGGTGGCGGTGCCGCCCAATACCGCAGTGGTGAGTTGCTGCACCCGCGTTTGCAGCTGGGTGGTGTTCGTGTGGGCGTCAGCGAGCTGGGTGTCGAGGTTGCGCGACGCCCCGGTGGGCCGGCTGATGAAGGCCAGGTATCCCGTCACGATGGCCTGCAGTGTCTGCAATGCGGCCAGCCTGGTGACACCGTGGGCCTCGACCTGGATGACCTCGCTGTTGTTCAGGACCTGCACGCTGACGTCCTGTGCGAGATCGTCGAACTGCCGCCCCTGCTTCTGCGCGACCGGGCCGAGCACAGCCCGGCTCCTCAGATAGACCAGGTGGGTGGATAGCTCGCGATCCTGCTTCAGCGGGTCGTTGCGCGGGTTCTGGCTGATGGAGCAGAGGATCTCCGAGCGGGCTCCGTAGGTTTTCGGCAGCACCAGCGCGCCGCCCAGTCCGGCGGCCACGCCAAGCAGGATGATCGTCAACGCTGCGATTGCCAGGCGGGCTATCACCGGGACCGCATCTCATTCAGCCGGAGACTTCGGTGTGCACTGTCCGAGTGTAGCGGCGGTATTGCCGGTGCTACACCGCATTGATGCTCACGGTTTCCAAGCCCGGCGCGCGAATGATGTGACTGTCAGTTACCTTCGGGGGAAGGGGTGTGGCAGCGTGCGGACGTGCCGCTCATGACAACGTTCGCGAGAATTGTCATACCTGACACATGCTCAAAATCACGAGGGTCCTGCTACCACGTTCGCCGACACCTATGTGACCAGCGGCATCCCAGAAATTCATCCACGACCATGGCTGTGCGGACCCCCACGTCCACCACGCCCCGATCTGATACGAATCCGCCAGTAGTGGCAGACTCCTGCGCTCACGTGCCCACCAAAGATCAAGGGGAACACGGTGAGTAGCGGCAATCAGTCGACCAGCGCCGCCAGCGCTACCGGCGCGTCCAGGCTAGTACGGCAGCCGCAGTGT
>QHBY01000072.1:0-10385 GCA_003244245.1 Pseudonocardiales bacterium
GGCTCGTGAATAACCCTCCAAGTGCCGTGAGCTGATCACCCGAGCCATGCAGCGCGACCTTGATATCACTCAGTAGGAGCAGTATGCCGTTCGTGCTGGTGTCCTACACCGCTAGCCCAAACCGGACAGACCTTGGGACAGGAAGGAGTCGACGAGGGCAGCGCGGAGGGTGCGGCCGACCACCTTGGCGTCGTAGGTGGTCACAGTTGCGCCGTTCAGGGTGGCGGTGGCGCGCGTTACGCCGTAAGGCAAGTTGCGGTATGGTCCACTGTCTGGGATTAACCGGGTGATTCCACCGTTTACCCCCTGATCGAGCAGTATCCTGAGATCAAACGCAGTATCGTGATCAGGCATCACGATGGTCGCCGTTGCGAGCAGGAACGTGTTGTTCTTATCTTGGATCTCGAACACTTGGCGGTAGAGCGAGAGACACTTGTGCGTGACGAAGAAATCGTGCACCTTGCCATCGGAGTTGGCGGCACAGTCACCGTCAGGATGGTCCGCTTGAAATCTGACACGGTATCCCAATCTTTGCAGGCGACTGGTTACTTTGAAAGTATCAGTAATGTCGCTTGGGCGTGCGGCAGACTCGTCCCTGTTGGTGCGTGCGTTAGGCTCGCTCTGGGAAGTTCTGGGGCCGTACTCGCTGACTGATCCGCTGGCCGAGGTAGCGCCGCCTACGCCGCCACCGACGAGCGCGGTCACCACGAAGGCAGCGGCCGCTCCTACGGTGAGTTTAGCCGCGCGTTGTCCGACGCACACGGGGTGACCGTCAATCGTGACCCAGTTCCCCCAGCACAACGCCATACCCGCTGACCCCCGTACCACCGCGCGCGGTGTTCACGTATCAGAAGATCCCACGCCCTTGAGGTGGTCGCGGGGTCGATGCTAGGGAGCGGTCGTAGAACTGGACTAAGCGTGGAGTCGTGTGGCGTCAGCGTCGATACGTCGTGCAGGTGAAAGAAGATCACGTATGGGGGGGACTCGAAGAGGCCGCCGGTCCTCCCGGCAGATGGGCGGCGACCCGCTCGATTTTCAGCGTCGCGGGCGCTGGCCCGACGCCGGCTCGCGATCCTGCTGCACGAACGGTTAGGTTACTGCCGAGTGATCGGCACAGGGACGGAGGCGCGTAGTGGAGCTTTCGCTCCCCGGAAATCGGTGGGTTGCACGAAGCCCAGGGAAGTGGGGAGCCGCCTCCCTGCCCGGTGTTTGCGCAGCTCAACGCAGGGAGGTAAGGCAAGGGAGGCGTCAGGGAGAACTCCCTGCCCCGCGTCTGCCTCCCTGACTAGGTCCCTGTAACTGTCTGTGGCCATCAGTCCAGTCGGAGTGGTACTCGCGGCGGGCATCCGCTCATCCGCCGGACCTCCGCTCCGTGACCGTTTTAGAGGGCGCGTAGCGTGCCTGAAAGCGCTGTAGTGGGGTGAGGGACGGCACCGAGCACAAGGGGATCTACCCCCTACCCTGCAGCCGAGCCGGCGCGCCTACTCAACCGTCCCCGAGTTGCACCTCAGGGACTCTGATCTCCAATCTGATAACGGTGAGTGCGCCACCGGTCGCCAGGCTCAGTGCTTTCGCTGTACTCCAGTACGGTCCCGTCGTTGGCCGTCCACCAGTGACGCTCGACGAGCACAGGTGTTCCTACCGGGAGGTTTAAGGCGGCGGCGCTTTCAGCGTCGGCTGGCCAGGCACCGTACTGGTCGCACCCGGTCTCCGCCTTCTTGCCGCTCTCAGCCTCCAGGTAGCCGAGTACACCGTTGGGTATGGGCTGAGCTTCGAGCAGAGCTGGGGCCAGGCCGGCGAACTCTCCTCGGATGTAGCTGGCTGAGGCTTCGATCGGCTCCCCAGAGTCGTCGCAGGTTACACGTCGTCGACGGATGACCGGCTGGTCGAGCTCGACACCGAGAGCGTTAGCCACTTGCTCGGGCGCTCGAATTATCTCAGCGTCGAGGATCGTCGACTGGTAGCCAGGCGGGTAGAAGTCACCAGTCGCCCTCAGGTGGGCCGCTAGTTCCTCCGCGGTACGAGGTCCCGTCCCTTGCCGGGATACGACTGTCCCAGCGCCGGGTGTGGAGGTAGCTAGCCCTTCTGATTGCAGAGTCTTTAGCGCCCGCGCCGCTGTGGTGTGAGCGACGTTCCAGTGTTGAGCCATCTCGCGGACCGATGGCAGCCCGTGCCCTGCGCGCAGCTCGCCGCTCTCAATGAGTTCTCGGTAGTGCCGGGCGATTTGGAGGTAAGGCGGTTCTCCCCGGTCGATCTCGTTCGTCATTCGCGTCGCATCCTGCCTGGTGTGAGCGTCAGTATCACGCTGCCAGCGTACCGCCGCAGGCGTGGTGGCGCGTGGTCTACGGGCTCCTCCGGTGCAGTTGGGTTGCAAGTGTTCTACGTACGCTGTAGTGTACGTGTTATCATAACGATCTGATGCCGTGTCGCTGGTCGCAGGATCGGCAGCAGAAGCAAAAGCCCCGGACGGTGCTGACACACCGGCCGGGGCGACACATCGAACCTTGGAGGGCCTCGATGCACGTTGAGAGTACCCAGAAGTACCGGGTGAAAGCGGTGGCACGGCACTTTGACGTGTCCGCCTCAACGATCTACCGAGCGATCGAGTCAGGACGCTTGGGCGCGTTGAAGCTAGGCACCGGCACAGGTGCGCTGCGGGTAACCGGTGCCGCAGTCCTCGCCTACGAGGAGGCATGCACGCGGGCTACTGACGAATCACCTGACGCCGAGCAGTCAGCATGAGCGCCACACCGCGCCGCGACCAGCCCATGGGTCTCCCCCGGCCTGTGCGTTCCGGCATCAACCAAGCGGTAGGGGCGACCCTGCGCGACGCCGGCTACGACCTCGTTGGCTACCGGTTTGTGGTCCTCGTCGAAGGCTTCCAGGGTGACGGCAGCCCGATCTTCACCGCGCTGGCCGAGTCCGCGGACGCGGAACTGTCCACCGCTGACCTGATCCGCCACTTCGCGGACTCGGACCTGGCGGAGCTCCCGTGACCGCCGAACGCCGGAGCGACGTTGCCCGCCTGGGTGAGTTGCTCCCGGTGGTGAAACTGGCATGCACCGCCTGCCAACTCGTGTACACACCCGACCCGGCCAATTTCGAGACCGGGAACACCGGATGCCCCCGCTGCGGCGGGTGGACCTGGATAGCGGAGCTGGTCCCCAGCGCCGAAGTAGGCGGTGGTCAGCGGTGACGCGCGCGACACGATCGGCGGCGGAGACCGAGGTCAGTGGCACCCGCGCGCTGCGCCCGGCGCTCGCCGACTGCATCGCTCAGGTTGTCAGGAACGCACCGGCGCTCAGCGACAGCCAACGCGACCAGCTTCGCCGGCTGCTGAAGCCGGCACCACCAAGCCCCGACCCGGCGGTCATCCGACCAAGAACTTCCGCCGGGTCGGGTTCCCCAACCATCTCTCAGTAATCGAGGAGCACGCAATGTTACAGACCTCTACTACCAGGACTGTCCACAATAGACAATCTGATTGGCGGCATCGGGCCGCATGCCGCGACGAGGACCCAGAGTTGTTCCACCCGGTCGGGGACGAGGGTCCGGCGCTGGTGCAGATCGCTGCGGCGAAGGCGGTCTGTGCGCGCTGCCCGGTTGTCGCTGACTGCTTGTCGTTCGCGCTGATAGCCCTCCCGGAGAGCGTCGCGGGAGGGCTGACCGCGCAGGAACGCGCGGAGCAGCGTCGCCGGCGCCGCCTGTCTGGGCCGCCCGTGACGAAGGCCGTCGATGGGGTGGACACGCGCGTTGTGGCGTCGTTGGTGGCCGGTGAGCGAGTGTCAGGTGCCTCGCGGCAAGAGTTGGCCCTAGCCGTCGTCGAGTTGCACCAGGCAGGACACGGGCCGCGGCGGATCGGGACCCAACTCGGTGTGACTGAACGTCGCGTGCACCGGTGGTTGCAGCGGCACCGGGCCGGGCAGCCACTCACGGTTGATCGACGTGTCGGTCGGGTGTCGGCATGACCGCCGCGAGCGGTCCCTCCGATGCGTGGGGCTTGGTCGAGGCCGCGCAGCAGGGTGATCGGGCGGCCTTCGGGGAGCTCTACACCCGGTACGCGCCCGGGGTGTCCCGGTTCGTCGCGGCCCGCACCGGGAACAACCGGCCCTTAGCGGAGGACTTGACCAGCGAAACGTTCACGCGGGCGTTGCGCCGGATCGAGTCAGTGACCTATCAGGGCAAAGACCCGGGTGCGTGGCTGACCACGATCGCGCGCAACCTGGTCTTCGATGACTCGAAGTCCAGTCGCTACAAGCTGGACACGCCCGTTGCCGAGATCAGCGATGCCGACTCGGGGGACCGTGGGCCGGAGCAGACGGTCATCGACCGCGAAACGGCTGCCGAGGTCAGGCGTCACGTCGCGCAGCTGAGCACCGATCAGCGGCAATCGATCTACCACCGCTTCTTCGAGGACCGCTCGGTCGCAGAGACCGCGACGGCGATGGGCCGCAGCGAAGGTGCAGTCAAGGCGCTGCAACACCGTGGGATCACCGCGCTCCGCGCGGCCATGACCGCAGACACCGCGCCGGTGCCTCCGCAGCGCGGGGAAACGGTGGATCACCTGGCGTCGGCACGCGGTGCGGTCGACGAGGTCCACCAGCTGGTGACCGGTGATGACCACCAGGACGGCGAGCCGGACCGGGCGCAGCAGCTGGCCCGGTTCCACGCCGACGACCAGGCCGCCGAGCAGCGCGGGCACGACCGGGACGCACTGGCCGCCGGCGGTGCAGCATGAGCGCCCGCGCACTTGTTCCGATCACGACCACCCTCGCGGTACCGGACGCCCAGACCGACGTCGTGGGCACGGTGCACCTGGTCGAGGGCGAGCTGGTCGTCCGGATCCGACCGACGCAGCATCGGGACGTCACCACCCAGCCGGTGCACCGCCACTACCCCGGCTGCGAGTGCCGTATCGCCGGGACGGTCCGCTACGTGGGGCCGATGACTCCCGCCGACCGGGCGCAGTGCAACGCCGACGTCGTCGCCTGGTGGGACGCGCGGCCGTGGTGGCGGCGGTGGTCGACTGACCTCGCGGATCGGTGCTGGGCCAGGTGGCGGTCGTGAACGCCACCCTGGTCCGAGTCACCACGGTGGTCGCTGTCGTGGTCGTCGCCGTGATCGCCGCGGCGGTGTCCTACAGCCACATGCAGCAGCTCGCCGACCGGGCTGGGGAAGCGTGGCGGTCTTACCTGATCCCGCTGTCCATCGACGGGCTGGTGGTGGCCGCGTCGATGGTGCTGTTGACCCGGCGGCGAAACGGGCTGCCCGGGGGCCGGCTGGCCTGGAGTGCCCTGGGTGGGGGTGTGCTCGCGTCATTGGCCGCGAATATGGCCGATGCCCGCCCGCAGGTCACGGCCGTGCTGGTCGCGGGGTGGCCAGCACTGGCATTCGCCGTCGCATTCGAACTATTACTCCAGCAGCGACGCGCAGACAACGCCGCCGCCTCCGAGGTGGCCCTGGTGCCACCCGATGGACCGCTGTCAGACCCACCAGCCACACCAGCACAAGCAACGCCAACTCCAACACCATTAATCGCTCCCGCATTGCGCCCTGAGCCGGTCGTGACGACTCCGGCACTGGCTACCCAGCCTCTGCCGGAGTCGAAACCGCCGGCGCGCGTGTCGTCCACCGGCGTTGCGCCCGACTCCGAGCCGCTGGAGACGCAGCTGCGCGGGCTGATCGAGCGCACCGGACGGATCCCGGGGCGGCGCACGGTCGCCGCCGAGCTGGGGATCACCGAACACCAGGCCCGGCAACTGCTTGATCACCACTCCCCCGCGCCCACAGGCGCAGCACTAAACGGATCCGGAGGGACACGGCAATGACTGACAAGACCGGTCAGGACAACCGACCCGCAGAGCCCGACCCGGAGCGGGTGGAGGCCCTCGCGTGGGACGCCGAGCGCCTCACCCGCTCGCAGGCCACTACCGAGGGGCAGGTGGAGGACCTTGCTGTGCTGCTGCGGGACCTCTCCCGCGAAGTCGTGGCCCTCGCCACCCGCTCCTGGTCCGATGGGTGCCGGTCCGATGGGTGCCGGTCCGATGGGTGCCGGTCCGATGGGTGCCGGTCCGATGGGTGCGGGTGTCATTGCTACGCCTGCCGGCCACCGTCCAACGAACACTGCCGCGCCTGCGGTTACACCCCGACGCTGGACCCGCGGCAGGCGCTGAACCGGGCCTGCGACCAGCTCACCCTCGCGGTGCTCACCGGGGCGAGTGACGTGCAGATCCTTGGGGTCCTCGGTCATGCCTATTCCCGCGTCGCAGCCGGGCGGTGGCACGACGGCGGCGACATCCCACCGAGCGGGACGACCTTCCCCGGATGGCTCACCGCGGCACTGGACGGAGCAGGGAGATGACCACGATCCTGCTGTTGGCGGGTGCGGTGCTCGCGTCAGGGATGGCGGTGTTCGAGTGGCGCCGCAAGGACCGACTAACCGCAGCCCTGTACGGGGTCCTTGCCCTGGTTCTCACCGCCCTGGTGAACCTCGCCCTGCCAGCGGTTGTGCTGCTGTGCTGCGCTGGCCCGGTCTATCACCGGCGCGGCCACGCGGCTTCGGTGGTGACCCGGTGGGGGGCGGCGTCGCGTCGGCGGCATGGGGTGGCGTCGACGTTGCACATCGTGCGCCACGCCAGCGCCGTCGCGATGCGCCGCAAAGCCACCACCGTCCGGCCCTCCACCCGCGAGCTGACCCGCCGGCAGCGGGCCCGGATCCGCACCCACCACTTCGGAGTGCCGTTGTGCCGGACCGGACTACTGCGGGTCTGGGCATCGGTCGAGGACGTGGTGCTGACCTTCGGCGCGCCCCGTAAGGGCAAGAGCGGGTGGTTGGCGGGGCGGATCATCGACGCCCCCGGCGCGGTCCTCGTCACCAGTACGCGCACTGATCTCTACGAGCTGACCCACGGGCTGCGCGCTGCGCACGGGCCGGTGTTCGTGTTCAACCCGACCGGGCTCGGTGATCTGCCCACCACGGTCACGTTCGACCCCTTGACCGGATGCACCAACCCGGTAACCGCCTACGAGCGGGCCACGGACCTTGTCTCCGGCGCCTCCCACAGCGGGCACAGCAACGACGGGGACCACAAGCAGTGGGAAGGCCAAGCCCGCCGGGTGCTCACCGCGCTGCTCCACGCCGCCGCCCTGGGCGACCTGGCGATGCGCGACGTGCAGCAGTGGGTGGCCAACCCGGACACCGCGTCGCGGGAAGTGATGCGGCTACTGCGCCGCTCACCCTCCGCCGCCGCCTACGTGCCCGATGCGGAGCAGTTCCTGACCACCAACGACAGAACCAGGTCGTCGATCACGTCGACGATCGCACCGTGCCTGGGGTGGCTGGCCAACCCCGAGGCCCGCGCCGCCGCCACCGGAGCGACCCCGTTGGATGTCGCCGAGCTACTCCGGGCCCGGGCGACGGTGTACCTGCTGGGTGCCGAGGAGTCCCAGGTGGCGCCGTTGGTGGCCGCGTTGACGGGGCACATCGCGCGGGAAGCCCGCCGGATCGCCGCCCGGGCGCCTTCTGGGCGGTTGGACCCGCCGTTGTCGCTGCACCTCGATGAGGCGGCGCTGATCTGCCCGGTGCCCCTGGAGTCGTGGACTGCGGACATGGGTGGGCGGGGGGTGCACATCATCGCCGCGTTCCAATCCCGGGCGCAGCTCATCGCCCGCTGGGGTGCCACCGGCGCGCGGGTGATCCTGGGCAACGCCGGGGCGGTGGTGTTGTTCTGCCAGGGCAACGACACCGACGATCTCAGCCACTGGTCGACCTTGACCGGCGACCGTGACGAACCGGTCACCACCACCGACTCGGGTGGCCGGGTGACGTCCCGGTCGACCCGGAAAGTCCCGGTGATCACCGCCGCGCAGCTGGCGAACCTGCCCAAAGGCCGAGTGGTGGTGCTGCACTCCGGGATGGCACCGGTCCTGGGGTGGGCGCGGATGGCGTGGAAACGACGCGACGTCAAAACCCAAGCCCGGCTTACCCGACGGCAGGCGGCCGCCGTGGTCGCTGCTGCCGAGCAGGTCACCCGAACCGACCACGCTGCCGGTCGACTCACCCGAGTGCTGCGCCGTATCACCAGCTGGCGTCAGGCACAGCCCACGCCCAGCGGGTCGGCACCCGGTGACTCGCCCGTCCCGGCGCAGCCCTGGGTGGTGGACAGCCGCGGCACCACGACCCCGGCCACCAACGGCGACCGGCCAGCAACCGAGTCCACCCACTGATCTCCCCGCTGCCCGGGTCCTGTCACCCGACGGCCCGGGCAGCGGGACCCACCACCGAACAGGAAGCAGAGCGAAATGACGCAAATCCATTTCATTGATGAGCACGCGTCCCCGGACAGGATCAATCTCGTCGATGAGCACGCGCCCGCGGGCAGGAGCGATTCTGCTGGCAGCGGTGTGCGCGTTGTAAGCGCGGTGAGCACGGGGCGGGGAGCGTCGGACGGGACGACCACCGACGCACACCACGCCGTACACAACGCCCACAACGCCGTCGCCCAGCACCAAGAACGCAACGCGACCGGTCTGGCTGCGCGGATCGAGCAGCTCACCCGGTGGACGACCCGTGACCGTGGGCTCACCCAGGCGCGGGAGGAGGCGGCGACCTATGCCATCACCCACTGAACCGGACCCGGTGGTGGTGGCGCTGGGGCGGGAGGTGCAGCGGCTCACCCGCTCCCACACCGCCACCGAGGAGCGGGTGGGGGAACTCGCCGACCTGCTTCAGATGCTCGCCACCGATGTGGCCACCCTCGCCGCCCGCTCCGGACCGGATGGGGACGAGGCGGTGCGGCCGTGGCTGCTCACCACCGACGCGCAGCTCGCCCAGGACGACCTCACCGACTTGGTGGAGTGGCTTACCCGGGTGTGGCTGCGCTACCCCGACGCGGTCCTCCCCAGCTGCTGGTTGTGGCACCCGGCGGTGGTCGAGGAGCTGCGGTGGGTGCGGTGCGCGCACCGGGAGGCCTACCACGAGAAACACGGCACCTGGGCGAAGGTGGGTGACTGGCACGACCGGCAGCGTCCCGGCGTGGTGAAGCGGATCACGGGCTACGCCGGGAACTGCGAGCTGCGGGAGCACGCCGAGGGTGGCGCCCAACGCCGGCCAGCTCCGCAGGTGCCCCTCACTGACGCGGTGTCGATCATCGCCCGGTCCTGGGCCACCATGCCTGACAGCCAGGTGATCCCCTCCGAGCTCCAAGTCCGGCGTGCAGAGCAGCACGACGACGCGCACCACCGGCGGCGCGCGTGATGGGCGACCGCGCACCGCTGGGAGTCCGGGTGGGAGATCGCCCGGGTGGTGCGAGTGCGCTCCTGGGCGACGGCCGGGTGCCGGGCGGGCTAGGTGCCCACCGTGCGGGCCGTTCGTCTCCCACTCGGACCGAGGGTCGCCCGGCGGGCGAGCGCGCGGGTGAGCACCACCCAACCCCCGGGCGGTCCGGGCACCCAAACAACCAAGACACAACCGACGCAGGGGGCGTGATGGGTGCCAACGACGATCCGAATCCCGGGGCAGGGGTGGCAGGCAGCGGGCGGCCTGTCTGCTCCGTGGACGACTGCGGGCCGTGGGCCGAGAGCCACGGCTACTGCAACACCCACTACCAGCAGTGGGGTGGCGATGGCGACCCCGGTGGGGCCATCGCCACCCGGACTGTCGGCGGTGACCACACCTGCGCCGTGGACGGGTGCGAGCGGAACCGCACCAGCCGCGGCTACTGCCCCGCGCACTACGAACGCTGGCGGCGCTGGGGTGACCCTGGCGAGGCAGCCATCAAACCTGCCTCGCCTCCACGCAGCGGCTGCACCGTGCCCGGGTGCGATCGGCCCCACGCCTGCCACGGCTACTGCAAGGCACACGCCGCACGGTGGCGACGCACCACCGATCCGGGCAGCGCGGAGGTCGCTCGCCACGTCCGGCAAGGTCCTGCCTGCTCCGTGGAGGGCTGCACCGGCACCCACCAAGCACGCGGGCTGTGCCGGACGCACTACTCCCGACTCATGCGAACCACGGACGTGGCCGCAGGGACACCACCGAAGCTGCGTCGCTGCGGCAAGCCGCACTGCGGGCAGCGGCACTACCACCAGGGCATGTGCCACACCCACTACCAGCAGTGGGTCGAATCCGGAGCCACCCGCGAACCGCTCGACGTCGCAGCGTGCGCCCAGGCATACCGAGAGGGCGCCACTTCCACGAGCCTGGCCAAACGGTTCGACTACAGCCCCAAGGCTGTCCTCGCCGCCCTGCGCGCCGCTGGAGTGCCAATCCGACCAGGCAGCCCCCCGCGACACACCCGATGAACGCGGACCCAACCACCAGAACCAGAACCAGAGACCACCACAAGCAACACAACAGACCTCCAAGAACCAAGAGCAAGAACCAA